>JAPOVF010000281.1:12926-38686 GCA_026708285.1 Acidobacteriota bacterium
GCCTTCGCCGAGCGCTCCCTGCTCGGTCGGCTCGGCGGCGGTTGTCTGCGACCGTTCGGCGCCTGGGCGGACGCGCGCCCCACCGGCCCGGGAGCGCCGGTGCTGCACGAGGTCCACGCCCTGATTGCGGCGGACGACTGGCGCGAACCCGCGGGAATCGGCGAAGCGCCGGGCATTGTCCACGCCGCCGCCTCGTCAGCTGACAGCGCGGTCGATCTCGACACCCTGGCTGGGCGAATCGAACGGGATCTCGCCGAATCGGGCGCCGGCCCCACGGCCGCCACACCCAGTGGGGAGCATCCGGACCTCGTTGTGACTTCCGGTCCGGCGACCGTGCGACGCCTGACCCGTCGACTCGACCCCGCCGTCCGGGTGGCGGCGCTGCCGGTGACCGCTGTCGAGGCCTTCGACACCCCGTGGCCGACCGACCGCATCGACCTGAACCGCCCGCGCCGCCACTGGCCCTGGCTGCTCGTCTCCTCGCCAACCGCCGCGCGCGTCACAGCAAAGCGGGCCGTCCGCGAACCCGCCTGGGGCCGGCTGCCGTGGTGCGCGCTCGGCGAAGGCACCGCCCGCGCGCTGCTCGCGGCCGGTGTGCCGCCGAACCTGGCAGCGCGGGCCTCGGGCGGCCAGGACTTCGCCCGCTACGCGGCCCGAGCACTCGACCCGCGTTGCCCGCTATTCGTGCCGCACTCCGCGCGCGGCGGAGCGTCGCTCGTCGAAGCGCTCGAGGCGGCGGGCCGCCGGGTCACGGCGTGGGAGGCCTACACCGTACATTCGAACGACGACCTCGACTGGCCCCAAGGTTGGCAAGCGGCCCAGGCCCGCGTACTCTTCACCGCTCCATCGGCGGTTTCCGCCTTCGTAGCGTCCGGCCTGGACTGGCCGGGAAGCTGCTGGGCGATCGGAGCCGCCACAGCCGCGGCGCTCCGTAGCGCCGGAGCCGGCAACGTGAAGTGCGCACAGGAACCGACCGCCGCCGGCATCGAACGCCTGTGGCTCGACGAAGCGGGCGCCGCCCATTCCGGGCGAAGGTGAATGGTGAGCCGAGGTAGATCGCGACCCGAGGGAAAGTGGATGAGCGCCGGACGAAGCAGCGAGGATCTCTGGGAGGAGGCGCAGCGCCACCTCGTCGGCGGCGTCAACAGCCCCGTGCGCGCCTACCGGGCGGTCGGCGGCACACCGCCCTTCATCGCCGAAGCAGAGGGAGCGGTCATGCGCTCGGTCGACGGGAGGAGCTACGTCGACTTCATCGGTTCCTTCGGCCCCCTGGTGCTCGGCCACAGCCATCCCGCGGTCGTCGAGGCAGTGCGGGAAGCCGCCGCCCGCGGGACCTCCTTCGCGGCGCCGCACGAAGGGGAGGTCGACCTGGCGCGGATGGTCAAGGAACTCGTCCCCGGAATCGAGAAGATCCGGTTCGTCAACTCAGGCACCGAGGCGACCCAATCGGCGATCCGGCTCGCCCGCGGCTGCACCGGCCGCGATCTGGTGCTCAAGTTCGAGGGGTGCTATCACGGCCACGTCGACGCGCTGCTCGTCGAGGCTGGAAGCGGGCTCGCCACGTTTGGGATCGCGTCGAGCGCCGGCATCCCGGCGGCGACCGCCCGCGACACGATCGTGCTTCCCCTCGACGACGAGGACGCCCTGGACGAGGCCTTTCGCCGCCACGGCGGCAACCTCGCGGCCGCGATCATCGAGCCTCTGCCCGCGAACAACGGCCTGCTGGTGCAGCGCCCCGAATTCCTGAAGCAGCTCCGCCGCCGATGCACCGAACATGGAGCGCTGCTGATTCTCGACGAGGTGCTGAGCGGCTTTCGGGTACCCGGGATCACGGTCGGCGCACAACTCGGCATCGAGCCCGATCTCTGGACCCTCGGAAAGGTGATCGGGGGCGGATTGCCGGTCGGCGCGTACGGCGGTCCGGCGCGGCTGATGGATCAGCTCTCGCCCCTCGGGCCGGTCTACCAGGCGGGTACCCTGTCCGGGAATCCGCTCGCGGTCGCCGCGGGACTCGCCACCCTGCGCGAGCTCAATGCAAACGACGGCTGGAACCGGATGGAGGCCCTTGGGGAGCGCCTGGAGGGAGAACTCGGCCCGGTGCTCGCATCGAGCGGCCACCCCTACCGGACGGTTCGCTGCGGTTCGATCTTCTGGCTCGCCTACGGAGATGGCGAACTGCCGCGGCGGGTCGACCGCTTCCACCCCAACACGGCGGAGATCTTCGGTCTGCTTCACCGGGGGCTGCTGGAGCGCGGCTTCATGCTGGCCCCGTCGGCCTACGAGGTCGGCTTTCTGTCCCTCGCCCACGACGAGGACGCGCTCACCGGCTTCGCGACGGCCGTTGGCGAAGCCCTGGCGGAGATTCCGGCACCGTGAGTCCCGGTTCAGCCACGAATGGCGCCGGCGCGGTCGCCTCCTACTTCCGCGGGCTCCAGGATCGCATCTGCGCCGCCCTCGTCGAGATCGACGGCACTCCGTTCGACGCTCGCGAGCTGACGAACGAGCGGGGCGGATGCGCCCGGCCCAGAGTGCTCAGCGACGGCCCCGTAATCGAGAAGGCCGCCGTCAACTTCAGCCGGTCGCGCGGCGACTCCCTACCCCTGGCAGCGACCGAGCGACGCCCGGACCTGGCGGGGCGTTCCTTCGAAGCGACGTCGGTCTCCTTGATCGTCCATCCCCGCAACCCGTACGCGCCGACCAGTCACGCCAACATTCGCTTCTTCATCGCCCATCCGCCAGCCGGAGCAACCCAGGCGGACGAGGAGGGCTGGTGGTTCGGGGGCGGCTTCGATCTGACGCCCTACTACGGCTTCGAGGAAGACGCGGTTCACTGGCACCGTACCGCCGCCGAGGCCTGCGCGCCGTACGGCCGTGATCTCTACGGCAACTACAAGGCAGCCTGCGACGACTACTTCTATCTTCCCCACCGGCAGGAGATGCGCGGCGTTGGCGGTCTCTTCTTCGACGATCTGAACCGGCTCGAGCGCCCGCCGGAACTCGACCGCTTCGACCGCTGCTTCGCCTTCGCCCGCAGCATCGGCGATCACTTCCTGCCCGCCTACCTGCCGATCCTGGAGCGTCGCAAGGACCTTCCGTACACAGAGCGCGAGCGCGATTTTCAGCTCTACCGAAGAGGACGCTACGTGGAGTTCAACCTCGTCTACGACCGCGGCACACGCTACGGCCTCCAGGCAAGGGCCCGCACCGAGTCCATCCTGGCGTCGCTGCCGCCGCTCGCCGCCTGGCGCTACGACCACGAACCCGAGCACGGCACACCGGAGGCGCGTCTCGCCTCCGACTTCCTGGTCCGTCGCGACTGGATCTGACGCGGAGGTCAGGGTTGGCTGGCACTTCTCTCTTCGAACCGGAACCTTCTCTTCCGGCGGATGCGGATCGACGCGCGATCGGCGTCCTGCTCGCCAACGTCGGCACCCCCGCGGCACCCACGGCGAAGGCCTTGCGCCGCTACCTCCGCCAGTTTCTGAGCGACCTCCGCATCGCCGAGGTGCCGCGCTGGAAGTGGCTGCCGATCCTCTATCTCCTCGTGCTCACCACGCGGCCGCAACGGGTCGCCAGGCTCTACGGGAAGATCTGGACCGAGGAAGGGTCGCCCCTGCTCGTCATCGGCAACCGTCAGGTCGAGGGCATCGCCGCCAGGCTGCGGCAGCAGGCCGGTGGAAACGGGCCCCCTTTCCACGTCGCCCTCGGCATGCGCTACGGCGAACCGTCGATCAGGAGAGCTCTCCTGGAACTACGCAACCGGGGATGCACCCGCCTCCTGTTCTTCCCGCTCTTCCCTCAGTACTCGGCTGCCACCACGGCCTCCACGATCGACATGCTCGCCCGGCGACTGCGCCGCTGGCGCTGGGTGCCTGAGCTGCGCACGATCAACAGCTACTACGACGACCCGGGTTTCCTGAGTTCACTCGCCGCGAGCATCCGCGAGACCTGGGTCGACACAGAGCCCGACCGGCTCGTCCTCTCCTACCACGGTGTGCCGCAGCGCTACATCGACAACGGTGACCCCTACCAGTGCCAGTGCCTGGAGACGACGCGGCTGCTGGTTCAGGAACTCGGCATCGACCAGGATCGCGTGATCAGCACCTTCCAGTCCCAGTTCGGCCGCGAGTTGTGGATCGGCCCGAAGACGGATGCGCTGATGCGCGAGCTGCCCGAGGCCGGCTTCAAGAAGGTCGACGTCGCCTGCCCCGGCTTCTCCGCCGACTGCATCGAGACGCTCGAGGAGATCGAAGTCGAGAACCGCGGCTACTTCGAGGAGTCCGGTGGCGAACGCCTCCGCTACATTCCGTGCCTCAACGACCGTCCCGATCACCTGGACGCCCTGACGGATCTGATCCTCCGAAACACCCGCGAATGGTGCTTACACTGACACGCCTGTGACAATCCGCGCCCGGAACTGAGTCAGAATCGCCCGATGGACAACTGCTGCGTCGTCGCGGCGACCTGGCGCTACGCCTCCGCCGGGGAGATCGCTCAGTACACGCTGCCGGCGAGCCGTCGCGAGGCCGAAACGCGTCGGCTGAGGCAGAGAATCGGCGCTCAGGGGCTGGTGTATCTCGCCACCTGCAACCGGGTCGCGTTCATTTTCTCCGCCGAGCCGGGGACCTCGCTCGCTTCCTGCCGGCGGGAGCTGCTGCGCCTCGTCGCCGGCGCCGGCGCGGCGCGACGGGTCTTCAGGACCTGGGAGGGCGAGGGCGCCGTCGAGCATCTGTATCTCGTCGCGTCCGGTCTCGACTCCGCCCAGCCGGGGGAACGCGAGATCCGCGGACAACTGCGCGACGCGCTCGAGGAGGCGACCGCCTCCGGGACGGTCGACTCCGACCTGAGACGGGTCATCGAATCCGCGCTCCGCGCCGGCAAACGCGTCCACCGCGAGACCGGCGTAGGCGCCGGACGCACGTCGCTGTCCGAGATCGCGGCCGATCTGTTGAGCGAACGAGGGGCCCATGCCGCCGGGCCGGTCGCCCTGGTCGGCGTGGCAGCGATGACCGAAACCTGCACCGAGCGCCTTCACGACCGGGGCGTGCCCCTGATTCTCGTCAACCGCACCGCGGGCAAGGCCGAGGACCTGGCCAGGCGAACGGCCGAGGCGGTTTCCTCACGTTGCGCCGCCCCGGCCATCGAGACGATGGGCCTGGAGGCGTTCCGCGCCAGACCGCCGGCCGTGACGGGGTTGCTGTTCTCGACCGGCGCGCCGGAACCCGTGGTCGATCGCCCCTGTCTCTTCGCCCTTGCCCGCGCCGGCCAGGAACAGCTCGGGGCCGCGCCGCTGGTCGTCGACATGGCGATTCCGGCCGATGTCGCCCCCGCCGACGCCCGTGCAGCCGGTCTTCGGCGGATCGGCATGGACCAGATCAACGAGCTGGCTCAGCAGACCCTGCGTGACCGGCGCGAGCGCACCGCCGAGGCGCGGGTGTTGATCGACGAGGAACTCGACGCGTTTCGCGAGGCGATGGCAACCCGGTCGGTCGCCGGCGCGATCCGGGCGATCGGCGCGAAGTACCAGGACTCGCTGGGCACGAACCTCGACCGTCTGTTGCAGGGAGACCTGAAGGACATCTCCGAGGGCGAGCGAGAGGCGCTCAGGGAGTGGACCGCCGTCATGGCGAAGCGCCTGAGCCACCTCCCGGTCGTCGGCCTGCGCGCGGTCGCGATCGAGATCGGCCAGGATGGAGTCGACGCCTTCCTCGCCGCCGCGGCCCCGGAGCTGCTCGAGAGCCGTCGCGCGGCGGACGGCGCCAAGTGACCGCCTTCGCCGGGTCCACGGCCCGTCCGGCGGCCGCATCGCCCAACGAGCCTGTGCTGGCGAACAGCGACCTGCTGCTTCGCACCCTCCGTTTCGAGGACACGCCGCGGCGACCGCTCTGGATCATGCGTCAGGCGGGACGCATCCTGCCCGAGTACCGGGCGCTCAAGGAACGCCACGGCTTCGCCGGCCTGGCCGGGAATCCCGAACTGGCGGCCGAAGTCACCCTGATGCCGCTTCGCCGCTTCCCGCTCGATGCCGCGATCACGTTTGCCGACATCATGTCGCCGCTGCCCGCCCTGGGCGTCGAGTTCCGCTTCGACCCCGGCCCGGTGATCGCCGAACCGATCCGCGACCCCGGGTCGGTGGCGGCCCTGCCCGACCCGGACCGCCTCGACGAAGCTGAGATCGCACCCGAGGTCACGGCGGCGCAGCGGCTGGTCCGCCGTGACTTGAGCCCGGGGACGGCGTTGCTCGGCTTCGCCGGCGCTCCCCTCACCCTCGCCGCCTACCTGGTCGAAGGCCGCGGCGTGCGCGACTTTCCCCGGCTGCGGGCGTTCGCCTACGAACAACCGGCGGCTTTCGACGCCCTGCTCGACCGGCTCGGCCGGCTCTCGGCCCGCTACCTGATCGCCCAGCACGAGGCCGGCGCGGACGCGGTCCAGGTCTTCGATTCCTGGGCCGGTCTCTTCCCCCGGGCCGAGTGGCGCCGCCGGGTGCGGCCGCACCTCGAACGCCTGCTCCGGCGGCTCGGCGACGCGAGCGTCCCCCGCATCCTCTTCCTGCATGCCGCGCCCCAACTGGTGAACGACTACGCCGACCTGCCCTGCGAGGTCCTTGGCGTCGACTGGCGAACCGACCTTGGAGCGCTCCGCCGGCGCCGGTCGGACCTCTGTCTGCAGGGCAACCTGGATCCCACCGTTCTCCTTGCCGGCGAAGAGGTGATCCGGCGAGAGACCGCACGCCTGCTCGCCAGCCTGCCCCGCCGCGGCCACATCGTGAACCTTGGCCACGGCGTGCTGCCGGAAACCCCGCTGGAAGCGGTGCACACCCTGGTCGAGGCCGTCCACGCCGAAGCGGAGGACGCTTGAGCGAACCGCCGGCGGCCGGCCGTCTGGTGGTCGTCGGCGGCGGGCCTTCCGGACTTGCCGCCGCGTGGAAGGCGTCCGCTGAGGCGGATCGCGCGGGCGTTTCTCTGGAGATCGTCGTACTCGAGGCGGACGACCAGGTCGGCGGCAAGGCGCGGACGCAGGAGGCCGGTGGCTTCCTGATCGAGACCGGCCCGCAGGGCTTTCTCGACGATCAGCCGGCAGTGCGCGAGATGATCGCGGCCTGCGGTCTCAAGGGCGAGGTGCTGGCGCCGGAACCGGCGGCGAATCGGCGTTACATCTACCGGGGCGGCAGACTCCGAGAGCTGTCGCGTAGTCCGGCCGCCTTCGTCCGCAGCGGCCTGCTTGGGCCGATCGGCCTGGCGAGGCTGGCGATGGAACCCCTCGTGCCGGCCCGACGTACCGGTGAGGATCGCACCGAGGGCGCGGACTTGATGAGCAGCGGCGCCGCAGCGGACGACGACGAGTCGCTCTTCGACTTCGCCGCCCGCCGCATGGGTCGGCAGGCCGCCCGACGCCTGATCTCACCCGTCGTCCTCGGCATCTTCGCCGGCGACGCCCGAAGACTCTCGGCCGCGGCCGCGCTCCCGCGCCTGGTCGCGATGGAAGAAGCCTACGGCTCGCTGTTCAAGGCGATGCGCGCCGGCCGCAAGCGCGGCGCGCAGCCGCCCGGTCACCGGACGTTTCTTCAGGGCATCCAGAGCCTGCCACGGACAGTTGCCGCGCAGACCGGAATCGAGGTCCGCTGCAAGCGGCGCGTGACCGCGATCGAGCGTCGCGGCAGAGGCTTCACCGTTACGTCGTCCGTCCGCGACCTCGCCGCCGACGCGGTCGTCGTCGCGGCCGATCTCCCGGCCGCCGCCGACCTCGTCGAAGGCGTCTCGGCAGCGGCCGCGGATGAACTCCGGCGGATCGAATCGCCCCCGATGGCGATCGTCCACACGGCCTTCGACGCTGCGGCCGCGGCCCATCTGGAGCCAGCCTACGGCTTTCTCGTCGCCCGCGGCGAGGGCATCCGCATGCTTGGCTGCCAGTTCGAGAGCGCGACCTTTCGCGGCCGCGGCCCGGATGGCACGTTTCTGGCCCGCTCGATGTTCGGGGGCGGCGTCGATCCGGAGGCAGCCGACCTCGACGACGACGCGCTGATCGACCTGACCCGCCTGGAGCTACGCCGGACGGTCGGCATCGACGCCGCGCCGACCTATACAAGCGTTGCCCGCTGGCTGCACGCCATCCCCCAGTACGCACCCGGCCACCCACAGCGAGTTGCTCGCATCGAAGCCGCGCTGGCGCCCATCGAGGGCTTTCACCTCGCCGGCAATGTCCTCCACGGCATCGGCCTGAGCCGGGCGATCGCCGTCGGGGCGGAGTGCGGCGAAAGGGCTGCGCGCCAACTACTCAACTGAGAGTCAAGTCGGGCTACACTCACCCGTCCCACCAGCTCAACACTTTCGGAGAACAGTCCCATGAAGGAAGCGCTGCAGTTCTACATCAACGGTGAGTGGGTCGACCCGGTGACCCCGAAGACGATGGACGTCATCGATCCGTCGACGGAAGAAGCGATCGGCCGGATCAGCCTCGGCAGCGCTGCCGACGTCGACAAGGCCGTCGCGGCGGCACAGGCCGCCTTCGAGTCGTTCTCCCAAACCAGTCAGGAAGAACGGGTCGAGCTCCTGGGCCGGATCGTCGCCGGCTACCAGGCCCGGATCGGCGAGATGGCGGAGACGATCTCGATGGAGATGGGCGCCCCGGCCTGGCTCGCCAAGGCCGCGCAGGCTCCCTCCGGCCTCGGCCACTTCGCCGGCGCCCTGAACGTGCTGAAGGGCTACGACTTCGTCGAGACGCGCGGCACGACGAACATCGTCAAGGAACCGGTCGGCGTCTGCGGCCTGATCACGCCCTGGAACTGGCCGATCAACCAGATCGCCTGCAAGGTCGCCCCGGCGCTCGCCGCGGGCTGCACGATGGTCCTCAAGCCGAGCGAGGTGGCGCCGCTCAACGCGATCCTGCTCGCCGAAATCCTCCACGACGCCGGCGTGCCGCCGGGCGTCTTCAACCTGATCAACGGAGAGGGACCCGAGGTCGGCGCCGCGCTATCGGCTCACCCCGGCATCGACATGATGTCCTTCACCGGCTCCACCCGCGCCGGCCGCGCGGTCGCCAAGGCCGCCGCCGACTCGATCAAGCGGGTCGCCCAGGAGCTCGGCGGCAAGTCGCCGAACATCGTCCTCGAGGACGCGGACATCGACAAGGCGGTCAAGGCCGGAACCCGGCAGTGCTTCCTGAACAGCGGCCAGTCCTGCAACGCGCCGACGCGGATGCTGGTGCCGGCGGCGGCGCACGCCCGTGCCCTCGAGGTCGCCAAGGCAGCGGCCGAGGCGACGGTCGTCGGCCCTCCGGGACAGGAAGGCGTCGCCATCGGCCCCGTCGTCAGCAAGGTCCAATACGACAAGATCCAGGGCCTGATCGCCAAGGGCATCGAGGAAGGCGCGGAGCTCGTCACCGGCGGCACCGACCGTCCCGAGGGGTTCGACAGCGGCTACTACGTCCGCCCCACCGTCTTCGGCGGCGTCAGCAACGACATGACGATCGCCCGCGAGGAGATCTTCGGCCCCGTGCTCTCCATCCTCCCGTACGAGACGGAGGAGGAGGCGATCCAGGTCGCCAACGACACCGTCTACGGCCTGTCGAGCTACGTCCAGTCCGGCGATCTCGACCACGCCCGCAGCGTGGCCTCCCGGATCCGCGCCGGCAACGTCCACATCAACGGCGCCCCCGCCGACTTCGGAGCCCCCTTCGGCGGCTACAAGCAGTCCGGTAACGGCCGCGAATGGGGCGACTTCGGCTTCGAGGAGTTCCTTGAGGTCAAGGCCGTGATGGGGGCACTGCCGAAGGCGAGCTGAGACGCCGGCGCGGCCTTATCAGAGCAACAGCCGCATGACGCCCGCCGTAAGGCCCACGTTGGCGAGTACGATCCCGATCGCCAGCTTGTAGAGATCCGCTCTCGTGGCCAAGTGTTCGAGGTCCGCCTTCGTGGCCAGATGTTCTCCAGTGGCCTCGCGCATGGCGCTAACGATAGCTGTTGCCTGCCTCTCGCCTATGCCTGCCGCCTGCAGGTCTTGGGCGGCCGCGAGCGTGTCGAATGTACTGATGCTCAACTTCAGGGTCTCTCCCAAGGGGTGCGGGGCACTCGCAGGATCCCGGCCTCTACAAGCTTCGGAAGATAGCAGTCGGCCGTTCCCTCCGCAGTAATCGCCAACCTCGTTTGACGCGAGCGGCAATGGTGCTCGTCTTCGAACCCGCGGAGCGTCGGCAGATTGAAGGTTTCAGGGTCGGCAGATTGGAAGTTTCGTCCGCGGCCGTCCGCAGTTGAACCGTTCGCCCACGCCACGCCAGCCAGGAGGCTAGGCGCGCCGACGCTCCGGCGTCCCGTAGCGCTACAGTCGACCGAAGCGGCCGGCCGGGTCGAGGGCCTGCTCGACTCGGCGTAGCAGCTCGCCGCCGGTGCGGTAGCCGAGAATCGGCTGGCTCGCGGCGTCGGCCGGCGCGCGCAGCGCGAGCGCCGTCAGCTTCGACTGCGTGAGGGCGCGGTCCAGCACCGTCAGGTCGGCGACGCGTTCGGCGGGCCAGGCGACGAAGGCCTGCTGGATGCCGGCGCTGAAGACCCTGGCCACTTGGGATGCGTCGAGATCGGCAAGAACCTGTTCCAGGGCGCCGGCCGTGGCCGGAGTCAGGGGGAGCTTGAGAACGGAGGCGTCCGGCGAAGCCCACCCGAACTCGCGGCGGGTTCGCCAGAGGCTCGCGTCGGCGTCGCCCGAGAGAGTGGTGACGTCCGTGTCGAGAAGATCGGCGGCACGCTTCAGACGGGCGTCCAGGGCGAAGCTGCGGCCTCCGATCCGAATCTCCTGGTCCCAGCCGGCCAGACCATGGACCAGGTCGAGGCACTCGATCTCCACCGCGCCGGCGCCGACGCGGCCGGCGGCCTCGATGGCCTCGTCGAGAGCCATGCCCGGGATGCGCAGGGTGGCGCAGCTCTCCGGATGCGGAAAGACCTTGAACGTGCACTCGGTGAGCACGCCAAGACGACCGAGGCTGCCGACCATGAGCTTCGGCAGGTCGAAGCCGGCGGCATTCTTCACGACCTTGGCGCCGCCGCGGACGATCTCGCCGCGGCCGTCGACGAAGGTCACCGCCAGCAGGAAGTCGCGCAGCCCGCCATAGCGGAGCCGGCCGGGGCCGTTGGCACCCGCGGCCACAGCGCCGCCGACCGTGCTGCCGGCCTCGACCAGCAGTGGATCGAACGGCAGGTACTGCCCCTCGGCGGCCAGCCGCGCCTCGACGTCGGCCAGCGGCGTGCCGGCCAGAGCGGTCACCGTGTACTCGCTCGGCAGGTACTCGGTGATGCCGTCGAGCGCCGACAGGTCGAGCAGGTCGGCGCCGTCCACCGACCACAACGACGGCTTCGTGCCGCCGCCACGCGGCACCACCAACTGCGCGCCGCGTACGGCTTCGGCAACCTCGGCCGCCGAAGCCGGCCGATGAACAACGCCGGTCACGAGTCTCCTGGCTTTCCGTTGTTGACCGCGCCGCCGCGCCTCATTCGCGCGAGATGACGCCAGCTACCTCTAGCGGATGCGGACCGTGGCTCAGCAGCGCCGGCGCCTCGGCGTCCGGGAACATCTTGCCCCGGTTCGCCAGTTCGCCCGGGTCGATCGCCAGGCGGATCCGGCGCATCGCATCCAGGTCGGCGTCGCCGAACATCTCACCCAGGTACTGCCTCTTCTCCATCCCGACGCCGTGCTCGCCGGTGATCGAACCGCCGAGGTCGATGCACAGACGGAGGATCTCGCCCGCCAGCTCTTCGGCCCTCTCCAGTTCGCCCTCGACCCGGCCGTCGAAGAGGATCAGCGGGTGCAGGTTGCCGTCGCCGGCGTGGAAGACGTTGGCCACGCGGATGCCGTGCTCCTCGCCCAGGTGCTGGATCTTCGTCAGCGCTTCGCCCAGGCGGGACCGGGGCACGACACCGTCCTGGACGATGTAGTCGGGGCTCAGCCGACCGACCGCCGAGAAGGCGCTCTTGCGGCCCTTCCAGATGCGCATCCGATCGTCCGGGTCGCTGGCAATGTGTTCCAGGTAGGGCTTCGATCGCCTCACGACTTCCAGCAGCAACTCGCTCTCGGCGGCGACCTGCTGCTTCTCCCCTTCGAGTTCGACGATCAGCAGCCCCTCGGCATCGAGCGGATAGCCGGCGCCGACTGCGGCCTCGGCCGCTTCGATCGCCAGGTTGTCCATGATCTCCATCGCGCCGGGCAGCAGGCCCGAGGCGACGACCGCGGCCACCGCCTCGCCCGCCGCCGCCAGCGAATCGTAGGCCGCCAGCAGGGTGAAGTACGTCTCGGGCTTCGGCAGCAGGCGCAGGGTGATCTTGGTGGCGATCCCGAACAGACCCTCGGAGCCGACGAACAGCCCGACCAGGTCCGGCCCCACGCCCTCCAGGCTGTCGCCGCCGAGTTCGATCACCTCGCCGTCCGGCAGCACCACCTCGAGGCCGAGGACGTGGTTGCTCGTCATGCCGTACTTCAGACAGTGGGCGCCGCCCGAGTTGAAGGCCAGGTTGCCGCCGATCGTGCATACGGACTGGCTCGACGGATCGGGCGAGTAGTAGAGGCCGTAGGGCGCCGCGGCGTCGGACACGGCGAGGTTGACGACACCCGGTTCGACGACCGCCGTCCGCCGCACCGGGTCCACCTCGAGGATCCGGTTGAGCCGGTTCATCGCGATGACCACGCCGTCGTGGACCGGCAGCGAGCCGCCCGACAGGCTGGTGCCGCTTCCGCGCGCCAGGAAGGGCACGTTCGCAGCGGCGCAGAGCCGCACCACGTCGACGACTTCTTTCGCCGAATCGACCAGCACGACGGCCCGGGGCCGGGCCCGGAACGCGGTCAGGGCGTCCGATTCGTACGCCGCCATCGGCGCGGCGCCGGTGAGGACGCGGTCAGGGCCGAGGCGCCGCGTGAGGGCGTCGAGGAATTCGGCTGCGTCGGTTGTCGTCATGGCTCGACGATCAGCCTACAACGTGATTCGGGCTCGCCGCTTCGCGGCATCGCGCCAGCCGCGTCACAGTCCGAGCGCCCGTCCTCGGGCGGTCGGATGTCAGGCAGGCGCACCCAGTGGGCGGCTCAGTCCCCGAGCGGCATCACGATCCAGAGCAGGATGTAGACGATGATCCCGGGGAAGGCGACCGAGAGGATCGAGACCAGAATGTAGAGCAGACGGACACCGGTCGGGTTCCAGCCCAGCCAGGCGGCGATGCCGCCGCAGACGCCGCCGATCAGGCGGTCGGACGCGGAACGATGAAGGGGTCGGGATTGGGTGGCGGTCGCGGTCACGGTCGGTTCCTCCAAGAGAGACTGCTCACGTTCAACTACGGATTCTGAACGACGTGGGTTCCAGGTCGCCAGTTTCGGCCGACTCATAGCCGGTTACGCATAGGATGAGTCCGATGGCCGAGCAAGAGCAGGCTCCGGAACGGCTCGGAACGCTGCGGAGCCTTGCACAGGCCGTCCGCTCCTGGAGGACCCTGTCGGTCGTCCTGCTCTCGTTCTCGTCCGGCATGCCGCTGGGCCTGGTCTGGATCGCGATACCGGACTGGATGCGCGACGCCGGCATCGACATCCGGCTTGTCGGTCTGTTCACCCTGGCCCAGGCACCGTGGACGTTCAACGTGGTCTGGGCGCCCCTCATGGACCGTTTCCCGCCGCCCTTCCTCGGTCGGCGACGGGGATGGGCCGCGATCGCTCAGGTCGGTCTGCTCCTCGGCACTCTCGGCCTGTCCGGCGTCGGCGATCACCCGGACACCCCCTGGCTGGCCCTCGCCCTGACCCTGGCGATCGCCATGGCGGCCGCCTCCCAGGACATCGCGGTCGACGCCTACGCCGTGGACGTGCTCCGCAAGGAGGAACAGGGCGCGGCGGTCGGCGCCCGGATCGGCCTCTATCGACTTGCCATGCTCGTCGCCGGTGGAACCGCGATCTCGGTCGCCGGAGCCATCTCCTGGCCCCTCGTCTGTGTCGGTCTGGCGGCTCTCTACCTGCCCATGCTGGCGATCACGATCCTGGCGCCCGAACCGAAGGACCTGCCGCCCGGCCCGAAGACGCTCCGGGACGCCGTCTGGCAACCGTTCCTGGGCTTTCTCTCCCGCCACCGGGCCGTCGAGATACTCGCCTTCGTCATTCTCTTCAAGTTCGGTGACAACCTGGCGCAGGGCCTGCTCCGACCCTTCCTCGTCGACATGGGGTACTCGGAGTTCCACCGCGGCGTCGCTCTCGCAACCGTCGGCACGACCGCCACGATCGTCGGCTCGATCGCCGGCGGTCTGGGGACCAACGTGATCGGCCTCGGCAGAGCCCTGTGGATCTTCGGATTCCTCCAGATCTTCTCGAACGTCGGGTACATCCTGCTGGCGAACCTGCCAATGCAGCCGAGCCTCCTCTACGGCGCCATGGGCTTCGAATCCCTATGTCAGGGTCTTGGTACCGGCGCCTTCTCCGTGCTCCTTCTGCGCATGACGCAGAAGCGCTTCTCGGCTACTCAGTACGCCCTGTTCTCCACCCTGTTCGGCATGGGACGGATCGTCTCCGGGCCTATCGCCGGCTTCATGGTCCACTCCATCGGGTGGTCGAACTTCTTCCTGTTCACGATCCCGCTTGGCCTGCCCGGCCTCTACATGCTCAGCCGCTTCGTCAGGCCGAAAGAGCGGGAGCCGAAGTTCGAGGTCCGCCGCCAGGAGCCGCTGCCGCCGCGGTCGCCGGCGCAACTCGCTACCCACGGCCTGACGTACGGCACTCTCACGCTGGCCGGAGGTGCCCTCCTGCTCACGGGTCTGGCCGCGCTGGAGGCAGTACGCGACGGCGAGTTCGCCGACTTCGGTTTCGGATCCGCGCTGCTCTCGGTTGCCACGCCGTCGGACATGTTCGGCTGGATCCAGTTGGCCGGCCTGATCACTTTCGGCGTCGCGATCGGCCTGTTCGCGGCCGCGGTGCAGGCGGCGCGCCATGGAGCTGGAGCCGCACTGGCGGCGGCTAGTAACGAGCCGTAGGGCTACCGAGCCACCTGGCCCATCCGCAGCGCGCGCTGCATCGTCGTCGGCTCGTCGGGATAGAGCTTGGCGACGTACTCGCCGTAGCCGTTGAAGATCGGCGTGTCGAACGGCTGGCTGTTGTGCAGCCAGTGCGAGGTCGCCTGGCTCCAGCGCGGATGCGGAATGTTCGGGTTCACGTTCGAGAGGTAGCCGTACTCGTGGGGCTGGATCTGCCAGAAGATCTTCGGCTCCTCGGCCACGAACTCGATCTTCACGATCGACTTCGCGCTCTTGTAGCCGTACTTCCACGGCACCACGATGCGCAGCGGCGCGCCGTGCTGCTTGACCAGAGGCTCGCCGTAGATGCCGGTGGCGACGAAGGCCAGTTCGTTCATCGCTTCATCCATCCGCAGGGCTTCGAAGTAGGGCCACTCGTACCAGTGGGCCTCCCTGACGCCCGGCATCTGATCCCTCTCGAGAGCGGTGAAGAAGCGCACATGCCTGGCTGACGACTTGGGCGCAGCCTTCTCGATCAGCTTGCTCAGGGGGAAGCCGCTCCAGGGCACGTTCATCGCCCAGCGTTCGACGCAGCGGAAGTGGTAGAAGCGCTCCTCATGGGCGAAGGCGAAGATGTCGTCGAGGTCGAGCGTCATCGGGTTGTCGCACAGGCCCGTGACCTCCACCTTCCACGGCTCCACGGTGAACTTGCCGGCGAACTTCCACACCGGACCGGCGCGGCCCGGGAAGAACTCATAGAAGTTGTTGTGGATGCCGGCCGCCTCGCGCGGAGTCAGCGCGCCGCCGACGCTCGCCGGCGGACCCGCGAACTTCGTGTTGCGCTTCGGTCTGGCGCTCGGCTCGGCGCCGTAGACGTCGGGCCGCTCGAGCGCCGGCTTCAGCATCTCCTCGATGGGCGGCGCCGGTGGCGGCGCCGGCACCTGCCGGCGGAGACGGAACTGGGATGCCAGAGGCGACGCGCCGGCAATGCCGATCGTGGCCGCGGCCGCGGCCACGAACTTGCGCCGGTCCATGTAGACGTCCCGCGGCGTCGGTTCAAGGCTCGGCAGCCGTACTCCGGCGTCGGACGGGAGGTAGCGGGCGGGGTCGTACTTCTTGATCCACATCGTGCTGGATCCGAACGGGACGGCCAGAGTCGCTATTCCGTTCGGAGCTTCCTCCTGTTCTCCTGCGCTCCGCGGCCGGGCGCTACGCTCAAGCCTACCAGCCGGACAGAGCTCCTCCCCACCACGTCTGGGGCGCCATCCGCCGCCCTCGCCCGCTCAGGCGGTCGAGCCAGAGGGCGAGCCGGCGCAGGCGGGTCCCCGCCATCCACCGCCAGATCCGGCTGAGGCGTTTCGAGTAGTCCCGGTTGTAGGGGCAGACCCGGACGCAGATCGAGCAGTCCGTGTTCTGGTTCGACCAGAACCGGAAGCACTTCTCGGCGTCCGTCGTCCACTTCTTGACGCCACGGATGTTGGAGATGTTGTAGATGCGGTCCGACGGTGCGTCCATCGCGATGGCCTTCGGCGGGCACGCATCGGAACATGCGCGGCACACTTCGCAGGTCTCGCGCACGCCGAAGCGCCGCGGACGGTCGTGAGCCAGGGGCATGTCGGTGAAGATCTTCCCGAGCCGCACCCTGGGACCGAACTCCCTGGTGATCAGCAGGCCGTGACGGCCGTACTCGCCCAGCCCCGCCTTGATCGCGAGCGGAATCGCCAGGGCCGTGTCGTTCATCGTCGGCACCGCGGCATAGCCCATGTTCAGGATGTACTGGGCGATCGCCAGCAGCACCACTGTGTCGCTGCTGTAGCCGACCCCCGTCGCTGTCCCGCTCAGGGCCGACGGCACGGTCTGCACCAGCTTCCGGTCCATCGCCTGCGCGATGACGACGACGTTTCCGAGTTCCTCAGGCAGTTCCTGCGGTTTCTCCGTCTCCGTCTCCCTCGAGTACGCGTGCGTGTACACCCAGCGCTCGTCAGTTCCGGTGATGCCGATCAGGTCGGCGCCCAACGCGCGGGCGGCCGTCTTGAGATCGACGGCGAGTCGGGCGGCGAGGACCTCTTCCGGTTCGTCGCTCTCGTCGGGCGGACCCGGACCCTCCCGGAGCACCGTGTAGGGGTCGAGGAAGCCCTCGCGACGGTCGGCGCATTCCCTGAACTCCGCGAACAGATCGGTGACGTGCCAGGAGGCGTTGCGAAGCGCGTAGTCGCGCCGCGTGAACCCTTCGACCGGACGCCACCGCAGCTCCGGCGTGCGGTACGTCTCGTAGAACATGTCCGAGCGGGAGGTCCTCACCTCGGGGTCCCAGAACGAACGGCAGAAGACGTCGTCCTTCTGCGAGAAGCGTTCGAACCCCTCGCCTACGTCGAACCCCGCTTCGGCATCGCTGACAGGGCGTTCCATGCGCGTCAGACCAGGGCCTCGATGAACTGCGCCGCCCATTCGTGGACGGAGTGCCGCCGCACGACCTCGCGCATCGCCTTCATCCGGCGCGCCCCGTCGTCCGGGTCGAGCGTGATCGCCTGTTCGATCGTGGCCGCCATCGCGTTCACGTCGTGGGGGTTCACCAGCAGCGCGTCCGGCAGCTCGGCGGCCGCTCCCGCGAACTCGCTAAGCACCAGCACCCCGTCGTCTTCGAGCCGCGTCGCGACGTACTCCTTGGCGACCAGGTTCATGCCGTCGCACAGCGGCGTCACCAGCATCACGTCGGCCACCAGGTAGAAAGCGATCAGCTCCTCGAACGGCAGGCTGCGCCGGAAGTACTGGACCGGGACCACGCCGAGCTCGCCGTACTCGCCATTGATCTGGCCGACCAGTTCCTCCACGTCGCGCCTCAGGATCTGGTACTCCGAGATGCGCTCCCGGCTCGGCACCGCGACCTGGACCATCACCGCGTCGCGAATCGACCGATCCTTGCGCCCCAGCCACTCGAGGAACGCCTTGAGCCGCAGGTCGATGCCCTTCGTGTAGTCGAGCCGGTCGACGGAGAGGATGATCTTGCGGCCGCGACGAAGCTGCTGGAGCTGTTCGGCCCGTTCACGGATCTCGGGCGCAAGCGCGGCGTTCGCGTAACGGTCCGTGTCGATCGAGATCGGAAAGGCGCCGACCCGGATGTCGCGCCCCTGATAGCGGATCGTCTCGCCCTGAGGCTCCGCCTCGATCAGCCGGTCGGCGAGCCGCGTGAAGTTGTAGGCGCCCGCCGGGGTCTGAAACCCGATCACGTCGGCACCGAGCAGGCCTTCCAGCACGCGTCGCCGCCACGGCAGGCGCAGGAACAGCTCGATTGGCGGGAACGGGATGTGCAGAAAGAAGCCGGAGCTGACGTCCGGCCGCAGTTCGCGGAGCATCCGCGGCACGAGTTGCAGGTGGTAGTCCTGGATCCACACCCGGCCACCGGGCGCGGTGCGGCGCGCGGCCTCTTCCGCGAAGCGCCGATTGACCGCCACGTACGGGTTCCACCAGTGCCGGTGGTACTCCGGCGGCCGCACCGCGTCGTGGTAGAGCGGCCACAGGGTCGAGTTGCACATCCCCTGGTAGGAGCCGGAGACTTCGGCCTCCGACACCGGCACCGCCACGTTCAGGATGTCCTCGTGCCGGAACGGTTCCGGCGCGTCGTCGGCGCCGCCGGTCCAACCCACCCAGCAGCCGCCGGCCTCACGGACGATCGGCGACAGGGCGCTGACCAGGCCGCCGGGACTCTGCGTCCAGCGCAGTTCGCCGTCGACTTCCTCGCGACGCACCGGGAGGGTGTTCGCGACGATCACGAGCTCCGACTGCCGGGCAGCCGGCAAATCCTGAGAGGCCATTGGTTCCAGTATCGTAAGGGATCCCGGTGGAGGCCACGTGAAGCAGAGAGCGCATCCTCCACACGCGGCCTGGGCCCTCCTGGAAAGAGATTCGGAGGCGCCGGCGCCACACAACTGGGCCCTGTTCCTGGACGTCGACGGCACCCTGATCGAGATCGCCGAGGCGCCTGACGCGGTCCACGTCGACGACGGGATCAGCAACCTCCTGGCGCGCGTCAGCGAGAGCCTCGACGGTGCCCTGGCTCTGGCCAGCGGCCGGTCGCTCGAGGTCCTCGACCGCTTCTTCGAACCGCTCCTGCTGCCGGCGGCAGGGCTGCACGGCCTGGAGCGGCGGTCGGCAACCGGAAAGGTCAGCCGGAGCGACGGTTCGGCCGCACTCGGGCCGGCCCGGCAGGAGCTGGAGCGCTTTGTCGCCGGGCACCCCGGCACACTGCTCGAGGACAAATCGGCGACCCTGGCGCTCCACTACCGGCGTGCCGCCGGCGCGGAGGCCGCCGCCCGCGAGGCGATGGCGCGCGTGCACGCCGCTCTCGGCTCCGGTTACCGGGTCCAGGAAGGCAAGATGGTGCTGGAACTCAAGCCCCATCACCCGAACAAGCGCACCGTGGTCGAGGACTTCATGACCGAAGCGCCGTTCCGGGGCCGGGTGCCGCTGTTCATCGGCGACGACATCACCGACGAGGACGGATTCGAAGCCGCGCAGCGGGCCGGGGGCGCGGCGATCGTTGTCGGCCTGGAGCAAGGGGGCGGCCGCACCAGCGCCGCGAGATACGGCCTCGGCGGCGTGCCCGAGCTGCATCGCTGGCTGGAAGCTCTGTGCGGATGCCTAGAAGCCCGATGACGGGCGGGGCGTCCAGGCCGCTCGACGGCGGCGTGATCGGTAACTGTGGCTTTGGCGCCCTGATCGATCCGCGCGGCCGCATCTGCTGGACCTGCCTGCCCCACTTCGACGGCGACCCCGTCTTCCACTCTCTTCTGGGTGGCGCGGACGAGCAGGATCCTGAGGCCGGCGGTTTCTTCGACGTCCTGCTCGAGGGGCGCCGCGAGAGTGAGCAGCGGTACGTCGAGAACACGGCGATCCTGCTGACGACGCTACGCGACGGGAACGGCGCGTCGATCCGGATCACCGACTTCGCACCCCGATTCGAGCAGTTCGGACGTTCCTTCCGGCCGACGATGATTGTCCGCACCGTCGAGCGGCTCTCCGGCGAACCGCGGATCCGCATTCGGCTGCGACCGCGGTTCGACTACGGCTCGCGCCGCCCCGACGTAACCCGGGGCAGCAACCACATTCGCTACGTCGGCCCCGGCCTGACCCTGCGGCTGACGACGGACGCCCCGGTCTCCTTCGTCACCGACGAGATCTCGTTCGTCCTCGAGCAACCCCTCACGCTACTGCTCGGACCCGATGAGAGCCTGACCGAGCCGGTCGACTCCGTGGCCCGCGAGTTCCAGAGCCGGACGGAGAACTACTGGCGCGAGTTCGTGCGCCACCTGGCCGTACCGTTCGAGTGGCAGGAAGCGGTGATCCGGGCCGCGATCACGCTTCAGTTGTGCAGCTTCGAGGAGACCGGAGCGGTGCTCGCGGCGATGACGACCTCGATCCCCGAGGCGCCCGGCACCGGGCGCAACTGGGACTACCGTTTCTGCTGGCTGCGGGACTCCCACTTCGTTGTCCAGGCGCTCAACCGGTTGGGCGCAACGCGGACGATGGAGGGCTACCTCGGCTACATCACGAACCTCGCCGCGGCCGCCGAGGGCGGCGTGCTGCAGCCGGTCTACGGAATCAAGTTCGAACGGGAGCTGACCGAGCGGACGATCGACGCACTGGGCGGCTATCGCGGCATGGGGCCGGTGCGGGTCGGCAACGACGCCTGGCGCCAACTCCAGAACGACAGTTACGGCAGTGCGATCCTCGCCGTGACCCAGAGTTTCTTCGACCGCCGTCTCGTCAAGCCCGGGAACCCGCGCGTGTTCGGCTGGCTGGAGCAACTCGGCAGCCAGGCGGTCGCCCTGTTCGACCAACCGGATGCCGGCCTCTGGGAGTTCCGGCAGCGCAGCGCCGTCCACACCTTCTCGAGCGTCATGTGCTGGGCCGCCTGCGACCGTCTGGCTCGCATCGCGAGAGCACTCGGTCTGGCCGATCGCCAGAGACACTGGACGAACCAGGCCGAAGCGATCCGTTCGCACGTCCTCCAGCACGCGGAAACCCACAGCGGCGGCCTGGCCGCCACGCTGGACGGCGTTGGGATCGACGCCAGCCTGCTCCTGCTTCACGATCTGGGCTTCCTCGACGCCGCCGACCCCTGCTTCGCGGCCACGGTCGAGTCGCTCGAACCGCTACGTTCCGGCAGCCACTTCTTCCGCTACCGCGAGGACGAGTTCGGTGCCCCCACGACCTCCTTCGCCGTCTGCAGCTTCTGGTACATCGATGCGATCAACGCCCTCGGCCGCCGCGAGGAGGCCCGCGAGCTGTTCGAGCAGATGCTCGAACACCGCAACCCGGTCGGCCTGCTGTCCGAGGACCTCGATCCCGAAACCGGCGAACTCTGGGGCAACTTCCCCCAGACCTACTCCATGGTCGGTCTGATCAACTCCGCGCTGCGGCTCAGCCGACCGTGGAGCGAAGCGTTCTAGAGTCAACTCATGAACCCCGACCAACTCCACCTCCACGAAGAACTGTTGCTCCTCGCTCTACACGACACGAAGGGCACTCTGGGCGGCGCCCATACGACCATCGGACTCGGCGGCGCCATCGCCGCCGAGTTGCTGCTTCAGGAGCGCATCCGCATCGACGAGTCGCGGCGCTGGCGCAAGCTCGTCGAGGTCCGCGACAGCCGCCGAACCGACGACTCCATCCTCAACGAGTGCCTGAAGAGAATCCGGGCCGCCAAACGGCGGGCCTCGATCCAGACCTGGATCACACGCTTCTCCTCCACGAGGAAGCTCCACCACCGGGTCGCCGAACAACTCTGCGCGCGGCGCATCCTGCGGGCGGACGAGCAGGAGATCCTGCTCATCTTCAAGCGACGCGTCTTCCCGGAGATCGACCCGGGGCCGGAACGGGAGATCATCGAGCGCCTGCGGACCGCGATCTTCAGCGACGACCGGGAGGTCGAGCCGCGGACGGTCGTGCTGACGGCGCTCGCGCACGCGGTGGGCCTGCTCAACCCGACCTTCGGCCGCGTGGAACTGAGGCCCCGCAAGCAGCGGCTGAAGAGCCTGGTGAAGGGAGACGTCATCGGCCGCGCCACCGCGGGCGCCGTCGAAGCGGCCCAGGCCGCCATCGCCGCGGCTGCCGTCATGCCCGCCATCATCGCCGCCTCGACTTCCTCCAACTCCAGCTGACCTTGCCCAAGCTCTACGCCGAGATCGCGCCCTGGTGGCCGCTGATCTCCCCGCCCGAGGAGTACGAAGAGGAAGCCGGCATCTACCGCCGCCACCTGCTCGAAGCGTGCGACGTCACCCCGCGGACCGTCCTCGAACTAGGCAGCGGCGGCGGCCACAACGCCTCCCACCTCAAGGCGCACTTCGAGATGACCCTGGTCGACCTCTCGCCCGGCATGCTGGCGATGAGCCGGCAGCTCAACCCCGAGTGCCGCCACGTCGAGGGCGACATGCGGACGGTCCGCCTCGACCAGACGTTCGACTGCGTCTTCGTCCACGACGCGATCGACTACATGACGACGCTCGACGATCTCCGCGCCGCCATCGAGACCGCATGGGTCCACTGCCGGCCCGGAGGCGCCGCTCTCTTCGCGCCCGACCACCTCCGCGAGAACTTCCGGCCCAGTACCGACTGCGGCGGTTGCGACGGAGAGGACCGGAGCGCCCACTACCTCGAGAACACCTGGGACCCTGATCCCACGGACACGATGATCACCACGGACTACGCCTTCGTGCTGCGCTCCGCCGACGGCAGCGTCGAGGTCGTGCACGACCGGCACGTCACGGGCCTCTTCCGCCGCACCGACTGGCTCCGCCTGCTGGCCGACGTGGGATTCGAAGCCGAAGCGGTGCCGTGCGACCACTCGGAGATCGAGCCGGGGGAGTACGAGCTGTTCGTCTCTAGACGGAAGTAGCAAAACGGACGTCTGCGGAGGTGAAGTCCTCCAGCAGCACGCCGCGGACTCGAATAAGGGCGACAGTCGCTCTCATGTCATCTATCGGCTCCCGCTAGCCGTTTCTTCGTCACTCTCGACAGTTAGCTTGCCGCCGAAAACGGCCAAAGCGGCTCGGCCGGCCCTGGCGCCGACCGACTTTCAACCACCTGTAGCTCTTCCAGAGCCACCGGCAGAGGATCTTGACCATGCACCGTTCCCGAACCGCACCACGCTTCGTCGTCCTTTCGCTCAAGCTCTGCCTCCTCGGCGCCTCGGCCCAGGCAGGCGCCGACGACCATGACCGCGGCTTCTACGTCCGCTTCGAAGCCGGGCTGGCAGACGCCGGGACGCTCGAGTCCCTCCTGACGGCCGTCGACCACCCGACGAGGTGCGACGTGCTCCTCTACACCGATCCGGGTCTGGCGCCCTCGAGCGACGCCGCTTGCCGGGACAACACGAGCAGGCCGGCCTTCGACAACAGCTTCGATCTGGGTTCGAAGTTCGCGGGTGGCGTCAGCATCGGCTACGACCTGGGCAAGCTTCGTCTCGAACTCGAGCATCTGAGCCGCCAACAGGGCGGACAGACCGTGCCGGCTCGCACCGCCAGCGGCAACGTGGTCATAGCCGGAAAGGGCAACGAGTGGAGCCCCGTCGACCCGCCCACTGAACGCGTCTCCGACTTCAGCAGCCGGGAGTTCCTCGTCAACGCGTACTGGGACTTCGAGAACGACTCGTCGTGGACCCCGTTCCTGGGCATCGGCGCCGGCTGGGCGCGCACGAATCTCCGCTACCAGGTGCGCCTGCTCCGCAAGACGCTCGCCCAGGGCTACCAGGATGTGGCGCCGCCGCTGACCCTGGCGGACCGTCCCGCCGCCGCGGCCGGTAGTCTCAGCCTGTTCGACAACGAGTTCCGCGGCGACGTCTTCGGCTACCAGATCCTCGCCGGCCTCGACCACGCCCTGGGAGACCGGACCTCCTTCACGATCAAGGTTCGGTGGGCCCGGTTCGCCGAACTCACCGGAAGGGGAATCGCGACCGTGATCCGCAGCCACGCACCAGTCCGGGCGGACGGTACGACGCCGTTCACGAGCGACCTGGAGTTCGATGGGATCGGGAGTGTGGGAGTATCCGCAGGCCTTCGCTACCACTTCTGAGGGTCAAGACACGCAGATGAACAAACGCCCGGACGTTGTAACAGCCTCGCTCCTCGTAGCGCTGGGATTCCTCATCAGCAGCGTACCGGCCAACGCCGGGGACGACGACCGCGGCTTCTACCTCGCCTTCGAGGCCGGCCTCGTGGACGCCTCCACGCTGGAGGCCGCCATCTCGGGCGCCGACCATCCGACGAGGTGCGATGTCCTGCTCTACGCCGATCCGGCCTTGGCGCCGACTGGCGACCCCGCGTGCAGCGGACCGGGTTCGTCGCCCGAAGTCACCAACCGTTTCGACCTGGGTTCCCGGTTCACCGGCAGTCTCGGCATCGGATTCGAGCTGGTCAGACTGCGCGTCGAAGTGGAGCACACGGCCCGCCAGCACGACGGAGGCACGATCTACTTCCTGTCGACGACCGGAGACCCGACCTTCGACAACAAGATGTCCGAGTGGAGTCCCGTCGATCCCCCCAGCGTGACCGTCTCGGACTTCGACTCCCGCGAGTTCTTCGTCAACGCCTACTGGGACTTCGACAACGCCACCTCGTGGACCCCCTTCGTCGGCCTGGGGATCGGCCAGGCCCGCGTGAGCCTCCGCTACGGCGCCCGCCTGCTGCGCAAGACGCTCGCACAGGGCTACCAGGACGTCGACCCGCCGCTTACGCTCGCCGACCGTCCGGCGGCGGGCGCAGGCACGCTCAGCCTCTTCGACAGCGAGTTCAGCGACACGCTCTCCGGCTACCAGGTCTTCGCCGGTCTGGACCACGCCCTCGGCGACAGCGCATCGTTCACGATCAAGGCGCGATGGACCCAGTTCGAGGACTTCAGCGGAAGCGACCTGTGGAGAGTGGTCCGAAGCCACGAACCCGTTCAGGCGGACGGGACGACACCGTTCACGAGCGACCTGGGATTCGATGGGATCGGGTACGTGGGGGTGTCGGCGGGGTTGCGGTACCGGTTCTGAAGCCAGAACCTGACGACGCAAGAGCTACGCGGAGCGTTCTCCGGGTCACCGGCAGCAGCGCAGAGGTGCTCCATCGGCCTGGAGGATCGGGCGACCAAGGACTATAGGCTCGTCGTCCGGGCAACGGTACGGTCGATGAAGCAAGCCGGTAAACGGAAGCCGCCAGAGAAGAGGGACGAAAGCGGTCCCCGGGCCAAGCTGTCTCTCGTGGCGCTGCTGCTCGTCGCCGGCTTCAGCTCGGGTGTGCTCACGCCCGAGACGATCCGCACGTCGGCCGTGGCCATGGCTTATCTGGCCGGTCTGGTTCTGATGGTGGCTTCCGTCGTCATCGCCCTCGGGCGGACCTGGGGCAGCAGTAAGGCCCCGGGAGAGCCGGAAGCGCGGCCCGAACCGGCCTGGCACGTCTACCGTACGTTCACCGACCCACTGTTCCAGGGTCCGGCTGCCTTCTGTGTGTTCGTTCTGGTTCTCGACCTGGTAGCGGACCTGGCAGCCGAACCGCCCCAATCAGCTGCGGGAGTCTGGTTGCTCTGGACCGTGGCAACGGCGTCCGTTCTCGTGCTTCTCCTCGCGATCTCAAGACCTCAACAGAGCTGGGGCCGGACTTCGCGCAACTACCCACCGCTCTCGGCGCGAAGCGAACACGGGGCGGAGCAGCCATTCGTCGATCCGTGGTTCAGCATTCCGGGCGGGATCGCCATGCTGGTCGTCCTTCTCGGAGAGGCAGTCGAACTGGTCGAGGAGTATCCGTCGAGCGCCTTCCCCTGGCTCTTCGTC
>JAPOVF010000291.1 GCA_026708285.1 Acidobacteriota bacterium
GGCCGAAGACGCCCACCGGCGCGGTCCACAGGATCCAGCTCATCAGCTTCGTCAGAGCGTCCCCCAGGGCCTCCGCGAAGGACGTGAGCGTCCGCTGTTTCTCGGTGGGCAGGGCCGTCGTCGCCGCCGCCACGAGGACGACGAAGATGAGCAGGGAGAGCAGCGCGCCGTCGGCGGCGACCTGGACCGGATTCCGCGGGACGAGGTTGACCAGGAAGTCGACGATGCCCACACTCGCGGTGTCCAGATCCGCCGTGGGCGTAGGCGGCGCCACGGGCGCCGTGAAGGTAAGGGCGAAGCCCATCACCCCCATCCCGATCAGGATAGCCGGCAGGGTCGTCGCCCAGAAGAAACCCACCGCCAGTCCCCCCAGCCGGCCGAGCTTCCGCAGGTCGCCGATCCGCCCGACCCCGACGAAGACGACCGCCGCCACCAGCGGAATGACGACCATCTGGATCGCGCGCAGGAAGACCTGGCCGAGCGGTTCGACGGCATCGGCGGCCCACAGCAGTGCGGGCGAGCCCGTCGCCGAGGCGGCGATGCCGAGCCCCAGGCCGAGCGCCAGCCCGATGAGAATGGCGCGTGTGTTCACTCAATCAGCCCATCCGTAGGGCGGCAGGTCGAGCCTCCGAGCAGTGGCAGCTTCAGAGGTGCAGCCGGATGACCCTGGGAGCGTCCTCTCCGTCGAAGTGGCAGAGCACCGCGTCCCGGACCATCTCCTTCAGGTCCTCCCAGTCGTCGGCTTGCGTGAAGATGCTGTAGCCGAGCGCCTTGGCGTCGTAGCCACCCTCAACCGCCTCGGTTACTTCGAAGATGATCTCGGTTGGCCTCATTGGGTTGTTCCCCGGCAGGCATGGAGGCTAGCAGCACATGGCGAAGGCAGCCGGCAGCGTCGCTTCAGGTGTGGAGGTCAGCGGTCGCCGCGGCCCCAGTCCAACAGCGCCATGACTTCCTCGTGCGGCCATCGTTCCTCCCGTGGCGGCCGTGCGTAGTCGACGGCTGCGTTCGGCCGGCCGAGACGGACTTCTCCTGCCCGGGCCAGACGCAACAACTCGCCGTCCGGGTCCAGGCCGCGCGGTGCATGAGGCACGATGTCGGCGACCGGCGCGCCACGGCTGGTGACGGTGACTCGCTCACCGGACTGGGCGATGCGCAGATACTCGCTGAGGCGGTTCTTCAGCACGCGGACGCCGACGGTCGTCATGGGGTCAAGCTAGCTTCAATGCCGCTACATCGCAAGCAGTGGCTTACGTGGGAGCGCTGCGGCTATCGGCTGACCGGGCCGTGGGCTCAGGGCGTGACCAGCTCTCTCATGGCGCCCCAGCCTGGTCGTACGCGCGTCTGAACACCACCTCGGACATCCACCGCTTGAAGCCGTTTTCGTTGTTCTCCTCGTTGAAGCGGCGGATCAGCTCCTCGAAGATCGAGCCCATACCGTGGTTGTCCAGGCTGGCGTGCTTCACGCCGCCGTCGCCGTTCATTACCGGCCCGGGCCCCAGGTTGATGTCGGGCGAAGTCAGCTTCTCGATCAGCGTGCCGAGCGCGTCGGCCCGGGAGAGGCGCGGGATCTGGTTGCGGAATTCGAAGTTGTCGAGGATGTCCTGGACGTTCGGAGAGAAGCCGTCGAGCCAAGCCTCGAAGTCGGCCCGGAGCTGCTGCCGGCCCGCGCGGGCGCGCAGGTCGCGTAGCGTGTAGCTGGACGTGTTGTAGAAGTCCTGCTTCGCTGCGTCCCGCAGGGTGGCGTCCTGGTCCACGATCCCGAGCTCGTCGAGGGTCGCCTTTACCTGCAGGACGTGCTGCTTGCGCGGCTCCAGCACCGCGTCGAGCCGCCGCAGCAGGGTCATCGGCAGGATGACGTCGCGGTACTTGCCGCGGACGTAGAGGTCGCGGAGCACGTCGTCCGCGATGCCCCAGATGTAGCCGGTGATCCAGGTCAGGCTTGCGTTGTCCATCGGGCCAACCGTGTCCCGGCTACGCCGATCCACTCCCGGTGAGCGACTCCATGACGTCCTTGACTCGGCACTGGATCGCTTCCTCGTCAAAGCCGAACGACTCCCAGAACTCGCGTTGGCGGCCCCTAACCTCTTCATCCGAGAGGTCCGGAAAACCCCTCAAGTACGAACGAACATCCTTCACTTCTTGGGTGTTCTCTGCCCGCTTAGCCAATGCCCTGTACTCGTCCTTTCCCACGCATGCTTCGATAGCGCCCGAATAGTCGCCGAACAGCACGCCGCAGAACGGCGCCCTGTTGTACGACCCGAACTTTCGCATGAAGAAATTGTCTGGCACGACGATAGCGAGCTTCGGGGACACGAGCAGCTTCAGGCAAACCACAAGTCGCGCTGTCGCGCGAAAGAACTCGTACCATTGGTCGCAGTCGACAAACCGATTCTCGGCTCTTAGTTGACGTTGCTCCTCTCCGAGTGTCGAGAATCGGAAACCGCTCGTGTGTACGTACTTGTCGAGCTCATCCAGTTGTTCCGTTGTCGTCCTGAGATGGAACTCCTCGAAGAAGTCCTCGACTCCTTCCAGGGCCATGATTGGCGCGCGAATCTCGGCCTTTTTCCAAGGAGTCGGGTGCCGAGCCGAGATCCAGCGCCGAAACTCCTCGGTCTTGTCGCCCCGCGCGCGCCAGTAGGCAGACAGGATGCCGTTGTCGCGTCCCATTCGGAGCGACGAAAAGGCCTGTTTGTTGAAGCCGAGGCGCAGAATCGAAAGAGATGCCTCAAGATCGTGATACGCCTCCGCGATAGGCAGGTTTCGTCCGGAGAAGAAGTCGCCGATTCCCTCTACTTCGTCGGCCTGGGAGATCGCGAAGAAGAGTGCCAAGCAGGATTGAGCCTTGGAAAGGTAGCCGTTGGCCTCCATGTACTCGGAGACCTCCGCGTAGGTGGAGTCGATCGTTCCCTTTGAGGTGTGGCCCAAGGGCATAGGTACAACTCCTGGCGGGCGGAACGACGGCTGCGGGTCGGTTGCTAGAGGCTACGTGGAAAGACGGGTGGCGGCGGCTCTTCGAAAGACCTGACCCTGTTGAGCGCGTGAGTCTAGCGTTGGGTGCCCCTTCCGCTACTCGACTCACTGAGCTAGGCGCGCCGACAGAGTTCGGAGCTGCCAGTGTAGGCGCGCTCGGGCTGGGGTGTGCCTTGGCCCACGCCGGCTAGAGGGCCGCAGGGTGAGTTACGACGTTGGCACACGGAGATCGCGGACTATTGTCGGGGAGATCTCGTTGCACGTATGGGCGACCATGATACGGCCCTTTCCGGCGGGCTAGCTACGCCCACAAGCCCCGAATCACCTCGCCCTTCACCAGCTCTCTCGGCTGGTCCAGGTGATTCAGGA
>JAPOVF010000075.1 GCA_026708285.1 Acidobacteriota bacterium
CTCGACGGCGTCGCGGCCCGCGGTGACCACCGGTCCACCGGCAGCTTCGGCTGGGGTGGCGCGTTCGGCACCAGCTACTGGGTCGATCCGCAGGAGGACCTGACCGCGGTTCTCATGGTGCAGACGCCGGGCGGTCCACTCCGGGTCGACTTCCAGAACGCCGTGATGCAGGCGATCGTCGACTGACCCGAGAGTCGCCCTGGACCGCGGCGAGGCTTGGGCCTTTCCGTGATCATTCGGCCC
Source organism: Acidobacteriota bacterium (assembly GCA_026708285.1). Taxonomy (GTDB): domain Bacteria; phylum Acidobacteriota; class Thermoanaerobaculia; order Multivoradales; family Multivoraceae; genus Multivorans. Next base: position 244 of record JAPOVF010000075.1, read on the forward strand.
GCGGGTCCAACCGGATTGAGCCCAGGCTTCGTCAACCCCCTAGCCCGACAAAGTCTGCTCTGTCACCGCTCGCCACCCAGCTTCGATGGCGGCGTCCATCAGAGGTGTTGCTTCGGCGTCAGAGTTGGCGATTGAGATGCGCCCGAACTGGGCTCGTCCTATCTCGTGTGGCGCCTGCCCCTCGGGCCAATCGGGATCGTCGAGCGAGACGTAGAAGTAGGCGTATCCGTGGGGCCAACGGTTCACCGTGATTGCGCCGATGTCCCTCTCGTGATCGAAGCCGTGCTGACCCAGGAGAGACTGGAGCTGTTCACGAATCTGTCTCTCGTAGGTTTCGAAGGAAGTCGTGTACACCTTCATGCGTCCCTTGCGAAGCAGGTCGCGGAGGGACTCGTCGTCCTCCGGTGCCGGGGTCGGACTGGCCATCATCAGGACGACCATCGGGTCGTCCGGGCCGCGGGGCGGTTCGTAGCCGCCCGTCGTCGTGATCGGTGCGCAGCTCACCATGGTGAAGGGGTCGTGCGGGCAGGCCACGAGGTTCGCGTCGAGCTTCGAGAACGCGTGTCCGTCCTTCAGCAGGACGTTGGCGTAAACCAGCGGCACCTTGGCTCCGTACCCGAGCGCTTCCTTCTGTCGGCTGGGCAGGTCCGGGCACAGGTGAGGGATCAGGCGGTTGTAGCAGGCGAGAATGCAGTGGTCACCGGTGACGCGGAGCGCTTCGCCGGCTCGCACGTAGTCGACCTCCACCTTCTCGTCGCCCTGGAGCCGTACCCCGACCACGGTGCTGCTCAGCCGTAGCCGCGTGTCGCTGTCGTCCCGGTCCAGAGCTTCGTAGACAAAGCGACTGGTCGCGATGTCCTCGAAGCCCCTCGCGTCGGGTGCGGCAGCCGGAATCAGCCGGCGCACGAGCAGTCTCGCGACCGATGCGTTGCCGTCCGGGAAGTACTGTGCCTGGAAGGCGACGCCGGCGACGACGACCTTGGCGAGGGAGTGCACCTTGCCAGCGAGCCACCCCATGCCGGCCAGACCCGGCGCGGCCGCGGTCAGGGCCTCCATCACCGAGTGGTTCCAGCCGGTGAATCCGTTCAGCACGCGGAGGAACGCGTCGAGGACCTCGAGCGTCTCCTTCTGAAGTCCCACCCGGTCCAGAAGGAAGCGGCTGTAGCTGACCGTGTTGATGTACTCGTACTTCTCCCGCAGGGAGAGGTCGTCCAGATAGTCCTTGCCGCCGCCGAACAGGCTGAGCAGCTTGTCCTGTTCCGTCGCAGCGATCGGCAGCGCCCGAACGAGGCTCTTGTAGTCGCCCGCGCCGTGCATGGCCAGCGCCCAGTTACTGCCCACGATCTCGTGGCCGCCTTCGGCTGGAAGCGCCAACACATTGTTGGCCCCGAGGTTCGCCATCGCGAAGTCCTGCGAAGTGTTGGCGGCCATGGCCTTCGTGTCGATGCCCAGATCCGCGAGCAGTCCCTTGACGATCAGGCTGTAGCTGTCAGGCGCCTCCAGGTTCTGAGCACCGCCCACGCCCAGCACCATGCGCCCGTCGTGGTGGAACTCGTTGCGCTTCGCGTGCCCACCGAAGTCGTCGTGGTTGTCGAGGAGCAGGATGCGGGCTTCGGGCCCCTTCTTCTTGCGGTAGAACCATGCGGCCGCCAGGCCGCTGATGCCGGCGCCGACTACGATCAGGTCGTAGTGCTCATCGAGCTCCCCGTACTCGGTCGGCTTGTTCCCGTCCCGGGCAAGGGCGTGGGCCACCTCGAAGGAACCGGGGTGGCTGCCCCGCATCCCGGTCAGTGCCGGCGGATAGTGAACCGAGGCTGCTCCTTCCGGGGCGGACGCTTGCGAGCCGACCTGTGCGAGAAGCTGGCTCGGTGCCACCAGGCTCGTGCCGGCGCCGATGGCGACACCGTTCAGGAAGTCACGCCGTGTGATGCGCAAGGACATCGCGCCCTCCAGGGTTGGACATGTCAGGTGACATGCTAGCCCTGATGTCACTGCTGGAAGGAACCACCTTGTTCGTCGGCGGCGGTTGCCGCTGGGCGGATGACGCCGACACCGTCCACGATGCCGTGCTGGCGCTCGTGGCTTCCCGGTACGGCGAGAAGGACGGATCGAAGCCGACGGAGGAACGATGAACGAGACGCTGAAAGCCCACTCGCCGGCCGATCTAGACCGCCAGGTCAACCGGGCAGCCTTCTATTCGGCGGCGGTCCTGCTGGTGGCGACCGTGCCGTCCCTGCTCCTCCCCCTCGATGCGCCGCAAGGGCCGGTTGCGGATCGATTGATCTGGTTCAGTTCGAACCTCGGAGCCTTCGTCTTCGGATGGATCGTTCAGATGATCCTGATGTTGACGTTGACTGGTGTCTTCGCAGGCGCCGCATGGCAGCTACGACGCTCGCACCCGCTACGGGCTTTCATCGCGGGGACGGCGCTGTTCATCTCGCTCGTTGCCTTCATCATTCCCAAGTTCATCGCCATCTGGTCGATACCTCAGATGGTCTCGGAATCCGCAATGGTCTCTTCCCACAGCGGCGTGTCCGAGCAGCTGTTCCAGCTCTTGAATCCCTCTCTTGCCTTCTCGCTCTTCACGTCCTTCGACTACCTGGGATTCTGGATGTACGCCGTCTTTGGTCTCCTGGTCGCACGTCCGCTGTTTCGACTCACACTGAGCGCCAAAATCGCCGCCGTCGCGTTCGGCGTCTACGGCCTGCTGTACCACCTCCTCTTCGTGGGTGTGCTGACGCGAAACGTCGCGCAGGCGGATATCGGCGCGTACTCCACGTCGATCGGGGCCCTGCTGCTCGTCGCGGTGATCAGCCTGGCCATCCGCTTTCGGAAAGCCATGGTTGCCGAGGGCGGAAGGTGATCGCGAACTCGGACGGTCGGCCTCGCGCCAGGGGCCGAACCCTGCTCGCGTTGGCCTGGGTGCTGATGCTCGGGTCCACCCTGGCGGCGCAGGAAGGCGAATGGCCGTACTTCGGCGGCGACCGCACCTTCAAGCGCTACTCGCCGCTCGACCAGATTGACGGCTCGAACGTCGGCGAACTGCGCATCGTCTGGCGCCGGCCGGGTCT
>JAPOVF010000376.1 GCA_026708285.1 Acidobacteriota bacterium
GCGAGGGCGGCCGTACGGTCGGCGCCGGCACCGTCACCGACATCGTCGAGTAGGAAGCGTCGAGTGAGAAGCAAGGTGCGGTACGTATTCGAGGAAGGTTGGGATCAGGCAGCATGGTGAACGAGAAGATCCGTATCCGGCTCAAGGCCTTCGACTACCGCATCCTGGATACGTCGACGCACGAGATCGTCGACACCGCGCGGCGTAGTGGCGCGCGCGTGGTCGGACCGATTCCGTTGCCGACCCACATCGCGCGCTACACGGTGAACCGTTCGCCGCATGTGGACAAGAAATCGCGGGAGCAGTTCGAGATCCGCACCCACAAGCGGTTGCTGGACATCTTCGAACCGACCAGTCAGACGGTCGATGCGCTGATGAAGCTCGAGCTTCCGGCGGGCGTCGATGTCGAGATCAAGGCCTTCGGCAGTTGAGCTGGCGTGAGCGAGGGAGATGAGGGCGGTGAGCGATAGCAAGGGCCAGGCGAAGGGACTGCTCGGGCGCAAGGTCGGCATGACGCAGATCTACGCCGAGGATGGCGCCGTCGTACCGGTCACCGTGCTGGAGCTCGGGCCGTGCCGGGTCGTGCAACGAAAGACGGTGGCGTCCGACGGCTACGAGGCGGTGCAGATCGGCCTGGTCGAGAAGCGGCCGCCGAAGCGGATCACCGAGGCCCGCAGGGGCCACTTCAAGAAGGCGGGCGTTGAAGCGACGCGCCATCTGGCCGAGGTGCGGGTCGACGCGGCGAACGAATCGCAGCCCGGTGACGAGATCGCGGTTTCCGTCTTCGAGGTCGGTTCCCGCGTCGACGTGATCGGCACCGGCAAGGGGAAGGGGTTCCAGGGCGTCATGCGCCGCCACGGCTTCGGTGGCGGCCGAGCCAGCCACGGCTCGATGTTCCATCGCGCTCCGGGTTCGATCGGACAGTCGGCGAGCCCCTCGCGTGTCTTCCCGGGAATGAGGTTCCCGGGCCGGATGGGCGGCAAGCGGGTCACGACGAAGAAGCTCGTGGTGGTCAAGGTGGATGAGGAGAACGGCCTTCTCTATGTGCGCGGCGCGGTTCCCGGCGCCCGTAACGGTCTGGTCATGGTTCGGAGTTCGGTCTGATGCCAAAGGTCGCGATCAGGAGCCTCGACAACGAGGCGGTCGGCAGCCTCGAGCTGCCGGAAGAGGTCTTCACGTATCCGTACAACGAGCACCTGATCCACCTGGCGGTGGTGTCGGTCCGGGCCGCCCAGCGGGCGGGCACGCACAGCGTCAAGGGCAGGCACCAGGTACGCGGCGGCGGGGCAAAGCCGTATCGGCAGAAGGGCACCGGTCGAGCTCGCGCAGGCAGCATCCGTTCGCCGCTCCGGCGCGGCGGCGGCGTCGTCCACGGTCCACATCCGCGCAGTCACCGCAACAAGTTGTCGCGCAACGAGAAGCGGAACGCGCTCAAGTCGGCGCTCTCGCGCAAGCTGGCCGAAGAGCGGATCGTCGTGATCGACTCGCTCCAACTCGACAGCCACAAGACGGCCGCCCTGGCCGCCCGCCTTCGGGACCTGGGGATTGACGAGAAGACGCTGATCGTCGACGACCGGGGCAACCGGAACCTGATCCTGGCTTCCCGCAACCACCCGAAACTCAAGACGGTCGATGCGCTGGGTGTCAATGTCTACGATGTCGTCGATCGCGGCTACCTGCTGTTCAGCGAGAGTGCGATCGGCCGCCTGTCCGCGGTGCTGCAGAAGCGGCGGAAGAACGGGAGCCCGTCATGAGAGTGCAGGAGGTGTTGCGCCGGCCGCTGATCACCGAGAAGTCGACGGAGCTTCGGGACGAGCGGAACATCATCGCCTTCGTCGTCGACTCCCGGGCCAACAAGATCGAGGTGCGGCGCGCGGTGGAGGCCCAGTTCCAGGGCGTCAAGGTGGCGGAAGTCCGGATCGTGAACATGCACGGCAAGGTCCGCCGCCAGGGCCGCTACGTCGGCCGCCGTCCCGACTGGAAGAAGGCATACGTACGACTGGCCGAAGGCCAGATCGAACTCTTCGACAACGTGTAGCGAGAGCCAGGAACATGGCGATCAAGAAACTCAAACCGACCAATCCGGCCAGCCGCTTCCAGGAGTACGCGCAGCGTCTGGAGGTCACGACCGACAAGCCGCACAAGGCCCTCGTCGAGGGCAAGAAGCGGATCAGCGGCCGCGGCAACAAGGGACGGCAGACGCTCCGCTTTCGGGGCGGCGGGCACAAGCGCCGCTACCGGCGGATCGACTTCCGGCGCGACAAGATCGGCGTGCCCGCGAAGGTGGCCACGATCGAGTACGACCCGAACCGGAGCGCGCTGATCTCCCTTCTGCACTACGCGGATGGGGAGAAGCGGTACATCCTCCATCCCCAGGGCCTGAAGGTGGGTGCGGTGGTTCAGTCGGGAGAAGGCTCCGAGATCGACGTCGGCAACTGCCTGCCGATCCGGTTCATCCCTCTGGGCACGATGATTCACAACATCGAGCTGAAGATCGGCGGCGGCGGGCAGATGGTGCGCAGCGCCGGAACGGGCGCCCAGTTGATGGCCAAGGAGGGCGTCTACGCTCAGATCCGCCTTCCGTCGGGCGAGGTTCGCCGGGTTCACATCGACTGTTCCGCCACGATCGGCCAGGTCAGCAACTCGGAACACTCCAACATTGCGCTCGGCAAGGCCGGCCGCAAGCGCTGGCTGGGCCGCCGGCCGCACAACCGCGGCGTGTCGATGAATCCGGTCGACCATCCGATGGGCGGCGGCGAGGGCAAGGCCTCTGGCGGACGGCATCCGACCACGCCCTGGGGCAAACCGACGAAGGGCTACAAGACGCGGAGAAACAAGCGCACGACCGGCATGATCGTACGGCGGCGGGGACGTCGGAAGTAGGACCGGCGAAAGCACGAAACAGAGGTCAACATGGGACGTTCACTCAAGAAGGGGTTCTTCATCGACAACCACCTCTACGACAAGGTGACGGCGATGAATGCGAGCCACGACCGGAGGGTCATCAAGACCTGGTCGCGCCGCTCCACGATCATTCCGGACATGGTCGGTCACACGATTGCCGTTCACAACGGCATGAAGTTCATCCCGGTCTTCGTCAGCGAGAACATGGTCGGGCACAAGCTCGGTGAGTTCGCCCAGACCAGGACGTTCCGCGGTCATGCGGGCGGCAAGAGGGAGCGCCGAGCGCGCCCGCGGTAGTTCGAGAGAGACAGAACGATGGAATCAATTGCCCGACTCAGGTACCTGCAGGCGTCGCCGCAGAAGGTGCGCCTGGTGGCGGACCTGATCCGCGGCCGGGATGTCGAGGAGGCCTCGACGCTGCTGCAGCTTTCCACCAAGGCGGCCGCGCGGCCCCTCGCCAAGCTGCTGCGGTCCGCCGTCGCCAACGCCGAGAACCGCGACGCGGCGGTCGACGTGGGGCAGCTCTACGTCAAGGAGATCTTCGTGGACGGCGGTCCGACGCTGAAGCGTCTGCGGCCCCAGCCCATGGGCCGGGCGTTCCGCATCCTGAAGCGGCAGAGCCACGTCACGATCAAGCTCGATTCCCGCGGCGCCGCGGCAGAGCCAAGCTAGGAGCGTTCATGGGTCAGAAGACACATCCGTACGGCTTTCGACTGGTCTACAACCAGGGCTGGCATTCGCGCTGGTACGCGGAACGCGACTACGCCCAGACTCTCCAGTCGGACATCGAGCTGCGCACCGGTCTGAAGAAGCGCCTGATGCATGCCGGCGTCAGCCAGATCGACATCGAACGCGCCGCGGACAAGCTGCGCGTCACGATCTACACGTCGCGGCCCGGCATCATCATCGGCCGCAAGGGCGCCGAGGTCGACAAGCTGCGAGACGATCTGAGCCGGCAGATGGGGCGCGAGGTCCACATCAACATCCAGGAGATCCAGCGTCCTGAGCTCGACGCCCAGCTCGTGGCCGAGGCGATCACGGGGCAGCTTCTCCGCCGTGTCGCCTTCCGCCGGGCGATGAAGAAGGCGATGGAGTCGGCCTTCCGGTTCGGCGCCAAGGGTGTCAAGATCATGGTTTCGGGTCGGCTCGGCGGCAACGAGATCGCCCGTACCGAGTGGTACCAGGAAGGGCGGTTGCCGCTGCACACCCTGAAGGCCGATATCGACTACGGCTTCGCCGAGGCCTACACGACCTACGGCGTGATCGGAGTCAAGGTCTGGGTCTATCGCGGCGATCTCTCGCGGGAGCGCGGTCGGCGGGCGGTGGCGTAGACGTCACGAGGCTATAGGGGAATCGAGGGAGTAGCGAACGATGTTGATGCCGAAGAAGGTCAAGTTCCGCAAGCATCACCGCGGCCGCCGCCGGGGTCTGGCCAAGGGCGGCAACACGGTGACCTTTGGCGAGTACGGCCTGCAGGCCCAGGAAGCAGGGTGGGTGACCGCTCGCCAGATCGAAGCTGCGCGGATCGCGATCACGCGCCACATCAAGCGGAGCGGCAAGGTCTGGATCCGGATCTTCCCGGACAAGCCGATCACCAAGAAGCCTCTGGAAACGCGGATGGGCAAGGGCAAGGGCAACCCGGAGGAGTGGGTCGCGGTCGTCCGGCCGGCCCGCATCCTCTACGAGATCGAGGGCGTGTCGCCCGAGTTGGCGAAGTCGGCGATGAGGCTGGCTTCCCACAAGCTCGGCATCAAGACCCGCTTCGTCGGGCGCCACGGCGTCCAGGTTTGAGGGTGGAAGACGATGAAGGCAAGCGAACTCAGGGAGTTGACCGAAGACGAACTGCGGCAGAAGGAGGAGGAACTGGCTGATCAGTTGTTCGCCCTGCGGCTGCAGAAGTCGATTGGCCAACTGGAGAAGCCGAGCAGGATCAGGCAGGCCCGGGTCGAGTTGGCGCGGGTGCTGACGGTCCGGCGCGAGAGAGCGACAGGAACGACATGAGCGTGGAAGAACAGCAAGCCCGGGGGCGCCGCCAGGTTCGGGTGGGCCAGGTGGTCAGCGCCAAGATGGACAAGACAGTCGTCGTGACGGTCGAGAAGACGGTCATGCACCGGCTCTACCACCGTCTGATGAAGAAGTCGTCGCGGTTCGTCGCGCACGACGAGTCGAACAGTTGCCGTGAGGGAGACGTCGTTTCCCTGATTTCGACCCGGCCGATGTCGCGCCGCAAGCGCTGGCGCGTACAGCGGATCGTCCAGCGCGCGGAAGGATAGGTGCGGCGATGATCCAGATGGGAACGGTGCTCGACGTCGCCGACAACTCGGGGGCCAAGCGGATCGCCTGCATTCAACTGCGGGGCGGTTCCACCGGCCAGTACGGCGTGCTTGGGGACGTGATCACGGCCTCGGTCAAGGAGGCGGTGCCCGAAGGCACCGTCAAGAAGGGCCAGGTGGTGCGCGCGGTGATCGTGCGAACCCGCAAGGAGCGGCGGCGCCGCGACGGGAGCTACATCCGCTTCGACAACAATGCCGCGGTCCTGATCAACGAGGCGCGGGAACCGATCGGAACCCGCGTCTTTGGCCCGGTCGCCCGCGAGCTGCGCGAGCGGCGGTTCATGCGCATCGTGTCGCTGGCGCCGGAGGTGATCTGACATGCCGAAGGTGAGAATCAAGAAGGGTGACGAGGTGCTGGTCATTGCCGGCCGGAACCGGGGCGTGCGCAGCAAGGTGCTGCGGGTGCTTCCAGCCGAGAATCGCGCCATCGTCGAGCGCGTGAACCTGGTCAAGAAGCACGAGCGGCCGAACCCGCAGCGCCAGGTTCAGGGCGGCATCCTGGAGCGGGAGGCACCCATCCATATTTCGAATCTGAAGGTGATCTGCCCGGACACCGGCAAGCCGACCCGCGTCGGCAAGCGGCGCCTCGAGGACGGCAAGTCCACGCGCTACGCCAAGGTGAGCGGGGCGGTCCTGAGTTGAGAAAGTAGTCATGGTTCCCCGACTGAAGACACTGTACGAGGAGGAGGTGAAGGCCTCCCTGCAGCAGGAATTCGGCATCTCCAACCCGATGGCCGTGCCGCGGCTGGAGAAGATCGTTCTCAACATGGGGATCGGTGAAGCGATCCAGAACATCAAGATCCTCGAGAACGCCGTGCCCGAACTGGCCCTGATCGCGGGGCAGCGGCCTGTGATCACCCGTGCCCGCAAGTCGATCGCTGCGTTCAAGTTGCGCGAGGGCATGCCGATCGGTTGCCGGGTCACGCTGCGCCGCGGCCGGATGTGGTACTTCCTCGATCGCCTGGTGACCGTCGCACTGCCGCGGGTCCGCGACTTCCGCGGCATCTCGGACCGGAGCTTCGACGGCCGGGGCAGCTACACCCTGGGCATCCGGGACCACCTGATCTTCCCGGAGGTCGACTACTCGAAGAGCGATGGTTCCAAGGGCATCAACGTGACCCTCGTGACCTCGGCAGAGTCCGACGCGCAGGCGCTCCATCTGCTGCGCGGTCTCGGCATGCCGTTCGCGGCCTGAGGTCTGCGGCCCGGTACCGAAATCTCACACCAAGGATTAGCCACGATGACCATGACCGACCCGATCGCGGATCTGCTGACCACGATTCGCAATGCCCTGATCGTCAAGCACGATCAGACCGAGGCGCCGGCTTCAAAGCAGAAGATCGCGCTGTGCCGCGTGCTGCGGGACCAGGGCTACATCAGGCACTACGAGGTCTATGACTCGCCGCCTGGTCGAACGCTGCGGGTCTTCCTGGCCTACAACGACCAGGGCGTGCCGGCCATCACGAAGGTGCGGAAGATCAGCAAGCCCGGGCGCAGGGTGTACCGGGGCGCCGATGATCTGAAGCCGATTCTGAACGGGTTGGGCGTTGCGATCGTCTCGACTTCCGAGGGGTTGCTCACGGACGCCCAGGCGCGGCGCCAGCGGGTCGGCGGCGAAGTCCTCTGTGAAGTGTATTGAACCGCGCGAGGTGGAATGAGATGTCACGCATAGGCAAGGCGCCGATCAGGTTGCCCGACAAGACGAAGGTGGTGACGAACGGCGATACGGTGACCATCGAGGGTCCGAAGGGAAAGCTGGAGCAACCGCTCCAGCCGGGCATCGAGGTCCGGGTCGAAGACGGCGTCGTCACCCTGCACCGTTCCGGTTCGAGCGGGCCGGAACGGGCCCTGCACGGGCTGGCGCGGGCGTTGCTCGCGAACGCCGTCGTGGGGGTCACGGAGGGTTTCCGGCGCGAGCTGGAAATCGTCGGCGTGGGTTACCGGGGAGAGGTCAAGGGACGTGAAGTCCATCTGGCGCTGGGGTACTCCCACCCCGTGGTCTATCCGATCCCGGAAGGGATCGATGTCAACGTAGACGACCGGGCGAACCGGATCGCCGTCTCGGGCATCGACAAGCAGCAGGTGGGGCAGGTAGCGGCCGACCTCCGCAGCCTGCGCAAGCCGGATGCGTACAAGGGCAAGGGGATCCGCTACCGCGACGAGATCGTCCGGCTGAAGGTCGGCAAGGCGGCGGCGACGGTCTAGACCGTTCAGGACGAGTTTGGAAACAGGGACATCGAGGCCATGAGCGACCTGCGAAGAAAGAGAACGTTGGATCGGAGCCGCCGCCGGCGCCGCGCGCGATACCGCGTGCGGAAGAAGCTTCGCGGCTCCCAGGAGAGGCCGCGGCTGGCGGTCCACAAGAGCCGCCGTCACATCTACGCTCAACTGATCGATGATCGGGCGGGGCACACGATGGCGTTCGCGAGTTCGCTCGAGTCGGAACTCTCGGACGACCTCCAGGGCTCGACCGGCAGCTGCAGTGCGGCGAAGGCAGTCGGCGCGGCGCTCGCCGCGCGCGCCGCGGAGCAGGGCGTGCAGTCGGTCATCTTCGACCGTGGCGGTTTCCTGTACCACGGCCGCATCCAGGCGTTGGCGGACAGCGCGCGCGAAGGAGGTCTGAAGTTCTGATGCCTCGGAGCAACGAAGGAGACAGCAGTGGCTAGGGACATCGATCTCGACAGCGAGTTTTTCGAGCAGGTTGTCGACATCAACCGCGTGACGAAGGTCGTCAAGGGCGGGAAGAACTTCTCCTTTACCGCCCTGGTCGTGATCGGCGACGGCGCCGGGCGGGTCGGCTACGGCTCGGGCAAGGCGAAGGAGGTCCCGGCCGCGATTCGCAAGGGGATTCAGATCGCGAAGCGCAACCTGGTTCGGGTGCCGCTCGCCGGAACGACGATCCCGCACGAAACGGTGGGCGTCTTCAGCGCTGGCCGGGTGATGCTCAAGCCGGCCTCGGAGGGAACCGGGGTCATCGCCGGCGGCGCGGTGCGTGCGGTGGTCGAGGGCGCCGGCATCCAGGACATCCTGACCAAGTCGCTGGGGACGACGAACCCGCAGAACGTGGTCAAGGCGACGTTCGCCGGACTCATGTCCCTGCGCAGCGAGGAGCAGGTCAGGGTACTGCGCGGCCTGGAGTCGCTGGACGGCGCGGCGATGAACGCCGATCAGGAAGGAGCCGAGAGTGCCTGACGGGACGATACGGATACAGCAGGTGCGTAGCGCAATCGGCCGGCCGAGACCGCAGCGCGAGGTTCTGCGCGGTCTGGGCTTGAGGCGCATTCGCCACATCGTCGAGCGGGAGGACTCCCAGGCGGTGCGCGGCATGGTGCGAAAGATCCCGCACCTCGTTCGTGTGCTGGAGGACTGACATGAAACTGCATGAACTCAAGCCCGCAAAGGCCAGCCGCCGTCCCCGCAAGCGGGTCGGCCGCGGGCCGGGATCCGGTACGGGAAAGACCGCCGGGCGAGGCCACAAGGGCCAGCGCTCGCGCGCCGGCTTCTCGCGCCGCGCCGGTTTCGAGGGCGGTCAGATGCCCCTGATCCGGCGGGTTCCGAAGCGCGGGTTCACGAACATCTTCCGCACCGAGTACACGGTGATCAACGTCGGCGACCTCGAGGGTCTCGGCGATACGGTCGATGTCGAACTCCTCGTTTCCCGCGGGCGCGTGCGCCGGGGCATGAAGCTGAAGGTGCTCGGCGAGGGCGATGCGCCGGCCGGGTTGACCGTTCGCGCGCACCGTTTCAGCGCGTCCGCGCGCGCCAAGATCGAAGCCGCGGGCGGAGCCTGCGAAGAGATCGCCTGAGGGAGTTGACACGTGGGCGTCGAGAGCTTCCGCAACATCTTTGCGATTCCGGACCTCCGGAATCGGGTGTTGTTCATGTTCGGCCTGTTGGCGGTCTACCGGATCGGCTGCATCATTCCGACGCCGGGGATCGATCCCCAGGCCCTGCTCGAGTTCATGAACCAGATGCAGGGCACCGTGCTGGGGTTCGTCAACACGTTCACCGGCGGCAGTCTGGGCCGGGTGGCCATCTTCGCTCTCGGCATCATGCCGTACATCTCGGCATCCATCATCCTGCAACTGCTGACCGTCGTCTCGCCCCATCTCGAGAAGCTCTCGAAGGAAGGCGAGATGGGCCGGCGGAAGATCACCCAGTACACGCGTTACGGCACCGTGGTCATCTCGATCATCCAGGGCACGAGCATCGCCTTCTTCCTGGAGAACCTGACCTCGCCGGGAGGCGCGCCACTGGTTCTGGACCCCGGCCTCGGGTTCAAGTTCATGACGGTACTTACCTTGACCACGGGCTGCGCCTTCGTGATGTGGCTGGGCGAGCAGATCAGCGAGCGCGGCATCGGCAACGGCATCTCGCTGATCATCTTCGCCGGCATCGTGGTGGGGCTTCCGGGCGCCGTGCTCAACCTCTTCAGCCAGCTTCAGAGCGGCGCGATGTCCCTGCTCAAGATCCTCTTCCTCTCAGGGTTCATGCTGGTGGTCGTCGCCTTCATCGTCTACATGGAGCGAGCGCAGCGTCGCATTCCGGTGCAGTACGCGAAGCGGATCGTCGGCCGGCGCCAGTATGGCGGGCAGAGCACCTACCTGCCGCTCCGGGTGAACACCGGCGGCGTGATCCCGGTCATCTTCGCCAGTTCCGTCGTCACCGTGCCGGCCACGGTGGCGCAGATGATCCAGTACGAGCCGGTGCAGCGCATCGCCGCCGCGCTGCAGTGGGGTCAGCCGATCTACTACCTGCTCTACGTGGCGGCGATCATCTTCTTCTGCTACTTCTACGTGTCGATCATCTTCAATCCGAACGATCTCGCCGAGAACATGCGGAAGTACGGGGGGTTCATTCCCGGCATCCGGTCCGGCAGACGCACGTCGGAGTACATCGACCGCGTGTTGACCCGTCTGACCCTGGTCGGCTCGTTGTACCTGGCCGGCGTCTCCGTGCTACCCGAGTTCCTGATCGCCGGCTTCAAGGTCGGGGGGCTCCCCTTCATCGGCTCCACCCTGGACAACTACGCGCCCCTGTGGCTGACCGAGGGCATGGGGATCAACTTCTACTTCGGCGGCACATCGCTCCTGATCGTCGTCAGCGTGGCGATGGACACGCTGCAACAGATCGAGAGCCAGCTCGTCATGCGCAACTACGAGGGCTTCATGAAGCGGGGCCGGATCAAGGGACGCCGTGGCTGACTCCCTTCGCATCGTGATGCTCGGAGCTCCGGGTTGCGGCAAGGGCACGCAGGCAGAGCGCTTGCAGGCCTCGCTCGGCGTGCCCGCGATCTCGACCGGAGACATGCTGCGGGCGGCCGTCGCGGCCGGCAGCGAGCTCGGCCGGCGGGTCAAGGACGTGATGGCTTCCGGCGCCCTGGTCGACGACGATCTGATGGCCGACGTGGTGCGTGACCGGCTGAGCCAGGCGGACGCCAGGGGCGGCTTCCTGCTGGACGGCTACCCCCGCACGGCGCCGCAGGCCGAGACGCTTGGTGATATTCTCGACGGCTACGAACTCGACCACGTGGTGACGATCGACGTTCCGGACGAAGTCCTCATCGAACGGATCGTGCTGCGAGGCCGGGGCGTAGACGACCGCGAAGACGTGGTTCGCGAACGGTTGCAAGTCTACGCCGCGCAGACGGAGCCGCTGATCGCGCACTACGAGGCGCTGGGGCTCCTGCGCAGGGTCCAGGGCAACTTTCCCATCGAACAGGTGACGGCCGCGATCGAAGCGGCGCTTGCCGAAGCGGAAGAGGGCAACGGAACGAAGGGAACGCTGTGAAGAAGGAAGAGGCGATCGAGGTCGAGGCAACCGTGGTGGAGACGCTGCCGAATGCGGTCTTCAAGGTCGAACTGGACAACAAGCACCAGGCCCTGGCCCACATCTCGGGAAAGATGCGCAAGCACTTCATCCGCATTCTCCCGGGAGATCGCGTTCTGGTCGAACTCTCGCCCTACGACCCCGGCCGTGGCCGGATCGTGTACAGGCTGCGGACCTGACGGTCGGTTGGGCACTCGAGGAGAACGAGGATGAAGGTACGAGCATCGGTGAAGAGGATGTGCGTGAAGTGCAAGGTCGTCCGCCGCCGCGGAGTGATCCGCGTCATCTGTGAGAACCCCAAGCACAAGCAGCGGCAGGGCTGAGAAGGACGGGAGAGACTGGCATGGCGAGAATCGCGGGCATCGATCTACCGCAGAACAAGCAGGTCGGCATCGGCCTTACCTACATCTACGGCATCGGCCGCTCACGGGCGCTGACGCTGCTCGATCAGGCGGGTGTTGGCGCCGAGATCAAGGTGAGGGACCTGACCGAGGACGAGACCGGACGCATCCGCCGGGTCGTTCAGGAAGCGGGATCGGTCGAGGGGGATCTGCGCAAGGAAGTGACCCAGAGCATCAAGCGGCTGATGGAGATCGGCAGTTACCGCGGCGTCCGGCATCGCAAGAGCCTGCCCGTCAGGGGGCAGCGCACGCACACCAACGCCCGGACCCGCAAGGGACCGCGGCGTGCCACCGTGGCCGGCAAGAAGAAGGTCGGAAAGTAGGCGAGAAAGGGCTACCCAGATGGCAAAGGCGAGGAAGAAGGAAAAGCGCGTCGTGCCCCACGCCGTGGCGCACGTCAACGCGACCTTCAACAACACACTGGTCTGCATCAGCGATCCGGACGGCAACGTTCTGACGTGGTCGTCGTCGGGCCGAAACGGTTTCAAGGGATCGAGGAAGGGAACGCCGTTCGCGGCCCAGGTCGCCGCGCAGGCGGTCGGCTATCAGGCCAAGGACCTCGGCGTCCGGTCGGTCGACGTGCTGGTCAAGGGTCCGGGAGGCGGCCGCGAATCGGCCGTCAGAGCCCTTCAGGCCACTGGCATCAGCATCCGATCGATCCGCGACGTGACGCCGATTCCGCACAACGGCTGCCGCCCCCGTAAGCGGCGTCGAGTCTAGACCCGCAACGCTTCGCCGGTAACCGAACCGAGACATCAACGTTTCAACCTGGAACGCAATCGAGATTGTAGGAGTGAACATGCTCTGGAAGGGATTCCAACGCCCGAAGCGGGTCGAAATCGATACCGAGACCCTGACCGATACCTACGGAAAATTCTCGGCTCAGCCGTTCGAACGCGGCTTCGGCGCCACGGTCGGCAACGCGTTGCGCCGCAGCCTCCTCGCGGCAATCGAGGGCGCGGCGATCACCGCGGTGCGGATCGACGGTGCGCTGCACGAGTTCTCTTCACTCGAAGGGGTCGTGGAGGACACGACGGACATCATTCTGAACCTGAAGCAGGTGCCGCTACGCTCGTTCGACGACACGACGCGGGTCATCACGCTGGACGTGACGGGCCCGCGGGAAGTGACGGCGGGTGACTTCAACGGCGACGCGAGCGTCGAGATTCGCGACCCGAACAGCAGGGTGGCGACGCTGAACGAACGGGGCCGGCTCCGCCTCGAGGCGCAGGTCAAGAACGGACGCGGCTACGTCGGCGCGGACCGCAACCTGGATGAGTCGATGGGCATCGGCTGGATCCCGCTCGACTCCGTCCACAGCCCGGTGAAGCGCGTGAACTATCGCGTGGAGGCGGCGCGACTTGGCCGGACCACCGACTTCGAGCGGTTGGTCTTCGAAGTCTGGACAGACGGCACGGTGACGCCGGAAGAGGCGGTATCCCGCGCCGGCACCCTGCTGCGCGACCACCTGACGATCTTCATCGATGCCGAGGAGAGTCTGGTCGTCGAAGTGGCGGCCGAGGAGGAAGTCGATGGCGGCGATATCAGCGCCCTGCTCCTGAAGGAGATCGACGATCTGAACCTGAGTGTTCGCTCGGCGAACTGCCTGAGAAACGCCAATATCAACACGGTTGGCGACCTCGTCGTGCGGAGCGAGAAGGAGATGCTGGAGACGAAGAACTTCGGCCGCAAGTCGCTCGAAGAGATCCAGAAGGTGCTCGACAGGATGGGACTGACCTTCGGCATGGAGCTTCCGGAGAACGCGGAGAGCGGCGTCCAGGCCTGACGGCCCCTGGACCGCCTTCGAGCTTCCCGCAAAGGAGCGAAGATGCGTCACGGAATTGGCTACAAGAAACTGGGCCGGACGACGGCCCACCGGCGGGCAATGTTCCGCAACCAGCTCGCCTCCCTGGTGGAGCACGGCAGGATCCACACCACCCTGGCCAAGGCCAAGGCCCTGCGCCCGGTCGCCGAGAAGGTGATCACGCGGAGCCGCGACGACTCTGTCCACGCCCGGCGCCTGGTACGCCGCTGGCTCCCGAATCGCGACCACGTCAAGAAGCTCTTCGACGAGATCGCCCCCCGCTACGCCGACCGCCCCGGCGGCTACCTCCGCATCACGAAGCTCGGCCCCCGCCGAGGCGACGCCGCCGAACGCGCCGTCATCGAGTTCGTCGACACCGACGAGTAGCGGTGCCGGCCTTCGGCCGGCGCGTGTTTCTGGCCGCCTTCGGCGGCAGAGTGGCGCGACGGCGTCGGTTGCACCCGCCTGCCGCGGGCCGAAGGAGGGGGTCCCAGCGGACGCTCGCACTTTCTGAGTAGATGAGAGGGGGGTGCTCGCTTCGGTCGGCTACGCTCCGGTTTGGCGTCGGACGATGAGTGGGCGTCGACCGTCGCTTGCCGACAGCCCGCTGGGACCCCCTCCTTCGGCCCCCGGCAGGCTGGAGGTCGTCTGTCAGCACCACATCGGAGCCAGGCCACTCCTGGACGCCGAAGTTCCCTCCGAGCGAACCTTCGGAGCTTCTACGTCGGACCGCACGAGCGGGTGTGCTCGTCTTCGCCGCGTTGCCTTCGCACCCAGGCTGCCGGATCCTCGTCCCAGTCGTGGCCCGTATCCGGGATCGACCCGAGCGCGCTCTCGATGTCCTCCCAGCGTCGCCGATCGTCGGCGAGCCCGAGCCGGATCAGATGCGCGATGTAGGCGCATCGCTGCCGGGGACCGACACGCCGGTCGAGTTCCGCCACCAGTTCGTCGTCCAATGCGATGTGCAAACGCATGGGCCGAAGTTAGCACGCACCCGCAGGCCGACAGCGGACTACGGACGACGATAGCAACCACGCACGCTAGTGCCGAACAGCGTCCCGATGCTACGGCCGGCCCTTACACGGCGCCTAAGTCATGGCGGCGGCGATCCAAGTCGGAAGACTAGGTGACCCCCAAGACACACAGAGGTGTCGCTACTTCAGCCCGAATGAACTCCATATGCAAGTCCCTTCTGGGCTCAATCTCCTCGTTCCGGTCCAACGGCACAACCACTGTACCTCCGCAGCAAACGCCCTCTGTGCGACCGCGCGCGTAGATCCCACTAAGGTGTTCAATTCTACCTCTACTTGGCAGCACATCTGCACAGTGTTTGGACAGCTGCGTACACACCACGCGGGCTGCGGGGCTCACTTCCCGGAGCATCTCGACAATCTCGGGTTTGGGATTCTGTCCCTTCTTCCGACCGAACGAGAAGACAACAACCGACGGCGACACGGCGGCGAGAAACCGCCTCGCGAACGCCCGCACCGATCCCGAACGCAGCCCGCCGCCGTGGTGCGGGAACACGACAATCGCGGCCTCAGTACATTGCGGTGACGCGGCGAGCCAATTGTCGAGGCCAACCTCGTCTAGGTCCCCCGGCAGCAGTGCAACGTGCCGCCCACCGGCACTGACTCGTATCACGGCACTCATCGAGTTCGTCCTGAGTTTCCGACCAGAGCGATCGGTGCTGCCTGCACTCTTCGCGGCTAGGTATCGACTCGGCGCCAACACCTCGATCTCCACGTCGTCGAACACCTCTCGACGGCCAGCCACGAGCTCGACATTGAACTCCAGACGACCTGCCCTGTGCTCTGAGTCCAACTCGTACGCGAGATCGTCCCAAACCTCGGTCTTTGAAAGCGCACTCGCGTTGGCCACGACGCGATCCACAGTGACCTTTCTCGAACCGATTAGACTCAAGAGTCCAGCAATGTGATCTTCATCGGCGTGGGACAAGTAAACGCTCCGAATGCGCGTTAGCCCCTCCTGGAGCAAGAAATCGAGCAAAGAGCTGCCACGCGCCGCGTCAAAGACCACTACCTCATCCGTGCCAGCGTCCAAGACGGCACAGTTACCGTGACCTACGTCGAGAATACAGAGACGCCTCGAGGATCTCCCCATGGCTATGAGTCCTCCCAAGAATCGAAGAACATCTCTTCGTGGCAGTCCGCACCGATGTTCACCTGCGCGTGAAAGCGCCGACCCGGCGAGACGAGAGGCTGTAGCCAATCTGGAACACTATCTCGATCCAACGGGATCTTCTGGCGCGGATGAAACGCCGGAACGACGACGTAGATGTTACGGGTGCCTGGCTCCACGTCCGCAACGCGCACAAGTGCACGCCACGGCCTCCGTTTCGGCTCGAACTCACCCCGCATCTCCAAGATGCAGGTACGCCACGCTTCCACCAAGGCGTCGGCATCAGGGCGATCGCTTGCAAGTCTTGCCGGTATGCACCGCAGATAGTCGCGTCGGATCTTCCCAAAGACGTCCGCAAGAGCAGAACAGAGCACGCCCGGAATCGCCTCTTTGAAACAACCATTCAGGAGTTCGTCACCCTCGCATGTGGAGTAGTTTCGTGCGCGTAGATGGTAGTCGCACACGAGGGCATCGGTGGGCCTGAGCTCTTCGAAGAAGTTGTCAGACTCGACCGGCCCCTCCACGGAGAGCGCCTCTAGCCCGAGGTCCTCGACGGAGTAGCCATAGGCGGTCCTTGCTCGGGGATCGTCATCAACGATAAGAACTCGCTCGATAGTGCGGCCTTCCACCTGCATCGTCATGTTCAACTCCCAAGAATGGGAAGCTCCACACCCAGCACCGCCCCGCCGAGCTCGCCGTGTGCCACCGCGCTCACGCTTCCGCCTAGATCCCTAGCGGCATCGCGGACAATCGTTAGCCCGAGACCCGTCCCGTTCCTTCGTGTCGACCTGCCGGGCAGCCAAATCTCGTCTAGGCCGATCCCCACGATTCCAGGCCCACTGTCTTCAACCCTGAGGATCCACCGGTTGCTCGTGATACTCGTTTCGATTCTCAGGACTCTCTTTCGCGTGCCCGCATCCTCGAAGGCAGCAAGACTGTTGGTAAGCAGGTTCGCAACGATCGCTTCGATCGCAGCCTCACTTCCCCTCAGGTAGGGAGCGCCATCGAACAACGACACGTCCAGATCGACGTCGCGACCGCGTACGAATGGCCCATACAAGGCCACGGAGTCCTCGATCACGCTGTGCAGATCGACCCGTGCGTACCGCCTCTTCTCATGATTCACTAGGCGAAGAGTCGCGGCCCCGAGTACGGACACGCTCTCTACCGCGGTCCGAATGCTCTCGACCGGACCGCGGAGGAACTTGTCGTAGGAATCTCCCACTAGTTGCTTGGCCCGACGCGCGATCGCCTCCACCGAGTGCGAAATCACCTTGATCGAACTGCCACTTGACTCGTGAGCGAAGGTTACGGCCGTGATCCCCGCAGTACTAAGGGTTCGATAGAGTTGCACCTCTTTCTGCAAAGCCCGCACTTCCCGGTCTCTAGACTTTTCGTATCGCTGAAAGGCCTTTTCAATGTTTGGCCGCACGTCTCCGGGCGCTCTTCCTATTGCCTGTTCCACTTGAGCTGCCGCAGCGCCGCTCCGCTTTGGCGCTTCCACACGCTCCTCATCGCGACGCTTCTCAGCCTCGACCAACCGCCTTCTAGCCATCCAGTCAAGCGCATCCTGACCAAAGGCCCTAATGTCGAGGAAGACCTCGTCTTCAATGAAACCTGAGCGATCTGTCTTCTGGACGAGAAGGTCACCCGCGTCCCCAACCTCCACGCGCCCAATCGACGTATTCGTGCTCGGGCGTTCTTCCGGACTTCGCACACGACGTAGGTTCATCTCCAGCCAGTCGTTACCCGGATTGCCATAAGGGCTGACGCGAAGTCCGTTGTAGTAGAAGTGCACTCCGCCAAACTCCCTCAGCCACTCCCGCACCTCGGAGACACTAGAACGCCTTGTGGAGAACGTCTGTTGGTTCAGAATGAAGACCCACAGGTTGAATAGCACGGGTGGGCACTCGTACTTCCGCTTGCCACGGGCACGTACGAGGTCCTCGTGGCACGCCGCGAAGAGAGTGTGTCCCTTCCAGTCCTTGACACTTGCTCGGGCGAGGCCGTTCGAGTCCACTGCTGCTTCCAAGTGGTACTCGGCATCCTGAAAGTAGCGAGCCTGAACGAGTGCCTCAAGATCTCGGTACTCTTCTGCCTTCAGGTCGGGACGGAAGCCGCTGGGGTCGTCTCCGAAAGGGTCAGCGAGCAAGATCAGTTCACGGGCGAGCCGCTTCACGGACATGCGCCCGAACCCGGACTTCAGGTTGTCAACCCGGACCTCAGTCCCGTTACGAACTTCGGGGTCACGCTGGCTGGTTTCGATGTGGAGTACGACATCCTCCACGACGTCCGCAGCATCGAAACGCGCCCAGTCGATAAGAAGACGATGCTCCTCCCCTTCCCCGATGCGCTCACGAGTCTTCAAGAGTGCTTTGGAGCCCATGCGGAGAGCCGCCAACCGGCCAAGGCCCTTGCTACCGGCCGGAGTCCTTCCTAAAGGAGTCGTCGCGGCCTCGATCTTCTTTGAGCGACCTAGAACGAGCCAGCCATTGACTATCTCGTCAACGGACATTCCGTCACCATCGTCCGTGACCACCACCGCTCCGCCTGGGCGTTCTGCCTCTAGGAGCTCGACCACGCAGTGTCTAGCGTCCGCGTCATAGGCGTTCTTGACAAGCTCGAGAACGCCCTTCTCAAGGCTGGGGTTTAGCTCTTCACCCAGACGCCGGAGGATCTCCGAGGAGAACCGGAGGTGAGCCCTCTTCACGGTTCACGCCACCAGGGCATATCGGCAAGGACTCCGATCGTCAGGTGCCTGCAGCAGAGCCTCCGATTGATCCACCTGTCAGTCCTTCCAGACTTGAGTCGGGTCATGAGTTCCCGGCAGGTCTCTAGTGACCCGTCCCTGGGCGAGAGGACGATCAGGTGGTTCTCTACGGCGACACTCTCTTGGCCAAGGACAATAGTCGCAACAGCACGCTTCTTCTGACTCGGCCGCGAGGTTCTCCGGACGGCGACAAAAGGCGGTTGGAAGAGACGCCCCTTGAACCTGCGTTGCTCTGGAACCCTTCCACATTCGCCCCAAGCTTCAAGCGAGCGGGCGTGGACGTATGGATGTTCAGGCCCTACCTCGTTGTGACGGTGGGGAACCACAGGCCCTACGTGCACAGCAAAGCGTGCACGTACCGTTCCCTGATTTCGAGGCGTGCTGGATTCTGATGGCCCTGAAGTTCTTTGAGTCGGGGCCTTCTTGACTAGGTCCCACTGGTACACATTAACGTCAGCCCACTTATCGAAGAGGCCGAGTAAATGCTCTCCACGGATCGAAGCCATGACCCTTATCGACCGACGCCACCGCTCGTACCGACTACCTGAGCGCAGAACGTCAGGCAGAATCGCAGCGACTTGCGTGCCTTCCCGAGATTCGCGAACCGCCTTTTCCAAGAACAACGCCGCCGCGTTCACTCTCCCAGTGGCCCACGGGCAGCCGTCAGGCGTTTGAGCGTAGGCGAAAGGCGGGTTCATGAGCACGAAGTTGGCGTCACGAACGCCTCGACCGCACGCAAGATAGTCTCTTGCTTCGATTCGCGGGAATGCAGAGGCCAGTTCCTCTGCCCGCAGACTTGGGCGCAAGCGGCACCGCTTCGCTGCAAGTAGAGCGAGTCGTGCCTTCGTGAGGCGCACGAACTCCGGTGAAATGTCGCAGCCCGCGAGCCGCCGGCTCCAGAGCTTCAGAGTCGCGGGAATCGTCGGGCCGATCGGAAGCGACCTGGCGACAGCGATTAGGAGGTCCCCACCACCGCAGGCAGGGTCGCAGTAAACGCTCGCAGAGGCTGGATCTACCGGGACACCCTCAACTAGTTTGGAGGCCAGTCTTCGCGTAGTGAAGTAGGCGCCTTGCCTTCTCAACTGCGCTGGCGATTCTTCCTGTCGAAGGACTCGGGCAGGCTCACCGTCCAGGCACACGCCTAGACGTCGGTCCCACTCGGTAGAGCTCAGAACTTCGCTTCCCTCAACGAGACGCTCAAGGGTCCTGATGTAGCGGCGGGAGTTCAGAGCCTCCGGAACGGTGCCCATCGTTCAAGCCACGCAGGGCACAACCACTCGGCCGGTTTCCGGCAGACGTGCCAACGCTTCTGGGGTCGCCAGACACGGTCCACCCCTCCCGGGAGCGCGCGAGCGGTTGTGACTAGACTCCTTTGGCACAGACATGGCTACTAGCCCATTGATCCACGGACGTAGCAAGGCAGAGCCTACAAGGTGGGCCAACCGCGACAAAGTCGGCGGTCTACGAGTTCGAGATGGAGTGCAGCCCGCTTCGGGCGGCGTGAAGAACGTGAAGTCGCTCGTCCGGCGACGTCCAGCCGGCAGTGGGCCGAAGGAGGGTGTTCAAGTGGGCTTCGGGCAAACGAGGCCGATGCCGACTCGTCGTCCGACGCCAGACCGAAGCGATCACTCCCTTCCCATCCCACAAGGTGGTAGCCGGCGGGCCGCCCTGGCCGGCTAGTCCTCTTCCTCGGCCCGCTTCGCTTCGGCGATGATCTTCTCCTGGATCTGGCGGGGGACTTCTTCGTAGTGGGAGAAGGCCATCGTGAAGCTGGAGCGGCCCTGGGTCATGGAGCGGAGGGCGGGGGCGTAGGTGAGCATTTCGGCCATCGGGACGGTGGCCTTGACGATCTGGGCGTTGCCCTTGGCTTCCATGCCCTGGGGGCGGCCGCGGCGGGAGGACAGGTCGCTCATGATGTCGCCCATGAAGTCTTCGGACGTGTTGATGTCGACCTGCATGATCGGTTCGAGCAGTGTGGGAGCGGCTTTGGCCATGGCGTCCTTGAAGGCGAGGGAGCCGGCGACCTTGAAGGCCATCTCGGACGAGTCGACGTCGTGGTACTTGCCGTCCTGGAGGCGGACGCGGAAGTTCCCGACCGGGTAGCCGGCGACGTAGCCACGTCCGGCTGCCTCGAGGAGGCCCTTCTCGACGGCCGGCCGGTAGTTCTGGGGGATGGAGCCGCCGAAGATCTCGTCGATGAACTCGTACTCGTCCGCGGTGGCGACCGGTTCCATCGTGATCGTGCAGTCGGCGAACTGTCCCCGGCCGCCGCTCTGTTTCTTGTGCCGGCCGTGACCGACCGCGGTCCTTCTGATCGTTTCGCGGTAGGGGACCTTGGGCGGGTGCAGGATGACCTCGACCTTCGAGCGGCTCTTCAGCTTGGAGACCGCGATCTCGACGTGGAGCTGGCCGGCGCCCGAGAGCAGGAACTCCCCGGTCTGGGCGTCGCGGCCGGCGCGAAGGCTCGGGTCCTCCTCGACCAGCCGGTTCACCGCCTCGCCGATCTTCTCCTCGTCGCCCTTCGTCTTCGGCTCGATAGCGAACGAGATGGCGGCGACCGGCGGGGTGGGGAAGTCGATTCTCAGCGGACGTTCGCGGCTCGTGATCGAGTCGCCGGTGACGCTGCTCTTGAGCTTCGCGACGCCGCCGATGTCGCCCTCGAGGAGTCGCGGGACGTCACGGCCGGTCTTGCCCTGCATGTGCATCAGGTGGCCGACGCGTTCCGCCTCTTCGCGTCGGGGGTTCCAGTAGCCGGTGTCGGAGCTCATGCAGCCCGAGGCGACCCGGAGGAGGGAGATGCGGCCGGTGAACGGGTCGTTCATCGTCTTGAAGACGATCGCGCTGACCGGTGCGCCGTCCCCGCGGTCGAGTTCCACCGGCTCCCCGCCCAGATCGCTGGCCGGCATCGAGCGGGCGCCGACCGGCGACGGCAACACCCTGACGATCGTGTCGAGCAGGGCGGAGTTGCCGATCCCGTGGCCGGCCGAGGACATGGTGACCGGGAACAGGGCCCGGTTCCTGATCGCGTTCTTGAGGCCCTCGACCAACTGGTCCTGGTCGAGGTCGCCCTGGTCGAAGTAGGCCTCCATCAGGTCGTCGTCACTCTCGGCGACGGCCTCGGTGAGCTGGCCGCGCCACTCGTCGATCTGGTCCTGCAGGTCGGCCGGCGGGTCGGACGGCTGGCTGCGGCCGTTGCCGTCGTGGTCGTAGACGTACGCCTTGCGGCTCAGCAGATCGACCACGCCGGTGAAGTCCTTGCCCGCTCCGATGGGGATCTGGAGCGGCAGCGCCATGCGGTGGAAGTTCTGTTGCAGTTCGGCGATGCAGCCTTCGAAGTCGATGTTGTCCCGGTCCATCTTTGTCAGGTGCAGCATCACGGGCTGCTCCAGAGCCTCGGCGATCTCCCACGCCTTCTCGGCCATGACCTGGGTCGGGGACGCAGCGTTCAGGCACAGCAGGGCGGCGTCGGCCGCGCGCATGCCCGAACTGCTCTCGTGGACGAAGATGCCAGAACCGGGACAGTCGATCAGATTGACCTTGTGCTCACCGGAACCGTCCGACCAGGGCGTGTAGCAGACGGCGAGGCCGATCGAGATACCGCGACGGATCTCCTCGTCGTCGAAGTCGGTCACGGTGTTGCCGTCCTCGACCCGGTTCTGCCGGTTGAACACCCCGCCTGTGTAGAGCAGACCCGCGAGCAGAGTCGTCTTGCCGGTGTCGTTGTGTCCGACGACGGCGAGGTTGCGTATCAGTTCCGAACTTTCGAGTTGCATCGAGGCTCCCGTTCCTAGCGTTTCGGGTCGCGAAAGATACCACGCACCCCCGACCCTTCAGAGGTCTTCGAGCTGCGATTCGAGCTCGGAAGCGGGGCCGACCGCGGTGATCGTCAGCCGGTCCGGGAAGAGGTGACGGCGGCAGACCTCGCGGACCTCTTCGCGGGTCGTGGCGCGGATCCGTTCGGGCCAGCGCTCGTACTCGTCGTGGTCCAGGTCGAACGTGGCGAGCGCCTTCAGCCGGGAAGAGAGATTCTGGATCGTCTGCATCGTGTACGGGAAGACGCCGACCAGGTAGTTGCGGGCGTCGTCGAGTTCGGCTTCGCTCGGCGGTTCGGAGCAGAGACGCTCGAGTTCGGCGACGATCTCCCGGCAGGCAGCGCCGGCCACTTCGTTGGCCACCGCCGTCCCGACCACGAAAGGGCCTGGCCCCCGGCGGGAACTGAACCTGCTGGAGACTCCGTAGGTGTAACCGTGCCGTTCCCTGAGATTGAGATTCAGGCGGCTCATGAACTTGCCGCCGAGGATCGAGTTCGCCACCTGGATGGGAATGCGGTCGGGATGACGGCGCGGTACTCCGACGTGGCCGATGCGCAACTCGGTCTGCGCCGCGCCGGGGCGGTCGAGGATCACGACCTGGCGCGTCGGTTTTTCCGGCTGGTTGGGTTCGAGGCGGGCCGGTTCGTCCTCGAACTCTCTGGCGTGGGACTTGAGGGGCCGCTCGATCCTGTCCTCGATCGCTCGCCGCAGGCGGTCGGGACCCAGGTCGCCGACCGCGATCAGGTGGCAGGAACGCGCGGCGAGGGCCCGGTCGTGGAACGCGGCGATGTCGCTCCTGGTGATTGCCTGGGTGGACTCGCGATCGCCGATCGTCGGGTTGCCGTAGGGCGTTTCGTCGTAGACGGCGCGCGCGAAGGCGGCCCCGGCGAGACTCGCGGGATCGCTGCGCCTCCGTTCGATCTCGGCCAGACGGCGCCGGCGCGCGCGTTCGATCTCTTCCGACTCGAATACGGGTTCCAGCGCGGCTTCGGCGACGAGTTCCAGCCCGGCGGTGACGTCTTCAGAGCGCATCGTGGCGCCGACCCCCGCGATGTCCCAGGAACAGGACGCCGAGACAGCCGTTCCCAGGTCTTCAGCCGCGGCCGCGAACTCGAGTGCGGTCCGGTGCGTTGTGCCCTTGCCGCGGAGTCCAGCGGTGAACGAAGCGAGCCCCGCCAGGTGCGGTGGGTCGAGTTCGCTGCCGCCGGGCACGAGGAGGGTCACGGTGACGAGATTGCGGTCGGGAACGTCGAGGGTCCACAGACTGACGCCGGACTCGAGGCGCTCGTGCTCGAAGCGGGGAAAGGCGCAGGGCCGGCTCGGCGCCGCAGCCGGAGGCTGGCTGCGGTCGAGGGCGGGGGCGGTTGCATCCTTCACGGTCCGGGCACCACCACAACGGCCGCCCGCCGCTCCTGGCCGAGTGCGCGCTCGGCCAGGTAGCGAATCTGCTCCCCGTCGACCTGGACCAGACGATCCGGTTCGTTCCAGGCCAGCTCCGGATCGTCCAGGAACGTCGCCGCGGCCGACAGCCGGTCGGCGCACAGAGCCAGGTCCTGCTCGCTGTCGCGGTAGTCGAGCAGCAGAATCCGCCGCGCCCGCTCGAGTTCGGACTCGGTGGGACCCTTCGCGCGGATCGCTTCGATGTGTTCGAGCACCGCCTGCTCGAGGATCTCTGCGTTGCCGAGAGCGTCGGGCTCGCGGCTCTGACAGGTGGCGACGACGGCGAACGTCGCGCAGAGCTCCGTGGGGAGGATCAGCGCGGAGACCGACTGCGCGATCTGGCGCTCGTAGACCAGGTCGCGGTGGAGCCTGCTCATCATTCCGGCGGAGAGAATGGTCGCCAGCATCGCGCCCGCGTACCAGTCGTCGCTGCCGTACCCGTCGAGGCACCAGGCGGAGTAGGAGCGGGGCAGCTCGATCGTGTCCTCGAGCACTTCCCGCGCCGTTCCGCGAGGACCGATCTCGGCGACCCCGTCGACTTGCGGCGCCTGCGGCAGTGATCCGGGCGGGATGTCCTCGAAGTAGCGCCTGATCTGATCGAGAGCTCGGGGACTGTCGAACTCGCCGGCCAGGGTCAGCACCGCGTTGTTCGGCCGGTACCAGGTGCGGAAGAACTCGCGGACTCCGTCGAGCGTGGCTGCTTCGAGATCCTCCATGTAGCCGATCACGGGCCACGCGTAGGGGTGGCTCCTGCCGTCGCGCTGGCGGTACAGCAATTCGCTGAGGCGCTCGATCGCCTGACCGTAGGGTTGGTTGTCGACCCGTTGCAGGCGTTCGTTCATGACCACGGAGAGTTGGTTCTCGAATTTCTCCTGGGTCAGGGCCTCGAGCAGAAAGCCGAGACGGTCGGACTCGAGCCACAGGCCGAGTTCGAGGTGATTTGAGGGAAGGGTCTCGTAGTAGTTCGTGCGGTCGTACCAGGTGGAGCCGTTGGCGACGCCGCCGACGCTCTGGATGTGCTCGAAGTGCCCGTTCTCGGAAACGTGGGCGGAGCCCTGGAACAGCATGTGCTCGAACAGATGCGCCAGCCCGGTACGGCCCGTCTCCTCGTTCCGCGAACCGACGTGGTACCAGATGTTCAGCGACGCCAGGGGCAGGCGCCGGTTCTCGTGGAGCACGACGCGCAGACCGTTCGCGAGCTCGTGCTGCTCCAGGTGGTGTTGGGGCATCGGTCGCGTAGTGTATGCGCTTGTTTTACGCTCGGTTTGCGTCTAGTATCCGAGGTCGTGGACGACTTCCTGACAGAGCGGCAGAAGCAGATTCTCGACTTCGTGTGCGACTTCGTGTCCGTGCGGGGCGTGGCGCCCACCCATCTGGAGATTCGACGCCGGTTCGGCTACCGCTCCTACGGCACCGTCCACAAGCACCTGAAGCTCCTGAGGCAGAAGGGTTACCTTCGGGGCGGCTGGAATCAGAAGCGCGGGCTCGAGCTGACCGAGAAGACCCTCCGTGCGCGCCGTCCGGCGCCCTTCGCCGTGCCCTTCCACGGCCGGATCGCGGCCGGTCAGCCGATCGAGGCGGTGGCGGGCGTCGACGACCTCGCCGTGCCGGAGCACCTGTTGGCGGGCGGCGCTGCCGGGCGCCACTACGTTCTCGAGGTGGAAGGCGACTCGATGGTCGACGACGGCATCTGCGACGGCGACCTGGTCGTGGTCGCCCAGCGCGAGGAGGCCCACTCGGGCGAGATGATCGTGGCCCTGGTCGGCGACGAGGCAACGCTCAAGCGCTACTACCCCGAGGGCGACACGGTTCGCCTGCAGCCGGCCAACCGGCAGATGGATCCGATCTACGTTCCCGCGGACCAGTTGCGCATTCAGGGCGTCGTGGTCGGTCTGATGCGCCGCTACTGAGGGCAAGTGTGGGTCTGGCGCGCCAGGGTCAACTGCCTCCGGCGGTGACGGCGCGGTGCGCGCCGCCTTGCGGAACGCCGTAGTACGACAGGATCCCGTCGACGATGGCCTCGGCCACCCGTTGCCGGTAGGCGCGCGTCTTCATCAACCGGCGGTCCTGCTCGTTGGCCAGGTTGCCGACCTCGAGCAGGATCTTGGCCGGCACGCGGTTCCATCGGATCTGTGCCGGCACATAGGCCCCCCGGCGGCGGACGATCCGATCCCGGATGGGCACGTTGTGATGAACCGCCAGGTCGAAGTTCCGGAAGCTGGCCAGCATGTGCTCCGCCAGGTCGCGGGACAGTCCCTTGCTGGTGGTCCGTTCGCTGCGCGTGAAGGACACCCGGGGACCTGCTCTGACTTCACGGCGCGAGGAGTACGGCGCGCCGGTCTTGCCGTAGTTGTTCGTGATGCCCACCAGACCCGGGATGTAGACCATCGCTCCGCGCAGCGAGGGGTGCAGCGAGTCGGCGTGGATCGAGATGAAGATTACCTGGCCGGCGTCGGCGCCCGCCTTCCGCCGTTGCTGGTAGATCCAGTTCGCGAGATACCAGCGGAAGTTCGTCGCCACGGTGCCGTCGTCGATCCGGTACGGAGGACTCGTGAGTACGGCGTGGCCCCGCGACTTCGGCAGCACGTCCAGGTCGTCGATCCGGAACGTCGAGCCCTCGCGGGTCGTCGGCACGACGGTGGCGGCGGTGCGGCTTTCCAGCACCTTCTTGGTGCGCAGCATGATGTCGTAAACGTAGTTGCTCTCCCAGATGCCACCGACCGGCGCGCCAGTGTCGCGTCCTCCGTGGCCCGCGTCGAGTACCACGGTCACGCCGTCGAGGTCGAGCGCCAGCACCTTGTTCTCGATCCCCCCGCCGGCGGCGCGCTGGGCCTCCCACTCCACGCGGCGCGGATCGTCCGCCGGCAGGTAGCGTGCGGAGAGCAGGTCGAGCGGGATCTTGACTTCGTAGCCGACGGGCAGGTCCCGGACATTGCCGATGCGGTTGCGTTCCTTGATCTCCTTGACCAGCTCGTTCACATCGCCGGCGAACAGGCGGCCGGTGAACCGCATCACGACGCTCGAGTAGAGCGCCTCGCCCGCCTTCAGGCGGTAGCTCGCATACTCCCCCTGCTCGTCCGATCCGTAGCGGATGAAGGGCGTCGGCTCGGTGGCGGTGCGCACGGCCGCCGTTCTGGGCGGCGGTGCCGGCAGCATGGCCGCGAAGGGTTCGATGAGAAGGCGGCGCGGGACGAGGATCATCTGTCCGGGCCGGATGACGTTGCTGGTCAGGCTGTTCGCCTGCCTCAGGATGCGGTGGTTCTCGCCGTCGCCGGTGAACCACTCGGCGATGATCCACAGGCTCTCCGCCTTGCGGCCGCGCGCGGAGGACGCGACCCGGTGCCTCCAGCCGTCGGTGGTGGCCTGGTCCTTCGGCAGCAGGGCGCGAATCGAGGCCTCCTGGCTGCTCCTGGGGAGCAGATCGAAGGGAACCTTGTAGCGGATTCCGCGCTTCAGGCGCCGCACGCCGCCGTTGGCCCGGCTGAGCGCGGACGAGTGTCTCGAGTCCCCGCAGAGGCGCTTGGCGAAAGCGAGCAGGCCTTCGTTTACGCGCGGCTTTGCCTCGATGTGGATCGTGCCGCTCCCGGTCATCACGGCGACCGGTGTCGGCGAGCCAATCTCCGGCACGGCGACCCGCTTCGTTGCCGCTTGCGTTGCTGCCGGCAGCAGAACGGCCACAGCGGCGGCGCAGGCGATGGCGCCCTTGCCCCTCATCGAATCGCCTCCGGGCTGCATTCGAAACCGATTGCGAGTTCGACCGCTCTTGCCGCCCGCAGGGCCATGGCGTCGGCGAACGGTGGGGCCAGGATCTGGAGACCCAGGGGAAGCCCGCGGCTGTCCAGGCCGCACGGTACGGACACGCCAGGAATCCCGACCAGGCTGGGTGGTGTCGTGAACACGTCCGACAGGTACATGGAGAGCGGATCGTCGACCCGTTCACCGCGGGCGAAGGCGCCGGAAGGACACGTTGGAGTTACCAGGAGATCGACGGCATCGAAGGCGCTGGCGAACTGTTGGCGCATGGCTTCGGCAATGTGCGCGGCACGGCCGTAGTAGGCGTCGTAGTAGCCGGAGGACAGCGCGAAGGTGCCGAGGATGATCCGGCGCTTGACCTCGCTGCCGAAGCCCTCGCTACGGCTGTCGGTGTACATCCTCTGGAGTGAACGGGCGCCGGTGGCGCGATGTCCGTACCGGCTGCCGTCAAAACGGGCGAGGTTTGCGCTCGCTTCGCTGTTCGCGAGCACGTAGTAGGTGGCGACCGCGGCCTCGATCAGTGGAACACTCACCTCGATCAGCTCGGCGCCCGCCGCCTCGAGGGCACGGAGGGCCCACCCATAGCCCTCTGCCGCGTCCTCGTCGAGCGCAGAGGTTCTGACTTCGCGAATCGTGCCGACCTTCAGGCCTTCGATGCCGTCTTCGATCGACTCGAGGTAGTTCTCGACCGGCAGGTCGCTGCAGGTCGAATCGCGGGCGTCGGGGCCGGCGATCGAGCCGAGCGCCAGTGCGGCGTCGCGGACGGTTCGGGTGAGCGGTCCGATCTGGTCGAGCGACGAGGCGAAGGCGACCAGGCCGTAACGGGAAACGCGGCCGTAAGTCGGCTTGACGCCGACGACGCCGCAGAAGGCGGCCGGCTGCCGGATCGAGCCACCGGTATCGGAACCCAGGGCCAGCGGCACCTCGGCGGCCGCGACCGCCGCGGCCGAGCCGCCGCTCGAACCCCCGGGCGCCATGTCGAGATTCCACGGATTACGGGTGACGGCCAGCGCCGAGTTCTCGCAGGAGGAACCCATCGCGAACTCGTCCATGTTCACGCGGCCGACCGGTACCGCGTCAGCTGCCAGCAGGCGTTCGACTGCCCCGGCCGTATAGGGGGCGCGGTAGCCGGACAGGATCTTCGAGCCGCAGTTCAGTTCGTGTCCTGCCAGGGACAGGTTGTCCTTGAGCGCCGTAGGTACGCCGGCCAAGGGACCCAGGGTTTCGCCGGAATCCCTGCGTCGATCGATCTCGGATGCGCGCTCGATCCCTTCGTCCCGCCAGAGTTCGAGGAAGGCTCCGACCGAAGCGTCGACTTCCTCGATGCGGGTGAACGCCTGCGCCACGGTGTCGACTGCGGTTCGTTCGCCCGAACGAACGGCGGCCGCGAGTGCTTCAACAGCCACGGTTGCCCTCACTCCGCGCCGCCCGGCGTCGCCTTGACCTGGGGCACGAGAAGGAAACGGTCGAGAGATGCCGGTGCGTTGTCGAGGAAATCGTCGAGGAGCGGACGGCCTCGAACCGGCACATCGTTGGCCGCCACCTCCCGTTCCGGTTCGGCTCCACCCGATAGCGCGACCCCCGCGTCGAAGGCGCGGAGCTGGTCGATGTAGTCGACGATCTCCGAAAGCTGGGACGCGAACGTCGCTTCCTCACCGGCCGAGAGCCGCAGTCTCGCCAGTTCGGCAATCCGCCGAACCTCCTCGACATCCAGAGACACTTCGCTATAAGTCTAGCAGTGCCCGCATTTGCGCACCCGTGGCGAAGCGCGCTACGGGTGCGCCAGACTG
Source organism: Acidobacteriota bacterium (assembly GCA_026708285.1). Taxonomy (GTDB): domain Bacteria; phylum Acidobacteriota; class Thermoanaerobaculia; order Multivoradales; family Multivoraceae; genus Multivorans. The sequence continues at coordinate 28,979 of JAPOVF010000376.1, forward strand.
CCGGCTTCCAGGTTCTCGATGGCCTGCAGGGTGAAGGTCTCGCCGTCCATCTCGACCTCGGCACCCGGCTCGGAGCCGAGCAGCCGGACGGCGAGGTCGGACTCGTACGAGATGATCCCGCGCTCGGGTGCGCTTTCCCATGGGCCGAGGATGGCCAGACGGCGTTGTTCGCCGCTCTTCGACTGGAAGATCGCGCGGTTGCCGATCCGGAGCTTGTCGCAAGCCGCGCTGGCGAGGTCGATCGGCGTCGAACGCTGCAGGTCCTGCTGCAGTTCGGTGGCCAGCGAAGTCAGGTACTCGTGGCGCTGGCGCGCGGACTTGTACTCGAAGTTCTCGCGCAGGTCGCCAAGGGCGCGTGCTTCCTCGATCGCCCTGCGATTGGCCGGCAACTCCTCCTCGACGAGCTCACGCAGTCTGTCCCGCTTCGCTGCGATCGAAGCTGGCAAGGCGTAGAGATCGTCCTCAGCGGCGTCCTGGTCGGCCAGAAGATCGGGGAACTTCAAGTGGAGGGCCGCCAGCAGAGGTTCGCGCCGGTAGTCCTCGAGCGCGGCGTGACGGATCGAAACCTCGGCCTGGCGGGCCTCTTCGAGGGTCAGTTCGGGCAACAGCTTCGGCACGGTGCCACCCGAGTCGAAGAGGGCCTTCAGGCGGGGCCTGAAGGGGGCGAAGGCGTCTTGTCGGAGCGCCTGGATCAGGAGATTGAGCAGGCGGTTCTGCCGCCCTGCCCGAAGTGCCGGCTCGGCCGCGGCCTGCTCCGCGAGCCAGGTGAAGGCCGCCGGTGTGCGATGCGGCTGCACGCCCGCGCGAGCGGCGCAGCGACGCAGCAGTTCCTCGTCGACGATGTCGGCGATCGTACCGATCGCCTTCGTGTCGGTCTCCAGGAGAAAGCGCTTCTCGAGCACCTCGCGCCAGTCGCTGCGACTCGCGGGCAGGAGGAGGTATGCCTGCTCCCGTGGACCGCGCTGCTCGATCGACGAGAAGAAGGCCAGCGGATCCTCGAGATCGGCCAGGAGTTCCTCGGCCGGCCACGAGGGCTCGGCGCCGAAGCGCTCCAGTGCGCATCGAATCTCGAATGCGAGCGCGGGCTGGCGGCTTGCAAGCCGCTGGCTCAACTCGTCCAGTGCGGCTGCCATTCGATCCCGCAGGTCCTGGGACTGGTTCGCGGCACGCCTTAGAAGCGCGATCTTCGCCGGGTTTGGAGCCTGGTCGAATTCCTGCCAGAGGGAACTCTCGGCGTCCGACGCCGCGACCCAGCGATAGGTCTGCCGGGATCCGCCCGACGATAGTACCTGCGCCTGCTTCCGGGCGCTGGTCCACCAGCTCGACCAACGTCGTTCGGGGATGATGCCGACCACGACGGACCGCACCTCAGCCCCGGTCAGCGGGCGGTCGTAGCTCTTGAGCGTCAACTCGAGCAGCTCCGGCGGCTTCATCTTTGCCAGTTGCTCCCATTCTTCGAGCTTCCGGCGCAGCACATGCTCCGGGGGCAGCAGGGAGAGCATCTTGCCGGCGGCCCGGAAACCGACCGCGACTCCCTTCACCGTCTCGAGGTCGACCTTGAACGTCTGGAGCGGCATGTTGACCTGGGAGATGCGGCCGACTCCGCGGCCGGCCATCTCGACGATGTCGCCGCACTGGAATGCCATCAGGTTGCGGAGCCGGTCCACCTTGTCCCAGAGCTTGACCGTCTCCTGCCGTCCCCTGTCCAGGCCCAGTTCGCGCAGTAGCTCGCCGAGGTCCGACTCGCGGTCGCGGTAGAGCTCGTGCAGGGTGTCGAGAACGGTCTCGTAGATCTGGCCGCTTCGCAGGTATCTGCTGCCGGCGCCGCGGATGAGATCGAGGCGTTCCGCCCACAGACGGCGCTCCTGCAGTTCGTCGTCGAGCAGTTCGAGCAGGGTGCCTACACGCTCGGCTTCACCCAGTCGAACCAGCCCTCTGGTGATGGCCAGGAATGTATCGACCGCGATCTCTCCCTCGACCGCGGCCAGCCACTCTGCCTCAACTGCGTCGATGTCACCGCTGGCGAGGCTGTCTTGTATGCGTGGCGGGATCCTCATGCGGCGGCGGGCGCGCCCGGTCGGGGTCGCGGCTGAGCCGGGGGGCGCGTGTGCGGGCCGATCATCGTATCAGCCCGAGATCGTGTTGGGGACCGCCTCGAAGCGCGTTAAGACTAGAATATGCCCAGCCGAAGTGGGTGACGTGGGTCCTGAGAAACCCGATGGAGAGATGACCGAAGAGCGTCAGGTCGTACCGTCTCCGGGCGAGGGGGAGTCGTTCGGCTCCTGGCTACGCAGCCAGCGCGAAGTTCGCCAGGTCGAGCTGGAGACGATCACGCAGTCGAGCAAGATCAACATCCGGTATCTGGAGGCGCTCGAGCGCGATCGGTTCGACCTGCTGCCGGCGACCATCTTCGTCAGGGGTTTCCTCCGCGAGTACGCGCGGATCGTCGGTCTCGATCCGGACGAAGTGCTCAACTTCTATCTCGCCGCTTCGGCCCGAGATGACCTCGAGGGTGGAATCGAAGACCTGTCGAGGCGTCCCGCGGCATGGCCGATCGGACGGACGGTTGCGGTTGGAGTGGTCGTCGTGGCGATCCTCCTGTTCCTCGTGTGGCGCCTCTTCGCCAGTGGGAGTCCCGACGCGGCCGAGGACATGGAGACGATGGCACCGCCGATTGTCGAGGAAGCGCCGGCGCCGCCGCCGCCTGAACCGCTGCCGGAGCAGGCGCTGCGGGTCACGCTGGAGTTCCGGGCGACGAGCTGGGTTGACGTCCACAGCGACGGCGAGCGTACGGTCAGCGAACTGAGGGTTCAGGGCGAGTCCCTCACTGTTGCCGCGGACGAGGAGATCCGGCTCAGGCTCCGGAACGTCGGCGCGGCGACGATCGAAGTGAATGGCGAACCGTTCGAGCACGCGGCGGGCGACGACGAGGAGATCGTGATTTCGGCTCCCGGCACCGCCGGCGCGGCTTGACGCAGGCGCCGCAGGCGAAGGCTGGACTTCCTGACTGGGTGGCCGTATTCTGCGGCGTGCCATCCGTGCGCCCGATGACGGACGCGCGGACTGGTTCGCGAACGGCGCGGACCGCGCCATTCGGGTACCGGTGCTGCGGGGCGTAGCTCAGCCTGGTAGAGCGCACGGTTCGGGACCGTGAGGCCGGAGGTTCAAATCCTCTCGCCCCGACCATTCCGCCGGTCATAGGCGGCCCTTCGTCAAGTAGACTGTTCGTGATGCGCAGCTCGCCGAAGCTGACACGACCGGGAAGTGTCCCGCGGCCGGCGCTGGCCTTCGTTCTGGCCCTGGCGCCGCTGGTCCTGCTCGCGAACGAACCCGAATCGGAGGCCGCCCCGGAGGTGATCGTCGCCTCGGTGGACTCCGTGATCCAGGTCGTCGTGGCCGAGTTCATCGAAGAGGTGGTGGCGGAGGCTGACCGGGTGCGCGCGGAGGCCCTGGTCGTCGAGCTGTCGACGCCGGGCGGCGAGATGCAGGCGATGCGAAGGGTCTTCACGACCTTCCTGGAGGCCGCAACACCGGTCGTCGTCTACGTTTCCCCGAGCGGCTCCCAGGCCGCGTCGGCCGGCTTCTTCATCCTGCTGGGCGCCGACCTCGCTGCGATGGCGCCGGGAACGAACACCGGCGCGGCTCACCCCGTCGCCGGAGGCGGCGAGGACATCCCGGGCGCGATGGGCGAGAAGGTGACTCAGGATGCGGCGGCGACGGCCCGTTCGCTGGCGGCCCGTCGCGGTCGGGACGAGGAGCTGGCGGAATCGGCGGTGCTCGAGAGCAAGTCGTTCACGGCTCAGGAGGCGCTCGAGCTGGGTTTGGTCGATCTGGTCGCGCCAAGCCTGCAGTCGCTGCTCGTCGATCTCGACGGCCGGGTCGTCGAGAAGGGAGGGCGGGAACTGACGCTTTCGACCCGCGAGGCGACGGTACGCCGGATGGAGATGTCGGCCTTCCAGCGTGTGCGGTCGATCATCGCGCACCCGAACGTCGCCATTCTCCTGATGTCGCTGGGGTCGATCGGGCTGATCTTCGAGATCACGCACCCCGGGTCGATCTTCCCGGGGGTCGTCGGGGCCCTCTGTCTGATCCTCGGCTTGTGGGCGATGTCCGTCCTGCCGGTCAACTACGCGGGTCTGGCCCTGCTCTTTCTGGCGGTCGTGCTCTGGGTGCTGGAGGTCAAGATTCCAAGCTTCGGCATGTTGACGGTGGGCGGCGCGATCTCCTTCTGTCTCGGGGCGATGATGCTGTTCAAGGACGCCGACCCGGCGCTTCGCGCGAGCCTGAACCTGATCATCGCGGTCGGCATCACGATCGCGCTCGTGGCGCTAGCTCTCGCCCGCCTGGCGCTCAAGGCGCAACGCGGCCGCGTGGCGACCGGGCACGAGGGTCTTCTGGACGAACTGGCGCTGGTGAGCGCCGCCATCGAAGCCGGTTCGCCGGGCAAGGTCCGGCTGCACGGCGAGATCTGGAATGCCGAATCCGACGTGGAGGTCGGGGTTGGCGACCGCGTGAGGGTCCTGCGGGTCGACGGCATGACCCTGCGCGTGGAACCGGCCGGAGACGGCTGAGAGCGGGTGGTGGGAGTCGGTGTCGAAGGCGGCGCGACGTGGCGGCCGCGGACTTCCGGGCATATAGAAGAAAGGACCTGAAATCAGTATGAGTTCTCTTCCCTTTATTGGCTTCCTGGTCGTCCTGGGGCTGTTCCTGCTCACGCGGTGGATCAACATCATGGCCGAGTACGAGCGCGCCGTCGTGTTTCGGCTGGGTCGCATCCTGGAGCGGCCGAAGGGTCCGGGTCTGGTCCTGATCCTCTGGCCCATCGACCGCATGGTGAAGGTCTCGCTGCGCACCGTGGTGCTCGACGTGCCGTCGCAGGACATCATCACGCGCGACAACGTGTCCGTGAAGGTCAACGCGGTCGTCTACTTCCGGGTGCTTGAGCCGACCAGGGCGATCGTGGAGGTCGAGAACTTCCTGTTCGCCACCAGCCAGTTGGCTCAGACCACGCTGCGCTCGATCCTGGGCCAGATCGACCTGGACCAACTGCTGAGCGAGCGCGAGCAGTTGAACGATCGCCTGCAGACGGTGATCGATCAGCAGACCGACCCCTGGGGCATCAAGGTCTCCATGGTGGAGGTGAAGCACGTCGATCTGCCGCAGGAAATGCAGCGAGCGATGGCCAAGCAGGCCGAGGCGGAGCGGGAGAAGCGGGCCAAGGTGATCCACGCCAGCGGTGAGCTGCAGGCCTCCGAATCACTTGCCGCGGCGGCGAACACGATCAGCGCCAACCCGGTCACGCTGCAACTGCGGTACCTGCAGACCCTCTCGGACATCGCCACCGAGCGGAACTCGACCATCCTCTTCCCGTTGCCGCTGGAACTCTTCAGGGCGTTCGCGGCACTCAAGCCGCCCGAAGAGTGAAGGGCGACGCCTACGAGCCGTACGAGGTCGCGGTCAGCAACAGTCAGATCGCCGCCTTCGTAGCTCTGCTGGCGCTGGCCCTCGTGGGAGCGTTCGCCGCCGGCGTGTGGTGGGGCCGGTCGAACGACCTCGACCCTGCCGTGACCGAGGCGGCCGTCGTGCCACCTGAAGTCACGCCTCCGGAGGCGGTCACGAGGCCGGTGGCTCCCGTCGCGGCTGACGCGGAGAGTGAAGAAGCGCAGGCAGGGGTTGTGCGGTTCTTCGGCGCCGGCGAAGACGGAGCCGGTTCGGACGAGACCGCGCGCCCGGTCTCGGCCCCGGGACCGGCCGCCTCTGGCCTGGTCGTCCAGGTCTTCTCCAGCGCGGATGCCCGCCAGGCGGCCTCGGTGGAGCAGAAGCTGCGCGCGGACGGACACCGTGCCTTCCTGTCCCCCCAGACGCTGGACGGCCAGGTGATGCAACGGGTGCGGGTGGGTCCGTTCGAGGACCAGGATTCCGCTTCGGCGGCTGCCGAGCTGCTCACGAAACAGTACGGGCTCGAGACCTGGATCACGCCGAACAACTAAGCACTCGGCCACGATCGTCGTCGTCGTTCGTTTCGTCGATCTGGTTCCAGGTCGGTGTGGCCTTGGTGGGTGGGGTCTGGTGGGCGTTCTGTTTCGACGAGCGTCCCGGGTTTCTGATTCCGCTGGCCGCCGCCGTCCCGCTGTGTCTGATCGCGGGTGCTCCCCTTGGGCCGTGGCGCAGGCTGTGGCTCGGGTGGCTTCACGGAGCGGTCGCGTGGCTGATCGCCGTGCCGTGGCTGTCAACGATGCTGACCGTCTATGGCGGCTTGCCGAGCTGGTTGGCGGCGTGCCTCTTGTCTGTGCTTGCCCTCTACCTGGGGGCCTATCATGGCTTGTTCTGCTGGCTGGCCGGGCCGGCGCTGGGCCGTCGCGACGTTCTGTCCCTGGTGGTGGCGCCGTCGATCTGGGTTGCCCTGGAACTGGTTCGGGGCGCGGGTCTCTCGGGATTCCCGTGGAATCTGCTCGCGTACGCGTGGGTCGATGTCCCCGGCGCCCTCGACACGACACGCTGGATCGGCAGCCTGGGCCTGTCGGGGGTGGTCATGGCGTTCGGCCTGGGCGTGTTACGGCTTGCGGACCGCGGGACTCGCCGCCAGGCGGCAACGGTTCTGGTCGGTGCCGCGGTAGTCCTCCTGGTCGCCCGCTGGACGAATCTCGACCGGAGGGCTCCCGCCGGGCCGGCGCTCGATGTCCACGTCGTCCAGCCGAACATCGGCATGATGACGGACGAAGAACTTCGAGACGGCCTGGACTCCGAGTCGATTCGCGCCAACTACAGTCGGCTCTTCGAGTTGAGCCACGAGGCTTGCGTCCCCGGCGCGCTCGTCGTATGGCCCGAGAGCGCAGGCTGGCCGTACGAGCTGGAACGCGACGCGGGGTTCGCCCGCGACATCGAGGCGCTGGTCGGTCGAGGCTGCTCTCTGCTGTTCAACAGTGCGCGCCGCTTCCGTTCGGGCGAGGAGGAGGGTGCGTTCAACTCGGCCTACCTGCTGACGCCCGGCGATACGCGGGCCCTGCGCCAGATCTACGACAAGATGCACCTGGTTCCGTTCGGCGAGTACGTCCCGTTCGCTCGCTTCCTGCCGGGCGTGCGCCAGTTGGCCCGGAACACGGGGAGCTTCTCGACCGGGGACGAGGTGGCGCTGCTCGATGCCGGCGACGCTCGCCTGGGCATCTCGATCTGCTTCGAGATCGTCTTTCCGACGCAGGTCGCAGCCCGTGTCCGGCAGGGGGCCTCCGTTCTCGTCACGATGGCGAACGATTCCTGGTACGGCGCCACGTGGGCGCCTCATCAGCACTTGCGACCGGCCCGTTTCCGCGCCGCCGAGAATGGACGGCCGGTCGTGCGGGCGGCGATCACCGGCATCTCCGCGCTGATCGACCGCCGGGGCGCGATTCTGGCGACGCTCGACATCGATCAGGCGGCCGTGCTGCGGATGCCGGTGGCCGCGATCGATGGGTTCACGCCGTTCACCCGCGCGCCCCTGCTGGTGCCGCTGCTTTGCCTCGCACTGGCGGCCTTTGCCATACTGCGGCGATGATCGCCGCCGACGCGAACCGCTCGCTGACCGAACTCAGGACCCGTCTGGAGGGTCTGCGGAGGTATCTTTGACCCGGCCGAAGTCCGGGAACAGCTAGCCGCGCTCGATCATGAGATGGAGCAGCCTGGGTTCTGGGGTGATCCCAGAAAGAGCGCCCCTCTGCTGCGCCGCCGCCGGACTCTTGAGCGGCGTCAGAAGACCGTCGACCGGCTGAACGAGGACAGCGACGAGGTCGAGGCCTGGCTCGAGCTGCTCGCGGAGAGCGCTGAGGCGGTCGAGGGAGAGGAGGAACTCGCCGAATTCATCGCGCGGGTTCAGCGCGAGACCGAGGCCCTCGATCTGGAGTTGAAGCTCTCGGGTGAAGACGACGATCGGAGTGCCCTGCTCGCCATCCACCCCGGTGAGGGGGGCACGGACTCCCAGGACTGGGCCGAGATCCTGCTGCGGATGTACCTGCGGTGGGCCGAGCAGAGCGGGTTCGACGTCACGCTGCTCGAACGGCTCGACGGCGACGAAGCGGGCCTGAAGAGCGCGACCGTTGCCGTGCGCGGCGACTACGCGTTCGGTCGCCTGCGCGGCGAGAGTGGCGTTCACCGGCTGGTCAGGATCTCGCCGTTCGACGCGGCGAAGAGGCGCCACACGTCCTTTGCCTCGGTCTACGCCTACCCCGAGATCGACGACGACATCGACGTCGAGATCGAGGACAAGGACATCCGCATCGACACCTTCCGGTCGTCCGGCGCCGGCGGTCAGCACGTGAACGTGACGGACTCGGCGGTGCGGATCACCCATCATCCCTCCGGGATCGTCGTCAGTTGCCAGAACGAGCGCAGCCAGATCAAGAACCGGGCAATGGCGATGAAGATCCTCAAGGCGCGGCTCTACGACCGGGAACTGCAGAAGCGGCGCGAGGAGCAGGCGGAGCGCGAGGGGCAGAAGATGGAGATCGGCTTCGGCTCACAGATCCGGAGCTACGTGCTGCACCCGTATCGAATGGTTAAGGACCACCGGACGAAGCTCGAGGTCTCGGCGGTCGAGCGTGTTCTCGACGGCGAGATCGACCCGTTCATCGACGCCTGGCTCGGGCAGCAGCTCGAGACCGCCTAGGGCAGGTTCTTCGTGGCTGGCCCGGCGGTCGACTACGTTTCGCCGCTGCCTCCGGTGCGGTCGGGGATCGCCGACTACAGCGTCGACCTGCTGGAGGAACTCGCGCCTCTGTGCGATCTGCGTCTGGTACGCCTGCCCGGTCAGGAGGTGGCGTCCGGCGTGCGCCGCCGCTACGACGTCGTCGAACCCGCGGCGCTCGATCCGGCGCGGCGCCTTCCCTTCTACCAGTTGGGCAACAACGTTTACCACGAGGGTGTGCGGCGGCTCGCCTTGCAGTCTCCCGGCGTCGTGACCGTTCATGACCTGCGCTTGCACCACCTTCTCGTCGAAGCCACGCTGGCCAGCGGCGATCTGGACGCCTACGTGGCGGCCCTCGGCGATGAGCACGGCTGGGAAGGCGCCGCCGCGGCGATTCCCACCCGATGGGGCGCCCACGGCCGGGCGCGGCTGTTCGAGATGCCGGCCCACGGCTCGCTTCTGGTTCGCCAGCGCGGCCTGCTGGTTCACAGCGAATGGGGCCGGCGTTTTCTCGAGGACGAACTGGAAGAGCGGGCGGCCGGCCATCCCCTGCCGAGGATCCGGTGCGTACCGATGCCGATGCCCGTGCCCGATCCGCCGAGCCGGCAGGCCGCCGCGGCCTGGCGGCGGCAATTGGGCGTTCCCTCTACGGCGGTGCTTCTCGGTTCCTTCGGCTTTCAGACGCCGATCAAGCGGACGGACGTGCTGCTGCGGGCGCTGG
>JAPOVF010000364.1 GCA_026708285.1 Acidobacteriota bacterium
CTCCGCCGGCGCCAGGCGACCGCCGTGCCGGGGTATAGGCGGGCCATCGCCAGTTGCGGCCCGCGTCGGGACTCCGGCTCCGGCGGTCGAATGTAGAACCGCCACTCCTCCAGCACGCCCACCCGGTCGACGCTGTTCATGTAGCCCGCCGGCCAGCTGCCCCCGCTCGACATCGAAAGAAAGCCCGCCGCGTACAAGCCCCGCGAAGCATCGGCCTGGAACTCGACCCGCAACCTGCGGCCGCGGCCTCGGCCACTGGCCGCCACGTTGACGATGGGAACCACCGCGTGGACTCCCGTGGCCTCACCGGAGACCAGGAGTAACGCGTCGTCACCGGCGTCGCCGGCGATCTGGAGCATCTCGAGCGATTGGGCAGCGCCGTATGGAGTCTGTGCGGCTACGACGACCCAGCCGCTCCTCGCTGCGGGGTCGAACCCGTACTCCTCGACCCAGTAGAGCGGGCCGTTGATCACGCCGCGGATAACCAGCACGTCGGTACCCGCGGCTGCTGACCTGGAACCGACCGCGTGGCCGGCCCGCACATGCTTTTCGACTTCGACCGCGAGTTCGGGACGCGGCGCCTGGCCAGGCAACTGGTGAGCCAGACCGCCGCGGCCGGCGGCCCGCAACGCTCGCCGCAGTTCGACGTGCGCCGCCTGCTGCGCTTGCAACAGCGACGCCGTCTCGAGTTGCGCCCGCGCCAGTCGCTGATGAAGAACGAACAGGAAGAGAGCAGCCGCCGAAACCGCCACGGTCAAGGAGAACGCCACCAGCGTCTCGATCAAGCTGGCCCCGCAGTCCGGCCGCGCCGCCAGATCCCTCCCGGTGTCGCCGTTCACCGCACTTCCTTCGTGCGGAACGTGACGAACCGGATGGTCCGCTCGCCTGCCGCACGGCCCGCCTGCAACGCAGTGACTTCGACCGTCACCTCCTCCACCTCCACGGACTCTCCACCACGAGCCGGCACCGCCACCGGCGCTGACCGCAGCGTACGCCGGAACCGCGGCGCCTCCGTACCGCAGTCCTCCCGCCAGCCTGAGATCGAGGGACACCAGACCTGTTCGACGTTGGCCGCGTGACCGATGTCGTCCAGGGAGGAACGCGCCATCGCCGCCAGGGTGTCGGCCCGAAACGCCTCTAGATTGTTCAGGCTGGACCGGATCAGGAGCGACATCACCGTCGCGGCGGCAAGCCCGAGCAAGGCGCACGAAACCAGCACCTCGACGAGGGTGAACCCGCCGCAGTCTGTGCCACCGGTGCCGGGACCGCGCAAGTCGCGCATACGGACCAGGACGGATCCGGGGCTCCGGTCTTGGCGCCGAGCTACAGCAGGGACGAGTAGGCGGCGATCAGACGCGGTCCGAAAAAGAGCGCCACGACCGCACCGATCGACAGAAAGACTCCGAACGGCAGGCGCGAACCCCAGCCCAGCCGCCCGCGGACCATCAGCAGAATCCCGAACACCGCGCCGAACAGGCAGGCCAGAAAGAGCGTGAGCAGCATCCCGTAGGGGCCCAGAAACGCGCCCACACCGGCCAGCATCTTCACGTCGCCCAGGCCCATGCCCCGAACTCGCCGCAGCAGGTACCAGACCCCGATCAGGAGTAGCAGAGCCACGGCGCCGGCGGCGGCGCCGAGAGCCGATCCCAGCGGCGTCGTCCAGCTGACCCCGAAGGACGCAACCAGGCCAAGGCCCAGAGTCAGGTACGTCAGCTGATCCGGAAGCAGGTAGTGGGCCGCGTCGATCGTCGCGAGCACCAGCAGGAGGCTTGAAAAGAGCGCGGCCGCCAGACCGTCGACGGTCGGTCCGAACGCGAGCCAGGAGACGAGCCACAGGAGCCCGGCGGTCGCTTCGACCGCCGGATAGCGCCACGAGATCCGGGCGCCGCACATCCGGCAGCGACCGCCGAGCAGAACGAAGCTCAGGACCGGCAGGTTGTCCCGGCCCGCGATCCTCCCGCCGCAACCCGGGCAGCGGGAACGCGGCCGGACCACCGACTCGGCGCGCGGCAAACGGTAGGCGACGACGTTCAGGAAACTGCCCACGCACAGGCCGATGACCGCCGAGTACACGGCGCCCAAGATGGCCATCGCCGGAGCCTCCTCGAACATCAGGGCTCGCCGCGACGCCGTCCGCGGACGGCAGACGGCAAGGAGTCGTCCTGCGCGAGGACGAGAGCGGCAACCACCTGCTTCATCGTCTCGCAACCACGGAGGAAGGCCTCGACGGGTATCCGTTCGTCGGCGCCGTGGATCCCGCCCGCATCCTCGGCGGCGAGCGTGAAGGGCGAGAAGCCGTAGGCGTCCACGCCGTGGCGGCGGAAGAAGCGCGAGTCCGTCGTACCGGCAATCATCGTCGGCGCCACCGGTGCATGCACGCCGAGAACGCCTTCCAGCGTCCGGTAGACGTCGCTGCTCGTGCTGGACGCCGGACTGCGACCGGAACGCAGCAACTCCTCGACATGGATGCCGCTGCCGAGCACCGTTTCCACCCGGCGGCGGAACCGGTCGACATCGGTGTCCGGCAGGAGTCGCGCGTCGATCAACGCACTCGCCTCGCCCGGGGCCACGTTCACCGGGCCGGCGCCGTTGTCGATCCGGGTGATCTGAACCGTGTCCCGAAAGCTCGCCGACATACCCGGCAGGAGAATCCCGTCCAATGTCCCGTCCCGGATCCGACGGTCGAGCTCAGCCTGTACGACATCCAGGGGCTGATCGAAGACCTGAGCGAACTCGCCCTGACGGAACTCGGCCAAGGCGCGGTAGGCCTGGTGGGCCGCGGCCGTGACCCGCCAGGGATGCTCGAGGTCAAGCACCCGGTTCAGAGCCCTCAGCAACCGATGCGTAGGGCTCGCCGGGTTGAATCCCGAGCCATGGCCGCCCCGACCGGCCGCGCTGACCCGCAGCCAAAGCACCTGTTTCTGAGCCGTCTCGATTCCCCACCACAGCAGCCGGTCTCCGGCCATCCGGTTGACGCCTGCCTCGTTCAGCACCGCCTCGACATCACCGAACAGTTCCGGGTGCTCGGCCAGCAGCCATGCAACACCGTCTTCACCACCCGCTTCCTCGTCGGCGCTGGCTACGAGAACCAGGTCCCGGCGCCGGGAACGATCGCTCTCGAGCAGATCGAGCATGGCAACCAGGTGCGCGACGCCGAGGCTCTTCGCGTCCAGCGCACCGCGACCCCAGAGCCGCCCCCGGTGCAGCTCACCGCCGAACGGCGGCCGGCTCCAGCCGTCCCCCGCGGGCACGACATCGAGGTGGTGCAGCAGAACCAGGCCGCGACCGGTCGTTTCGACCGCGTTTGCCGGCAACCGGGCATAGAGGTTCGCTCGTCCGTCCGGACTCACCAGCATCCGGACTTCGATCTCTCCTTCCGGATCGCCCCGTTCGATCAGCGCCGCAAGGTACTCGGCGGCAAGGCGCTCGCCACCGGGCGGGTTGCTCGTATCGTAGGAAACGTAGCGCTGAAGCCAACCCACGGGGTCGTCCGGTGCCGGCAGGTTCGCGACCAGGGCCGCGGGGTCGGCCGGCGGCGGGGCCGCATCGAGCAGATCGCGTACGACCTGAGCGTACAGCTCCACACCTTCGACGAAGGCGGGCAGTGCGATCTTCTCGTTCGGACCCGCCACGGTCATCGTGTCGGCGGAGACGAGCCGGAACGGAGTGAAGCCGTAGGAGGCTATGCCCTCGTTGCGGAAGAACCGGGAGTCGTTGGCATAGCGGGTGAGCAGGTAGGGACCGACGCGACCCGGCTCGACGCCGGTCCGCCAGCGCAGCGATTCGATCAACTGAACGTAAGCCGGGTGGTCGAGGGGACTTCCCCGCACCGCACCCCGGCGCTCGTGGATCCTGATGTCGATTCCGTCGAGGAGACGGTCCGGGAGGAGTTCGGCGGCTGCCGCGTCGGCATCGAGCCCGGGCAATACGTGGAGCACGATCCGCAGCCGGTAGCCGCCGGCCGGCGACGGTTCGACGGCGAACGGGTGCGCCTCGTTCCGAAACAGGGCCTTGAGCAGAGCCGGCAGACGCTCGAACAGCCCTGGCTCGCTCAGGACGCGCTCGGGCTCGGCCAGCGCGGCCCGGTAGTCCGGATGAAGACGCGACGGCGCGTAGGCGGTGGCGAAGGCCTTCACCTCCGGCACCAGGGCGGTCGGCGGCGCTGAGCGGAGCGCCTCGAACAACGCCGTTCGGAGTTCTTCCAGTCGCTCCGCCGACCCACTGGTTGCCGTCACTTCGAGGAATTGCTTTTGCGCGAACGACGTGCCCCAGTACTTGACCTCACCGACGGAGGGCGCCTCCAGCACCCCACCTTCGGTGAGCACAGCCCAGAACCGGCGCGTCAGCTCCGGCCGATTGGCGAGAATGTGGCGCGTACCCGGACCGCTCCCGGTCTCCTCGCTGCTGGTCGCGAGGAAGATCAGCGAGCGCCGCGGACGTCGGCCCGTCTCGTCCATCCGCTCCTTCGCCGCCAGCACCGCGGCGAGCTGGGCAACGGTGACGCTCTTCATGTCGAAGACGCCTCGGCCGATGATCCAGGGCGGTTCGAGCCGGGCCTCGAAGGGAGGCACGACCCAGTCCTCCGGACGGCGTATCGGATCCACATCGAGGTGGTTGTGAAGGACGAGCGCCTCCTCGCTCTCGCCCTCGAGGATCGCCCACAGGTTCGCCTTGGCGCCCGGATGCTCTTCGATCTCAACCGTGAGGCCGGCGTCCTCCAGGATCCCCGCCAAGTAACGGGCAGCATCGATCTCCCGGCCCGTATCCGGCGTCGTGTCGATCCGGACCAGGGCCTGGAGCCGCCGGACATCCTCGTTCGCCTCGTAGTCGACCTCCGACCAGGCCGTGTCTGTCACCGGCGCCGGGACGCGCGGTCGCAACAGGACGCCAAGAACCACCACGACGAGCAAGGTTCCGTAGAGCGCGATGCGGGACGCCACGGGGTGGCGCGCGTGCAGTTTCGCGCTACTCGACATCAACGGGATCAGCTTAACCCTTCCACGGCGAACCGCTCTCACGGCGCCCCCTTGTCCTGTACGGCCGAGAAGCTGCTACCGTCCATGCCGCCTCCCGTGCCGGTCTCCCGCCACCGTCCGAGTGCAGCCGACCCGACCCAGCCGTTCCGCGGCATCGGGCGGGGTCTTCTCATCCTCCTGCTGCTCGGCATCGTGACCTTCGCAGCGCTGGGTTTCGTCGGCGACTTCAACCAGATCCGGGATCTCATCGGGGGTTTCGACGGCGGCGTACTGACCCTCGTGCTCCTCCTGTCCGCGGTCAACTACGGCCTCCGCTTCGTCCGTTGGCAGGTCTACCTCCATCGGCTCGACATCCGACTCCCCATGGGTCGGAGCCTGGCCATCTTCCTCACCGGGTTCCTGCTAGCGGTGACGCCGGGCAAGGCGGGCGAACTGGCGAAGGCATGGATGGCGCGCGAGTTCGGCGCGTACCGGGCCCGCCCCGTCGTCGCCGTCGTGGTCACCGAACGGCTCCTCGACGTCATCGCCGTCCTCCTGCTGCTGGCGTCCTCGGTCGTGGTCTTCACGGGACAGCGATCGCTCACCGCGACGATCGTTCTGGTGGTGGCCGCCGCGGTGATCGCCCTGGTCTACCGACCCCTCGCGGACCGCCTCATGCCGATGCTGGCGAAGACACGCCTGGGCGCGGGACGCGCGGCGATGCTGATCGACATCCACCAGGCGTTCAACCGCCTCCTCGAACCACGGACGCTCCTCGTCGGCTTGGCGCTCTCCACGACCGCCTGGGCAGCCGAGGGAATCGGTTGCGCGCTGGTCGTCCGGCACTACGAACCGGCGGTGCCGATGCTCGCTTCGGTGTTCGACTACGCCGCCTCCAGCATCGCAGGCGCCGCCTCCATGCTCCCCGGGGGTCTGCTGGCCGCCGAGGGCTCCCTGGTCCTGTTGCTGGAGCGTCAGGGAGTCGCTCTCGACGCCGCCATGGCGTCGACCGTCATCGTTCGCGCGGCGACGCTCTGGTTCGCCGTCATCGTCGGCCTGCTGGCGCTTCCCTGGGTACTGGTGCTACTCCGCCGGGCCGCCGACGTAGACGATCAGGAGCACCGTCAGGCTGTAGAGGCCGATGTTGACCAGAAACGGGAGGTCGAACAGCAGTAACTCGGTCGGATTGCGCTGCTTCGGGTTCTCCGCTTGATGGATGAGGTAGAGGTACCTGAAGATGCCGAACAGGACGAACGGAACCGTCCAGATCAGGCTGTAAGCACCGAAGCGGGCGACCGTCTCGTCCGCCGTCGTGTACAGGGCGTAGGACAGGAGAGTCGACGCGGTCACAACGTTCATCATCTGATCGAGGAACGTCGGGCTGTAGTGCGTCAGGACCGCCCGCTGCTCTCCCGCCTCGCCAGGGAGCAGGATGAGTTCGTGCCGCCGCTTAGAGAACCCCAGGAACAGCGCCAGGAAGACGGTACAGAGCAGCAACCAGGCCGACACCGTGGCTCCGACCGCCGCGGCCCCGGCCAGCACCCGAATCACGTAGCCGCTCGACAGGACCATCACGTCGACGATCACGATCTCCTTCAACCACAGGGTGTACAGGAGGTTGACCGCCAGGTAGGCGGCGACGAGGAACGTCGTCTGGCTGTTCAGGGTCCACGCCGCGCCCCCGGCCAGCACAGCCAGAATCGAGCAGGCTACCGAAGCCGGCACCGCGCCCAACGCTCCGGACGCCACCGGCCGAAGCCGCTTCGTGGGATGCCGCCGGTCGCGTTCGCGGTCCACCAGGTCGTTGAACAGATACACCGCGCTTGCGGCGGCGCAGAACGCCAGTGCCGCGACCACCGAGGCGGTGACCGTTTCCGGATCCGTCAGGCCGCCGGCGAAGGTCGCCGGAGCGAGAACGAACACGTTCTTGCTCCACTGGGCGGGGCGAAGCGATCGGAGGAGTGGTGCGACCATGGGCCGAAGCAGTCGGGAGCCTCGAGGCTCCCAGGCACTACGTCCTCGTGGGCACCGGGATTCCGTACTCCCGGAGTGTCCCCTCCAGGGTCGGACGGCCCAGCCTGATCCGATTGTCCGTCAGCAGATAACAGAACAGGAAGCCGCCGCCCAGCATCAGGATGCCGACCAGGAAGCAGTACATGACAGCCCGGTCCGGATAGACGTCCTTCAGGTAGCCCAGGTACACCGGACCGACGATTCCGGCCGCGGCCCAGGCCGTGAGCACGGCACCGTAGATCGCCGACATCTTCTTCGGTCCGAACACGTCGAGCACGAAGGGTGGCATGGTGGCGAAACCACCTCCGAAGCAGAGCAGGACATAGCAGACCAGCGCCGAGAAGACCCAGGGGTTGGTCTCCGTCATCAGCACGCCGAAGACGACCATCTGACTCGCGTGCAGAATGCGGAACACCTTCACCCGACCGATGCGGTCAGAAAGCAGGCCCCAGAACAGACGCCCGACACCGTTGCACAGCGAGCTGATCGCGATGAGGGTGGCTCCGTACTCGGCGAGCGTCGCCGGCTCCAGGGAGGGATCGGAAAGCCCCCAGACTTCCTGCAACAGTTCTGACTGGAAGCTGATCACCGTGATCCCCGCCGCGATGTTGAAGAAGAAGACGACCCACATGACCACGAACTGCTGGGAGTTCAGGTAGGTCCTCACCGCCAGGGTCTCCTCGGGCGGCGCCTCCCCACTCGTCGGCGCCGCGGCTACGGCGGGCGCCGCTGCCGGCGCGGGCGGATCACTCAGCAACAGACTGCAGGGGATCAGCAGGCAGGCGAAGATGATGCCCAGCCACAGGAAGACCTGTGCCAGGTCATCTCCGGTGCGTACGACCAGCAGGGGCGCCAGGCCCTTGCTGAGCAGGAACGCCCCGACGCCGAAGCCCATGACGACGATTCCGGTGACCAGCCCCTTGTGGTCCGGGAACCACTTCGCCACCGTCGCCACCGGGGTGACGTAACCCAGACCGATGCCGGCGCCGCCGATCACGCCGTAGCCCGCGTAGAACAGCGGCAGGAGGTCCAGAGTCAGGGCACCGGCAGCAATCACGTAGCCGGCCGAGAACATGACGCTGCCGATCAGGGCCAGCTTGCGCGGACCCATCCGCGGCAAAACCTGTCCGGCCCACGCCGCCGAGACGCCGAGCGAGAAGATCGTGATGCTGAATGCCCAGGCCGTCTGCGAGAAGGTCCATCCCACCTGCCGGACGAGCATCGTCTGAAAGAAGCTCCACGCGTAGACCGTGCCGAAGCACAACTGCAACGTCGTGCACAGCAACGCGATGACGGTTCTCGGGACTCGCATGCCGCTCGTCCTACTCCGGTGCGGAGACGCCTTCAGCCGCGGGCGGCGTGCCGCTCCGTGTGCCTCGCCGCGCGACGTGAAGAAACAGGCGCGCCATGTCTCCCACCTCATCCTCCCGTACGAGAATGTCGCGCTCGGCGAGATCTTCCGTTTCGCCGTCCCTGGCCAGGTCCACCGCATAGGCCAGCAGATCGGCCAGGGGTTTCGCGGCCAGATTGACGAACCAGATCGAGGCCAGCACGCCGAGCACGAGGATGACGCAGATCAGGTAGACCTGCTGTCCGATCGCCCTCTGGATCTTGAGCGCCACGACATCCAGGTCCATGCCCACGTGAACCGTGCCAGCGACGCCGGCCAGAATCGGGCTGCCGACCTCGATGAAGTCTCCCATCCCGGGAAGACTCCGTTCGACCGGCTCCGTGCTCGCGTGGTCACTCTGGAGAATCTCCTCCGGGATGCCAGGCACGAACGTATGGGCCAGGAACTCGCCAGTCTCGCTGGTGATGTAGATGTACCTGATTCCCTGGATCTCGAGAAACTGATCGACCAGCGACTGCAGCGTTGCGAGATTCTGGTTCAGCAGGATGCCAGCGCTCGAGTCCGCGATCGTCTTGGCGATGTTCTGCGTGTTGACTTCGTACTCCGCCGACAGCTGGGTGTCGACGGTATAGATGCAGAGAATGGACGTGGACAGGACGATCAGACCGAAGACGGCGAAAATGCCGAACCTCGTCTTCTGGAACAGCCTGCGGATCTTCATCTCACGCGAACCTGGCTCCCCAGTCGTCCAGCGGCACGAATCGGCCGTCTTCCACGACGGTGTGGTACACCATCTGGAGTCCCTGGCGCCGGTCGGCACCGAACGAGACCTTCTCGCTGATCCCGAGGTCGAAGTCGCGAACCGAGAACACGGCTTCCTCCAGTCCCGCCCGGTCAGGGTTCGGGCCGAGCCGCCGGAGGATCTCCGCCAGCAGCTTGGCGTTGAGGAATCCCTCGAGACTGCCGAAGCTGTGCGCGAAGGGCGCGTACTCCTCCTGGATCAGCTCCTGCGGGACCTGGGGGTCGTACTGCGCCATCAGCTCGCGGTACTCCCTGACCGCCGGAATCGACGTGTCCTCGTAGCTTGGGACTACCTGGGAGTTGATCAGTAGCCGCGTGTACTTCTCGGTGTCGTCGCGGCCCTCCGTCAGGAGCTTGAGGAGGTTCTCGCTACCCACGAAGGACAGGTTGGCGATCGGAACGTTCAGCCCGAGATCGACCGCGTCGCGGGCGAAGGCAGCGCACGCCGCGTAGGCTCCGATACAGATCACCGCATCCGGCGAGACGCCCTGCAGGATCTCCACCTGCTTGCGCATGCTGCCGGTGAACTTCTCCCCGCGGCTGTACGTCGCTTCACCGGCGAGCCTCTCGCCGTGCTTGTCCAGGGCCGCACGGACTCCTGCCCAGCCGCTGCGACCATAGGCGTCGATCTGGTAGAAGACCGCGATCCGCCGCTTGCCGATGCGCACCAGGTTGTCGACGAGGCCGGCCGTCTCCTGATTGTAGGAAGCCCGCAGGTTGAAGGCGAAGTCGCCGTACGGCGGCTCACGCTGCGGCTGAGCGCCGGTAAACGGGAAGAACAGGAAGATGCTCTCGTTCTGGAACTTCTTGAGAATCGGCAGCACCCGAGTGACAGTCGGCGTTCCCACATAGCCGAACAGCAGGAACACCTTGTCCTCCAGCATGAGCCTCATCGTGTTCTGGACGCACGGGTCGGGCTGATACCCGTCGTCGTACAGCTTCATGCTGATCCGGCGGCCCTCGATGCCGCCGTTGTCGTTCACGTGGTTGAAGTAGGCGGTGGCGCCGCGGTACAGCTCCGCGCCGAGGCCCCTCGAGGGGCCGGAAAAGGCAGCAGAGACACCGAGGACGATCTCACTGTCGGTCGCACCCCCACTCTCCGTCCGGCCCGAGGCCTCGGTGCCTTCTTCGTCCGATTCCTGTGCGCCCCCGGCTCCGAGGGACGATGTCGTGAACGGCGCCACGAGCAACGCCGCCAAACCACCCCGCATGAGTGACTTTCTCGTGACCGGAGGGCCCCAGTTCTCGCTGCCGCCGCCGTCCGGTTCGAGACCTTCTTCCAAGTTCATCGTCTCCCCTCCTGATTGGAGAGGACACTATAACTCCCACGCGTCGTGGATCTTTCGGTCCTCCGGCGGCTTTCGGGGCTAGCGCCCCGAAACCCCTCGCAGCTCGGTGTTTCGGCCCATCCCGTCCTCTCCCAGGGGCTTGCGCCTCGACTCACACGTAGCGTTCTACGGCGCAAGCCCCTAGGATTTGACCCTTGGCATGACGAACCGGCTACAGAAGGTGCTGGTCGCGAACCGCGGCGAGATCGCCGTGCGCGTGATCCGGGCCCTGCGCGAACGGGGCATCGTCTCCGTCGCCGTCTACTCCGAGGCGGACCGCGACGGTCTGGCGACGCAGATGGCGGACGAAGCGCACTGCATCGGACCCCCGCCGTCGATCGACAGCTACCTCAGGGCACCGAAGATCGTCGACCTGGCGTCACGGGTCGGCGCCGACGCGATTCACCCCGGCTACGGCTTCCTGTCCGAAAACGCCGACTTCGCCCGCCGGTGCGAGGAACGAGGCGTCACCTTCATCGGCCCGTCGTCGGAGGCGATCGCGGCGATGGGGTCGAAGATCGAGAGCCGGCGCCTGATGAGAGCCGCCGGCGTTCCGATCGTGCCCGGTGGTACCGAACCGCTGGCCGACGCGGAGGCGGCGCGCGCCGCGGCGCGGGAGATCGGTTATCCGGTGATGCTCAAGGCCTCGGCCGGCGGCGGCGGCAAGGGCATGCGCCTGGTGCGCGAGGAAGAGGAACTCGGGGCCGCGTTCCGCGCCGCATCGTCCGAGGCCGGAGCCAGCTTCAACGATCCCTCGGTCTATGTCGAGCGCTTCGTCGACCGTCCGCGACATGTCGAGATCCAGGTCCTGGGCGACCGCAGCGGCCGCATCGTGTCCCTCGGCGAGCGGGAGTGCTCCCTCCAGCGCCGCCATCAGAAAGTCGTCGAGGAAGCGCCGTCGCCGGTCGTCGATGCGGATCTGCGCCGGCGCATGGGCGAAGCCGCCGTGCGCGCGGCCGAGGCCGTGAACTACGTCGGCGCCGGCACCGTGGAGTTCCTTCTCGACCCCGAGGGCGAGTTCTACTTCCTGGAGATGAACACGCGGATCCAGGTCGAGCATCCGGTGACCGAACTGGTCACCGGCGTCGACATCGTCGCCGCGCAACTCGACATCGCCGCCGGCGAGCCGTTGCCCGAGGCGCTGCTCGGCGGCATCGAACCACGCGGCCACGCGGTCGAGGTTCGCCTGTACGCGGAGGATCCGTTCCGCGGCTTCGCACCTTCGCCCGGGAGGATCGAGCTGCTCCGCCTGCCCGAGGGTCCGGGAGTCCGAAATGACTGCGGCGTCTACGAGGGAGCCGAGGTCACCATCCACTACGACCCCATGCTCGCCAAGCTGATCGTCTGGGGCCGCGATCGCCCCCAGGCCCTGGCCCGGCTGCGCCGGGCCCTCGCAGAGACCCGGGTCGAGGGCATCCGCACCAACCTGGCCCTGTTCGAGCTGCTGCTCGAGGACGAGGACTTCGTAGCCGGCAACATGGACATCTCGATGCTCGACCGCAAGCTGGAGAACGGGGACCTCCGGACGTCTACTCCCCGCGAAGACACGCTGGAGGCGGATCTGCCGGTCGTTGCGGCGGTCCTCGCCCACCTCGGACGCACTTCCTCGAACGGCGCCGGGACGTCATCCATCCGTACCACGGCCCGCTCGAACTGGCAGCTCGCTGCACGCCGCGAAAGCCGGAGGGGAATGACTTGGAACTGATCGTCGCCAGCGCGGAGCGTGAAGTCGAAGTCGAGGCGCAGGCTCGGGAGAACGGCGACTGGACGATCGCCATCGACGGTCGCGAATACCAGGTCGACGCGGCGACCGTCGGACGGCCGGACGTGCTGAGTGTCATCGTCGACGGGCGCCAGACGACCGCGAGCGTCCGTGCACTCGGCGAGGGCGTCTACGTCGTCAACGGGGCTGAACTGCGCGTGATCGACCCCCGGTCACGGGGCTTGGCCACCGCCGCGCAGCAGGCCGAGGACGGCGCGTTCGAGGCCACGGCGTACATGCCCGGCCGCGTCACGGCGGTGCTCGCAGTGGAAGGCGCGGACGTAGCCGCCGGCCAGGGCATCCTCGTGCTCGAGGCGATGAAGATGGAGAACGAAATCCAGTCGGAGATCGACGGCCGGCTCGAGAAGCTCCTGGTCGAAGTCGGTCAGACCGTCGACGGCGGCGATCCGCTGTTCGTGGTCAGCCCGACCTAGGGGTCGCGCCGCCGAGGACCGGAGCGGCAAGACCGCTGACGAAGATCACGGTCGCATTCAGGATTCGGGCCACGCTTTCGGCGCCAGCCAAAACCGGCGCGTAGGTCCAGAACAGCCACAGCAGACTCCATGTGACCACGGCGGCCAGCGAGCCGAGCAGGAACTCCCAGACCGGCGGCGTCCCGGTCGCCGGCGCCGGGGCGAGTCCGAGCCGCGGCCGCACCATGGTGGCCAGCAGGAACAGCGCCGCGAACCACAGGCCCGAAACCAGCCCATCCGCGGCTTCGGCGGCCGTCGGTTGCTCGGCAAGATGAAGAGCCGACACGAGCGTCACGGTCGGCAGCGCGAAACCGGCCCCACGCCAGAGACAGGGGCCCAGGCCGCCGACTTTCACGGCGCCTCCCGTACGAGGACCTTGGACGCGGCCGGAAAGCCCAGGCTGAGCTGTCGGGACCCCGCAACCACGGCGACGCTGCCCGCGGTCTCGTCCCGCGCAGCGACCTCGACCGACTTGCCCGGCGCCAGACCCTCACGCTCGGCGAAGCGCAGGAACTCGGCGTCCTGATCGGTGACCCGCACCACCTCGACCGTGCAGTTCAGCGGGCACTTCAGCAGGCTGGGATGATCCACGATCTCGATGTGGCCGTCGGCGCTGGGGATGGGGTCGCCATGCGGGTCGACCGACGGACGGCCCAGCATCTCGTCCATCCGTTCGATCATCCGCTCCGAGACCGCGTGTTCCAGCAGTTCGGCTTCGGAGTGGACCTCGCTCCAGTCGAATCCCATCACGCTGACCAGAAACAGCTCGACCAGCCGATGCCGCCTGAGCACGTGCGCCGCAAGCTTGCGGCCCGCGGGCTCCAGCCGTACACCGCTGTAGGGTTCGTAGGCGATCAGCCCGGACTCGGCCAGCGTCTTCATCATCGCGGTAACCGAGGCCGGCGCCACCTCGAGCAGGGCCGCGATGCGGCCCATGGGCACGAGATCCCTACCAGCCTGCCGCGCCTCCTGCTCAGCCCGGAAGATGCACTTCAGGTAGTCCTCGACGGTGCTGCTGGCGCGCATGGTCATCCCTGTCTGGAGCAGACGAGTGTACCGGCGCCTTCGGCGACTTCGGCCGGATGCCGGAGCACGGACTGAAGCAGACCCGGCTCGCGGCCGTCGATGATCAGCGACTCGACGTCGCCCCGGGCCAAACGCCAGGCCGTCACCAGCCGATGCTCCATGCCACCCGTCACGTCGATGGCCGCCGAACCGCCTACCGACGCGGACGCCGCCCCGATGTTCGTCGCGTCGATGCGTGGAATCAGCCGTCCTCCGCCGTCCAGAACGCCGGCCGTAGCACCCAGCCACACTGCGCGCCGAACGTCGATCCCAAGCGCGGGCAGGCTGCCCGCGAGGAACTCGAACACCGTCTCCGTCGAGACGATCGCCGCGCCGCGCCTGCGGTCGATCGCCACGTCGCCCATCGTCACCGGCACCAGGCCGAGCCGCAGGGCTTCTGCCAGGGGCGCGGGGGGATCGCCGCACGGCTCTCCATCCTCGGCGACCAGGAAGCCCGACGGCGGCTGGGAGTACGCGGGCACGCCGGCATCGATCAGACTGGAGACGACGACCCGGTGCAGGGCCTGCGCCGCGGCCTGCGTGCGGGCGATGCCCATCCGATCGGCCGGGGTCTCTAGCCGCCGGCCGTGAGCGCCTCCCACCAGGCCCGCGGCGCGCGCCTCCGGGTGACCGAAGGAGCCGCTGCCGTGACCGACGATCAGCCCGCCACGGGGCCGGCCGGCCGCGATCTCGGCAGCCAGTCGCTCCAGACGCCGCCTCTCGACCGACCGCGGTCTGGCCTTGTCGGTGATCAGGCTGCCGCCGAGCTTGACCAGGGTCACGTTCAACCGACCGCGGCTGCCGCTCGTCTCCGGCTGCGATCGTCGGACCATGATCAGAGCTCGGCGCCGCCACGCCACACGGGAGGGCCCCCGGTCCGGTCGCGCACGACGTACTTCACGCTGCCCTGCGCCTCCAGGCGGTCAGCCACCTTCTCTGCGTCCGCCGGCTGGCAGATCACGTGAACGTTGGCGCCAGCGTCCATCGTCGCGTAGGCGGCCACGCCGTCGGACCGCAAGCAACGGACCGCCGCCAGCACCTCGATCGTCCCAGGCGTCCAGTAGTAGACCGGCGGCCGGGAGGACATCGCGATGAGGTGCAGGTCGATCCCCTCCTCCTCGACCGCGTCGCCGAGCCCCTTGAAATCGCGGGCATGGAGCGCGGCGCGGACACGCTCGAGCCTCCCGTCGAGCGCGGCGAGGCGAGGCGCGAAGTACGGACTGCTCTCGGCCCGCCGGTGTCCGTCCCGCGACGACACCTTCTTTGCGCCTGTTTCGACGACCGCGATCAGGTCGCAGAGTTCCCACGCCCGCTCGTCCAGGATCTGAACTGCCGCATTGGCGTCCCCGTCCGGCCACTCGACATAGCCGCCCCAGGCGGAGCGGGCGGCCGACCCCGAACCGCTGCTCCGCGACAGGGCGGAGAGCCTGCGCGGCGCCAGGTCGAACCCCATGCAGGCCGTGGCGGCGAGCGTCAGCGCGGTGAAACCGGAGGCCGACGAAGCGATCCCCGCAGCCGTCGGGAACGTGTTGTACGTCGCGATGCGGAAGCCGCCCGAGTAGGGTGCGGCCGTCCGCCGAGACCAGTCCCGCAGCCGGTCCAGATGGCGCTTCGTGCGCTCGACGAATGCCGGGGGCGGCGCGGCCGGTCGGCCCGGCCGCCCGCCGGCCGGCTTGTCCAGCCACCAGATCTCGTCCTCCTCGCCTTCGCCGAACGGCGATGCAGAACAGACCGACCGGCACGCATCGAGGGTCATCGATAACGATCGGTTGAAGGGCACCGGCTCCTCGAGATCGCGGGCACCCCAGTACTTGATGAAGGCGATATTCGACGGCGCCTCCGCGGTCACCGGACCCGGCTCGCGCACCGGTTCGATGGGGGATTCCATGATGTGCTGCCGAGCCTACAGCCGCCGTCCAACCGTCCTGGAACGCAGACGGATCAGTCCTCGAACCGCAGCCCGTCGCCGCCGATGGGTGCATCGACCGCCACCAGGTCCGACAGGCCTTCGACCGTCCGGGCGTCCCGTCCCCCAAGCATGCACACCAGCGCGCCCGCCGATTCGCCGTCGAGAGCACCGGCGCCGGAGATCTTGGCAACTCCGCCGGCCGCTTCGACGCGCGCTATGCGCTCCGCGACGGCGGGCGGCACGACACCAAGATCGACCAGGGCGCGGTGCGCCGCGGCCACCGACGTCACCGCAACCGGCGGCTGGTCCGTGACGACCGCGACCCGGAAGGACTCGACGGCCGCGGCGATCCGGTCGAGTACCGCGCCAACCCGCTCGGAATCCTCCTCGTACCGCCGGCGTACGATCGTCACCACGGCGCCTGTGGTCTGGTCGGGAGCGCCACTGTCCACGATCCCGATCTCAAGGCGAAGCCAGTCCGGTCGCGGCAGGTCGTCGAACCGCAGGGTACCGCCCGTGCGGCGCACCAGGACGACACCGCCGCGCAGCACCGTCCCTGTGTCGATGCCGGACGGGAAGCCATGCTGCCGCCGCTCCACCTCCAGGGCAACGTTCTCGACTGCCGCCAGTTCCTGGTCCGCGGAATCGATGCCGCCCGAAACCGCACGAACGGCGGCGACGACGCCGACCGCGGCAGCCGCCGAACTGCCCAGACCCGCCCCAACGGGAATCGCCGATCGCAGCCGCAGGTCGAGCGACCGCTCCCGCAACCGGGCCGACGCCGCTGGTGTCAGCGACGCCACCGCCTCCCCGACCGCGATCCGGACCAACGAAGCCTGCTCGCGATCCGACCGAAAGGGCTCGCAGCCCGCCTCGTACGCCCGCCACCGCCGACGCGCGTCGTCGGTGAACGCCTCCACCTCTTGCCACGCACTCTCCTCCAGCACGTCGATGTCGGCAAGGTCGAGAGTCACCCGGCCGCGGCCCAGGGGTCGAATCCTCTCTCCCAGAGACGCTTCCACTTCGAGCCGCAGATCGACCGCAGCCACCACCGCCGGCCGGCCGTACACGGCGGCGTGCTCGCCCATCAGGATCACCTTGCCGGGCACGCTCAGCCGCACCGATCCGGTGTCGGCCATGGGCGGCGCTCAGCCGGCGCTCGCCGCGCTCGAGCGACCGAGCCGCTCGTGGGCGCGCGCCAGGTCGCGCGACGTGAACGCCGCGGTCAAGGACAGTTCGCCGGCCAGGACGACAGCGCCGACGATCTCGGCCAGTCGCCGTACGGCAGCTCCCGGCCGGTCCGGATCGGGCCGTACGCCCATCACTTCGAGCGCCTCGCGCTGTGTGTCAAGACCGGTACCGCCGCCGATTGCAGCCAGCGGCACGTCCGGCATGTAGACGGACGCGTAGACCGACCCGTCGTCGCGGGCCTCGAAGGAAGCCACGCCCATCGCACCCTCGACGACGTGCGCGAGATCCTGGCCGCAGGCGACGAACACCGCCGCCAGCACGTTGGCGAACTGGGCGTTGAAGGCGAGCGCACCGGCCGCGACGGAGCCGAGCAGGTTCTTGCGGTAGGCAACGTCCTGGAGCGCCTTCGCCTCCGACTTGAGCACCTTGCGCACGGTCAGTTCGTCGAGGACGACTTCAGCGTGGATCCGCTTGCCGCGGCCGAGCTGGTAGTTGACCGCCGAGGGCTTCTTGTCGACACAGTAGTTGCCGGACAGCGCGACGCACTGGACGCCGGTTTCCGGTTCGATCAGCTCCGACACCAGGCGGTCGCAGGCGATCGTGACCATGTTCATGCCCATCGCGTCCCCGGTGGCGAAGCGGAAGCGCAGGAACACCGTGCTGCCGACGACCGACGGCCGAATCTCCCGAAGCTCCAGGAAGCGGCTCGTCTCGTGCGCCTTGGCGCGGATCCTCTCCTCGTTCGCTTCCAGCCAGTGGAGCAGCCGCCTGGTGTCTTCGATTCCCGTGGTGCGGAAGACCGGCGCCCGGGTCATGCCCACGTCCTCGACGAAGACGGTGGCACCGCCCGCCGCCGTGATTGCCCGGCAGCCGCGGTTCACGCTGGCGAGCAGGGCTCCCTCGGTCGTCGCCATCGGCACGCAGACCGTGCCGTCGATCTCACTCCCGCGGACGAGAACCGGCCCGGCGACGCCCATCGGCACCTGAGCGGCGCCGATGAAGTTCTCGCAGTTCTGGCTGGACGCGCGTTCATCGTCGAGCGAGTAGCCGCCGATGGCTCCAAGCGCCCCGCTGCCGCTAGCCAGTTCGAGAGCGCGGCGCCGCACCGCGGCCTTCCCGGCCGCGTCGAGTCCCGGCGGCGGCCGATGGAAACCGCGTTCCCCGCCGGCGATCTCGACCGCCGCCGCCTCGAGCTCGGGATCCAGCCGGTCAGCCATCGCCTGTCTCCCGCGGCAGCGGCACGCGGCGCAGCGCCGCGAGGTCGACGGCGCCGGTGCAGAACATGCAGATCCGCAGTTCGAATGCGGTGCGGGCGATCCGGTCGACCACTGCGTCGGTCGAAGCGTTGGCCGCCTCCAGGAAGGGGAACGCCATACCGGCGATGTCGGCGCCGAGGGCCAGGGCCTTCGCCGCGTCGACGCCGGAGCGGATGCCGCCGCTACCGATGACCTGGACGCCGGGGACCGCCGCCAACTGGCGGATCGACTCCGGCGTCGGGACTCCCCAGTCGGCGAAGCGTTCGCCAAGAGCCACCTCGTCGGCCCGGGCCGCCTCGATCCGGGCCCAGCTCGTGCCACCGACGCCGGCCGTGTCCAGGATCCGGACACCGACGTTGGCGAGCTCGCGGCCAACAGCGGCCGAGATGCCGCAACCGATCTCCTTGACCACGACCGGCACGTCCAGCGCCTCGACCACCCGGGCGATCTTCGGCAGCAGCCCCCGGAAGTTCAGTTGCCCCTCCGGCTGCAGTGCCTCCTGCAGGGCGTTCAGGTGCAGCACCAGGGCGTCCGCCTCGACCATGTCGACCGCCACACGGCACTCGTCGACGCCATACCCGTAGTTCAGTTGCACCGCACCCAGGTTCGCCAGGATCGGCACGTTGGGTGCGAACTCGCGCACCCGGAACGTCGCCGCGGTCTCCGGATCGTCGATCGCCTTGCGTTGCGAGCCGACCCCGAGAGCGACCCGCTCCGCCTCCGCCGCCTCGGCCAGGCGCCGGTTGATCCGCTCGGCAACCCCGGTGCCCCCAGTCATGCACGAGATAAGCAGCGGCGCCTCCAGCTCCCGTCCCAGGAACTCGGCGCCGATCCGCACGTCCTCGAAGTCGATCTCGGGCAGCGCCCGGTGCTCGAACCGGTAGTCGTCGAAGTAGCTCCGCTCGACCTGCATGCGTCGATCCAGCGCCAGCCGGATGTGCTCCGCCTTGCGGTCCCGCTCCCCCTCGGCCGCCGCCAGCAGCGGCCGGGTGCTCACTTTCGCCACCCCGGTTCCGCGCCCGTACACATGCGCGCCACTGTACCGGAATTCGGCCGCGTAAGTGGAGTCACTACCGCAGATAGAGCATCCGCCGAGGCCCCGGCTGCAACGTGGCGGCGTCGGTTGCACCCGCCTGCCTGGTCGGGGCTCACGGGGGAGGCTGGACGGTGTCGGGCTGCGGCCTATCCAGCACGGGCGGCCAGCCGCAACGCTACTCTTGCTGACCGAGCCAAGCACTCCCAAGCATCAACCGACGATGAGAATCCAGCTATCCGCAGAGTTGCACCGCGAGCGAGATGTCTGGGTCGCCTCGTGTCCGCAGCTCCACGTAGCAAGCCAGGGCTCCACGGCCGAGGAAGCCATGGTCATGCTGCAAGAGGCGTTGGCCCTGTTCATCGATGGCTGCCGTGAGGAGGGGATCGTGAATCGGGTTCTTGAAGAAAGCGGTGTCACACTGGAACACGGTCCCTCGCCCGACTGAGCCGCTCCGGTCGGCCTTCGCGCGTCAGAGCTTCACTGACGTACTTGGTGCCGTGCGGGAGAAGCTCCAGACTTGAACGCTCGATCATGCTCACAGCACGTGGGCCCGGCCCGTCGCGCAGACCGCAACACACCGGCACACAGACCAACGATGCCCGACGCCGTCCAGGCCGACCCCCCAGGCAGGCGGGTGCGTCCGACGACCCTCCGCCGCCGCGCCGCAGCCGCGCAGGCGATGTCTCAGCCGCCGATGCGGAACATCTCGACGCGCTGGGGAGCCGGCTGCAGGCCGGCGCGGAGGCGTTCGGCGCGGATCTCGGAGTAGCGATCCTCCCGTTGGCGCCAGTGGCCAGCCAGGAAGGTGAGCAGGTCGTCGTCGCTTGCGCCGGCGCGGAGGCGGTCGCGGAGGGAGGGGCCGGTGTCGGCGAAGAGGCAAGTGTAGAGCCGGCCGTCGGATGAAAGGCGCGCGCGGGCGCAGTCGCCGCAGAAGGGGCGGCTGATCGAGGGGATGACGCCGAACTCGACGCCGTCGTCGAGGTAGCGGAAGCGTTCGGCGACGTCGCTGGGTTGAGCGCGATCAACCGGTTCGAAGGGCCACCGTTCGGCGATTCGGTGGCCGATCTCCGAGGCGGTTACGACCTGGTCGAGGCTCCAGTCGTTCACCGTGCCGACGTCCATGAACTCGATGAAGCGGACGATGTGGCCTCGCTCCTTGAAGTAGCCGGCGATGTCGGCAACTTCGTCTTCGTTCGTGCCCTTCATGACGACCGTGTTGATCTTGACCGGGCCGAGACCGGCATCGGCCGCTGCGTCGATGCCCTCCAGCACCTGGCCGACGCCGTGGCCCAGTCCCGTGACCCGGCCAAAGATGTCGTCGTGCAGGGACTCGACGCTCACCGTGACCCGGTTGAGGCCGGCTTCAGCGAGGGTCCGAGCTTTCTGTGCCAGCAGAGCTCCGTTCGTCGTCAACGCGAGGTCTTCGATTCCGGGCACCGCGGCCAGAGTCCCAACCAGATCCTCGATGTCGCGGCGAAGCAGTGGCTCACCGCCGGTCAGCCTCAGCTTGCGGACACCAAGGCGAACGAACAATCTGACCAGGCGCTCGATCTCCTCGAACGTCATCAGTTGCTGCCGGGGCAGGAACCGGTACTCCCGGTCGGCCGGCATGCAGAAGGTGCAGCGGAAGTTGCAACGATCGATGACCGAGATGCGCAGGTCGCGCACCGGCCGGCCGAGGCGGTCGATGACCGCGGCCGGAGCCGTGCCGCCGTTCGTGGAGTCGAGGGTCATGAACCGACAATGCTACGCGAGCCGGCATGGTCGCCGCTTCGCGGCGGCGTTGTTCCGGAAGGCCGGCGGGGACGCCGGCGCACCCAGTGGGGGCCGTCAGTCTTCGGCGCGCAACCAGTCGTCGATCAACCGGCGGGCGATCGAGAAGGGCGGCGGCAGGCGGACTTCGCGGGCGCGGAGCGCGTACTCCAGTTCGGAGCGGGTCGCCCACACCGCCTGTTCCAGTTCCTCCGTGTCCACCTGCACGTCGCCGCCGGGCGAGGTGGCGTAGAAGCCGAGCATGATCGAGGTTGGGAAGGGCCACGGCTGGGAGGAGTGGTAGCGGACCGTGTCGACCGCGATGCCAGTCTCCTCCCGGACCTCGCGCGCGACCGCGCTCTCCAGGCTCTCGCCGGGCTCGACGAAGCCCGCGAGCGCCGAGAACATGCCCGGCGGCCAGGAGGCCTGCCGGCCCAGCAGGCAGGAGCCGTCGTC
Source organism: Acidobacteriota bacterium (assembly GCA_026708285.1). Taxonomy (GTDB): domain Bacteria; phylum Acidobacteriota; class Thermoanaerobaculia; order Multivoradales; family Multivoraceae; genus Multivorans. The sequence continues at coordinate 21,349 of JAPOVF010000364.1, forward strand.
GCCGGCCTCCGTGTGGACCAGCATGATGACGGCCGGGTCCGTGCGCGGGAAGTGCTCGATGCCGCACGCCGTGCAGACGCGCAGGTGGCCGGCGTTGCGGCTCTCGGTCGCGGCGCCGCACTGGCCGCAGAAGCGGTGCCGGCGGTGCCACGTCGCCATGGCGCGGGCGTAGGCAAGCAGGTTGGCGCCACGGCCGCTCATCGCCGCGCCGACCTGCCGCAGCTCGACGAAGCGGCCGGCGCCCCGGAGCGGGCCGGCGAGCGGATCTTCCCGGTCGGAGAGGTCGACCGAGAAGTAGGCGACGCCCTCCGCTTCGCCGAGAAACACGACATCCTCCGCCCCGTCGACCAGCCCGGCCGCCTCGACGGTCGCCACCGTGCCGGGAACCGGCCCCCGGTCTCCGGTGTGGGCGTCGAAGACCAGGCTGCGCTCGCGCCAGACCGCGGTCAACTGGCTGCTCGGATCCGCCAGTCTCCGGGCCAGCCAGTCGGCGTCGCCGCGCCGCTCCGAGCGGCGGTCAACCGCCGGTTCGGCCAGTGCGTTGTGTGCCCTCATCCTCCGCAGGCTACAGCCCGGGTCAATTGGCGCGGCGAAAGGCCATCGCTTCCGAGACACGGCGCTGGGCGATGCTCATCGCCGCCTCGCGCAACAGGCAGCCTTCGGCCCGGGCCAGTTCCAGCACTTCACGCGTGTTCTGGCGCACCGTGTCCTCGATCCTCTCGAATGCCTGCCGCTCGGAGCCGCCCGCGTACTCGACCGCGCCGCAGATGATGCCGCCGGCGTTGGCCACGAAGTCCGGAATCGAGAGGACGCCGCGGTCGTGGAGAATCCGCTCGCCCGCCGGCGTTACCGGAATGTTCGCGCCCTGGAGCACCACCTTGCAGCCGACCCGGCCGGCGTTGCCGCTGTCGATCACGTCCGGCCGCGCGGCCGGCACGAAGAAGTCGACTTCCAGGTCCAGGAAGGCGTCGCCCTCGATACGGCTGCCGCGCGGGTACGCGGTGACGCCGCCGGTCGCGTCCATCGTCGCCACGAGTTCGTCGATGTCGATGCCGTCCGGGTCGTGGATCGTGCCGTCGAGATCGGTGACCGACACGAGGCGCGCGCCCCTCTCGGCCAGGAACCGGGCTGCCGGCCGCCCGACGTTGCCGAAGCCCTGGATGGAGACGGTGGCGCCTTCGAGCGCGACGACGCCCGCCTCTTCCGCCACTTCGGCGGCGATGGCGAGACCGAAGCCGGTCGAGCCGCTCTCGTCGAGCGGAATCCCGCCGAGCGACCTGGACAGGCCGACGGAGCGGCCCCCCTCGTCGCGGATCCAGGCCATCGCGGTTTCGTTCGTGCCCATGTCGGGGGCCGGGATGTAGTCCGTCAACTGCCGGATCGCCCGACCGAACTGCCGGATCAGGGCCTCACGGTTCGCCGTCCGCGGATTCGCCCGGATGCCCGCCTTGCCGCCGCCGTGACGCAGGCGCGCCATGGCGTTCTTCCAGGTCATGGCCCGCGCCAGCCGGCACACCTCCTCCACGCTGACATCCGGCGCCATACGGATGCCGCCCATCGTGGGTCCGGCAGCGCTGTTGTCGATGACGACGATGCCCTCCAGGCCGCAACGGGGCTCGTAGACGGTAACGACCTTCTCGGGACCGTAGTCGTCCGCGAAGTCGAAGTGTTCGAAGGCAGATCCAGACATCACAACTCCTTATCAGGCAACCACCTGGCGACAGCCGCCAAGCGGAGAACAAGAGAAACCCGCGGCAACTTCCCATGCCGCCGGCAGCTGAGGTCCCGGTCGAGACCGGAGTGGGGCGGAGCCCGCCGATCAGGATCCCCCGCCGGCTTCAAGTAGCCCGAGAACGGCCTCTTCGAACTCCGAGTACAGCATCCGTCCGAGATGAATGTTGGTCAGTTCGCCGCTACGGTCGAAGAACATCGTCGTCGGCAACGCACCGGGCCACTCGGGATCAAACGAGGTCACGAAGTCGACCGAGTTGTCGCCCGCCGACGCGAGGTAGGAGACGAGACCAGGTGCCCGCTTGGCGAAGAACGGCCGCACCCGATCGTCGAGTTTCTCCGGGTCGTCCATCGAGACGGCGAGCACCACCAGGCCGCGGTCGGCATAACGCTCCTGCAGCAGGTCGAGCTCAGGCAACTCCTGCAGGCAGGGGATGCACCAGGTAGCCCAGTAGTTGACCACGACGACCTTGCCCCGGTGGTGCTCCAGGACCGCGCGGAACTGCTCCGCCGTCGCCGGATGGATCGTGTCCGGATCAAGCAGATGATCCGCTGCCGCCGCCGCCTCCGCGACCGCCGGCGACGTGGCGACGAGCGCGGCCCCCATCAAGACCCCAACCCAGAGTAGTCGCGGACCCAGTGTGTTGAGCTTCAATTCAACCTCCTGCCTGACGGGCTACCAACTCTCTCAGCCGCCCGCCGAACCAGACGGGGTCAGCAGTATAGACCTCGGGCGAGACGGTTTCATTCCCCGACGCGTGAGCGTCAGCAAAGCGCCCGGTACGTCTCGCTGTCACGCTCGACCCGGCCCGCACGCTCGAGACGGTCGAGGTGGAGTTCCATGCTGCGCCGTTCGGCCTTGGGAATCCCGGCCCCCTCATCATGCGGCCGGTAGACGAAGCGGTGGGCGACGATGTCGTCCATCTTCCGTGGTTCCCGGAGGTACTCCAGCAGCCGTCCCTCGCGGTCGGCGATCCGATCAACGTACCGGCCCAGGCGAGCGAGAAACGCCTCGCGATCGTCGAGCAGGCCAATGTGGTGGCCGGTGAGGTAGTGCGCCGCCTCGATATCGCGCACCTGTTCCAGCGAGTGTTCAAACGCTTCGAGATCAGACCAGGCGTCCCCGTAGTACGGGCCGAAGCCGGTCAGGTCGATGTCGCCCAGGAACAGAACGCCGTCGGGTTCGACCAGAAGGGCGCAGTGACCACGGGTATGGCCGGGCGTGTGGATCACCCGTACCGAGACGCCGCCGCCGAGATCGAACAGGTCGCCGTTCCGGAACGGCACGGCGTCCGGCCGGGGCTCGTAGAAGAACGTCGTCCGCAGGTACCGGCCGTATTCGTCGCGGCGTTCCGGTTCGACCCCGAAGATGTCGAGGAAGCCGTCGAAGTCGAGCAGACCGGACAGATCCTCCTCGTGGACGTGGACCGGGGCGTCCCTGAAGAGCGGCAGAGCCGCGGTGTGGTCCTCGTGGCAGTGGCTGAGCAGCACGAGGTCGACACGGGGCAGACCACCCCGGCCCCGCGCCCGAACGCCGAGCGACGGATCGATCAGCACCGTCGACTCGGCCCCCTCCACCACCAGGGCGTTGTTGTCGGGGTACTTGCCGCCGCCTTCTCCGAACAGGATGGTCGTGGCGCCGAGCCGGCGATCTTCGAGCCTGGTCACCTGGCTTGGCTTGGCAGCGATCAGCCCGCCGACGCTTCGGCGGCCGTCACCTGCGGAAACTGCCAGCCGTTGTGGTACTCGGCACGCAGTAGCGCGTTCGCCTCCTCATCACCCTTGACGCGACCCGCCGCGTGATCCCAGTACACCCGCCGGCCGGTCCGGAACGCGATGTTCCCCAGGTGCGCGTTGACCGCAACTAGGGCGCCCACGTCCGCGTTGCACCGCGGCTGCCTGCGGGTCTTCATGCAGTCGATGAAGTCCTGCGTGTGCTGGGCCAGCCCCCGCTGGTCAGGGGCCGCAGCCTGTCTCTCGATCGCCGGCGTCTTCTCGTAGCGCTCGCCGTCCTTGCGGCCGCTCTCGGCCAGCACTTCCCAGCCGCCCCGGTCGACGACCAGGGTGCCGTTGTTGCCGGTGAAGGAGACGCCGTGTCCGCGCTGGTGCGGCCCCAGGCTGATGCCCAGGCTGTGCTCCCAGGTCATCGTGAAGTCGTCGTACTCGTAGATGGCCTGCTGGGTGTCCGGAGTCTCCATCGCGCTGCCGGGATAGCCGAACGGTCCGCCCAGGGACATCACCGACTTGGGCGCCGTCGCCTTCATGCCCATCAGCACGATGTCGATCAGGTGGACGCCCCAATCGGTCATCAGGCCGCCCGCATAGTCCCAGTACCAGCGGAAGTCCCAGTGGAAGCGGTGCTTGTTGAAGGGCCGCTTCCGTGCCGGTCCCAGCCACATGTCGTAGTCGACGCCCGCGGGCGGATCCGAGTCGGGTACCGGCATCGGCGCCGCCCAACCCATGTAGGCCCATGTCTTGGCGCTACGGATCTGGCCGAGCTCACCGGACCAGAGGTACTCCATCGCGTCCTGCCAGTGCTTGCCCGAACGCTGCCACTGGCCTACCTGGACCACCCGGCCATGGGCCTTGGCGGCCTGCTGCATGACCCGGACCTCCTCGATCGAGTTCGCCATCGGCTTCTCGACGTAGACGTCCTTACCCGCTTCGCAGGCGTCCACCATGATCCGGCAGTGCCAGTGGTCGGGGGTGCCGATGATGACGGCATCGATCTCATCGTCCTCCAGCAGCTTGCGGTAGTCGCCGTAGCTGTCCGGCTTGCTGCCGGTCAACCCTTCGAAGGATTCGACCCGCTCGGCGAGAACATTGCCGTCGACATCGCAGAGCGCGGCGCACTCGACGCCGTCGATGTCGAGCATGGAACGCATGTTGCTCGATCCCATGCCCCGGCAACCGATGACGCCGACCCGGATGCGGTCGCTGGCGGCCACCGCCCTGCCCCGAACCGGGGCAGCGAACCCCGCGCCCAGGTTGCCGAGACCGGCCGCCGCCGCTCCAAGACCGCCCATGCCATAGAGAAAGGAACGTCTGGTCGTACTCATCGTCTCGCTCCTGACCGAAGTCGCCACTCTTCCGGGTGCCTGTACACTGCGCTATGCAGACCGCGCATCATACCGACCTGAACGCCCCAGTCCCGTCCGCCGATCTGATCGGCAGGCTTCCGAAGACCGACCTCCACGTTCACCTGGACGGTTCGCTCCGGCTCGAGACACTGATCGAACTGGCGCGGGACGCGCGGCTCGAGCTTCCCTCGCAGACGCCGGAGGGCCTCCTGGAACTCGTCTTCAAGGAGCGCTACGACGACCTGGAGGACTACCTGCGAGCCTTCTCCTACACGTCGCCGGCGCTCTGCAGCGAGGAGGCGCTGGAGCGGGCGGCCTATGAACTAGGGGCCGACAACCTGGCCGAGGGCGTCTGCTACGTCGAGGTCCGCCTGGCGCCCCAACTTCACACCGGGCCGGATCTGGATATCGCCGGCGTCCTGGCGGCTGTCGACCGCGGCCTCGCCCGGGTCCAGCGCGAACACGAGGCAACGGAGAACGTCACGAACGGCGCCGAGCCGCCCTTCCGCTTCGGCATCATCGCCTGCGCGCTGCGCATGTTCGGCCCCGCACACAGTCCCTACTACCGCGGCCTGTACTCGGCGCTCAACGGCTGGACCAGGCCGGAGATTCACGCCGCCGCTTCGCTCTCGCTGGCCCGCTCCGTGGTCGAGGCCCGCGACCGGCTCGGGCTACCGGTGGTGGCCTTCGATCTCGCCGGCGCCGAAGCCGGCAACCCGGCAGCCGTGCATCGGGACGCCTTCCTCTTCGCCCAGCAGAACTTCCTGATGAAGACGATCCACGCCGGCGAGGCCTACGGTCCCGAGAGCATCTTCCAGGCGATCACCCTGCTGCAGGCGGACCGGATCGGGCACGGGACCCACCTCTACGCCGCGGACCGGCTCCGGCGCGACAACCCGAACTCGGCGGCGGCGAAGGATCCCGAGCGCTACATCAGAAACCTTGCCCAGTACATCAGTGATCGCCGCATCACGCTCGAGGTCTGCATCACCTCGAACCTGCAAAGCATTCAGCGGCTCCAGAAGTTCTCCGACCACCCGTTCGGACGGATGATCGAAGACCGGCTCTCGGTCACTCTCTGCACCGACAACCGGCTCATGTCGCGAACCTCCGTGACCAAGGAGATCGCCTCCGCCTGCGAGGCCTTCGACCTGACCCACGAAGACCTGCGCAACGTGATCATCTACGGCTTCAAACGCAGCTTCTACCCCGGCAGCTACCTCGAAAAGCGCGCCTACGTCCGCCGCGTGATCGACTACTACGACGAGGTGATGGAGGCGGAGACGGCAACGAACTGACGTTCAGCGGGAGGCGGCCGCGGCCATCCGCGCCTGGCGCCGGCGCCAGCGCTCCCTCGCTTTCTCCGCCTCGAGTTCCCGGTTGCGCGGCGGCGCGGTCGTCGTGAGTTCCCCAAGGAGCACGGCGGTCGCCTCGGCAACGGCGTCCACGGCCTGTTCGAAGGCAGCCTCGTTCGCGCGCGACGGCCTGGTCGAGCCGCTCACCTTGCGCACGTACTGGAGCGCCGCCGCGCGCACTTCGTCTTCCCTCGCAGGCGGCTCGAAGTTGTAGAGGACGCGAATGTTCCTGCACATAGGGACTCCTTCAGTGGGCGTGGCTGCCGACATTCCCGTAGGTCGGCCAGTCCGGTTCGTACTCGCCGCTCTGATCGCCCCAGGCGGTCCAGAGTTCGGAGTGGCGGCCGCGGGCGAACAGCTCCAGATACGGACCGGGGCTACACGCTTCGATGATGTCGTAGAGCTCGTCCGGTTTGCGGGAATGCTCCCGCTTGCGCGAACGGATGATGTTGACCTGGCGCCGGCCGGGCGCCAGAGTTCGGAGCTTGCCGCGGACGCCGAACAGGACGAGCTCGGTCGTGTTGCGGAAGTAGAAGCCGACTCCCCGACCGTCCGGACCACCGTCCTTGCGGACCTTGTGCCAAACCAGGTTCGTCTTGTATGTGAAGCCCCAGCGCCGCATCACGTCGAGGCCTTCCTGGAGGAGGGCATTCGGCACCCAGAGGTAGAGATGGGCGTCCTCGGCGCAGGCGTCCGCGACCGGAATCGCTTCGATCTCCGCCCGCTTCAGGGTTGGATACCGGCTCAGACGGCCGTGCTCCGGCGCCACCTTGCCCGTTCGATTCAGGAACTGCCAAGGCGGATCGGCCAGAACAGTGCCAAAGGCGCTGCAGGCATGTGCCTCTTCGAAATCGGAGGCCGCGGAGTGTTCGGTCGCGGGCATGGCTCGACCGATGGTAGCGCCGACTATCGCGCCTCCAACGTGTACCGTAGGAGGAGCCAGCCGTCCGGGTCGATCCGGAGGCGCTCGGGCCGTTGCGTCACGGACAACGACGCCGTGGTTCGCTCGCCCTCGATGTCGACGCGGCCGCGAACGGCGCGGCCGGCCACCAAGACCGCCTCCACCTCCAGCGGCAGCCGATAGATCGTCGGTCCCGTCTGCCGCACCTCGACCTCTACCGTCGACGCCACCGCGTCAAACTCCCATTCGATCTGGAGCTCCGGCACACCGGGCCGGCGGAGCCACTGGTCGAAGAACCAGTCGAGCTTCCGCCCCGAGACCTCCTCCATGACCGCGGCGAAGTCAGCGGTCGAGGCGTTCCGGTGGCGGAACCGCTGGTAGTAGGTCCTCATGCCCTTCCAGAAGGTGCCGTCGCCGACCTCACCGCGCAGCATGTGCAGCACCCAGGCCGCCTTCTGGTAGACGTTCGGGCTCAGGAGCCGACGGGGATCGGGTACGGCCTCCGGCACGATGACGGAGTCCGGCGCCTGCTCCAGGTACCTGAGGATCCGCTCCCGCGCCGTGTCCATCTGGCCCATGAAGCGACCGCGGCCGTAGGTCCACTCCAGGTAGCAGGCGGTCAGGTAGGTCGCAAAGCCCTCGCTGAGCCAGACGTGGGGCCAGTCGCTCTCGGTCACCGAGTCGCCGAACCACTGGTGGGCGACCTCGTGGGCGATCAGGGTCTCGATCCCGCGTTCGCTGTGGATCGCGTCCTCGTCGTAGAACACGTTGCCGGCGTTCTCCAGGCCGCCCCAGCGGGTCGTCGTCTGCACGTTGCCGAGCTTGGCGTACGGGTACTCGCCCAGCCGCCGCTCGAACGTCCCCAGCACTCGCGCCGCCGGTGCGAAGGCGCGCAGCCCAACTTCACGGTCCTGCGGATAGACCCAGATCTCCACGGGCACACCGTTGACCTCGGCTTGCCGGCGGCGGGCGAAACGAGCTACGCCGACCGCCATCACCTTGGTCGCGACCGGCGCCCGACTGCGCCACTCGGTGCGCCGCATGCCGCCTCCCAGATCAACGGCCTCGACGAAGGCACCGGTGGCAACGGCCTGGTACCGCGCCGGCGCCGTGACGACGAACGCCACGGTCGCCTTGTCCGACGGGTGATCGACCACCGGCAGCCAGTGATGAGCCCGGTTCGGCCAGTTGTCGGCAAAGAAGGTGCGCTCGCCGTGCCGGTTCCGGCCGATCGTGAAACCGTCGGCCGGGACGCCGCCGTACCGAACCTCGATGCGATGTCGTTCACCGGCCGCAGCTTCGCGGTCCAGGCTCACGAGGAGCCGGTCGTCCTGCTGCCGGAAACGAAGAGCCCGGCCAGGCTGAGGCGTTTCCGCAGCCGGGTCGGCGACCCTCGCCGAGGAAACGACCATGCCACCGGCCGACCGATCCTCACCGGCCTTCCCGTCCGCTTCCAGGCTGCTGCCTTCCACCAGATCATCGAGATCGAATGCGACCTCGGTGACCCCTCGCAGGATGCGAAAGGCGATCGTCGCCTTGCCTTCGATCCCGTCGGTCTGATCGGAGAGCTCGAGTTCGAAGCGGTAGTCCAGGACGTCGATCGCCGCTCCAGGCCGTTGCGCCAGCGTGGGCGCGGCGAGACCCGCGGCCAGAAGGAGCGGCAGCGCCAGACGCACCGCAACGTGCCCCGGCCGGTCGGCCGAGGTCACGTGCGGTTTCAGGCGCCGGCGTGCGCCGGCGTCAGGAGTCTCAGTCGTTGAGGAACTTGTAGACGACCGCCGCCACGGCGCCGCCAACGAGCGGTCCGACTCCGTACAACGCCAGCGTGTTGGCGTCGAAGCCGCCACCCGTGATCGCCTCCATGACCTGGGGACCGATACCGACTGCGGGGTTGATGGCACCACCGGATACTCCGCCGGCAGCGTACACGGCCGCCGAAAGCGTAAAGCCGATGACCAGCCCGTTGGCCGGGTTGCCCTCCGATCGCGAGGACATCATGTTCAGCACAACCGTGACGAGAGCGAAGGTGAGCAGCGCCTCGGCAACCATGCCGTGCATCAGCGGATGCTCAGTCGGCATCGGCGCCGTGCTTCCGCCGACCAGGTAGCTATGGACGAGCCAACCAAGACAGGCGCCGACAAGCTGGGCCACCATGTACTGAACCATGTCGGCCACACCAAGCTTGCCGCGCATCCACGCAGCCAAGCTCACGGCCGGGTTGAAATGAGCACCGGACAGGTGTCCGCCGCTGTAGGTCATCACCGCCAGCATCAACCCGACGGCGATGGCGGCGTTGCCGGTTAGGGCCACAGCCATCATCAGGAACATCGTGCCGATGCACTCCATGAGCAGCTTGCGCATGTGTCTCCCTCCCTAGGTTCTACTTCAGATCTCTTCCTCCTCGTTTACGCCTTGCCGGCGACCAACCCGGCCGCGCTTCAACGTAGATGGTAGCGTCCGAACATCCGGCCAGAACATTGAGTTTTCTTGCTTTTTCTGAGGAGCCGACCAACGATGAAGTCGAGAGCCGCAGTCGCCCGTGAAGCGGGCAAACCACTGGAGATCGAAGAGGTCGATGTCGAGGGGCCGAAGGAGGGAGAGGTCCTCGTCCGGGTCGTCGCCACCGGCGTCTGCCACACCGACGCCTACACGCTTTCCGGGGCCGATCCGGAGGGACTGTTTCCCGCGATCCTCGGCCACGAGGGAGGTGCGATCGTCGAGGAAGTCGGCCCGGGCGTCACCTCCGTCAAACCCGGCGACCACGTGATCCCGCTCTACACGGCGGAATGCCGCGAGTGCAAGTTCTGTGCGTCGGGAAAGACGAACCTGTGCCAGGCCATCCGCGCCACCCAGGGTCAGGGCATGATGCCGGACGGCACGTCCCGGTTCCAGAGCGGCGGCAACTCGCTCTACCACTACATGGGCACGTCGACCTTTTCGGAGTACTCGGTGATCGCCGAGATCTCGACGGCAAAGGTGAACAAGGCGGCGCCGCTCGACAAGGTCTGCCTGCTCGGCTGCGGCATCACGACCGGCATCGGCGCCGTGCTCAACACGGCCAGGGTGGAGCCCGGGTCGACCGTCGCGGTCTTCGGTCTCGGCGGCATCGGCCTGTCGGTGATCCAGGGCGCGGTGATGGCGAAGGCGGGCCGGATCATCGCGGTCGACATCAATCCGGCCAAGTTCGACTTCGCCCGATCCCTCGGCGCGACCGATTTCGTGAACCCGGCCGACTACGACGACCCGATCCAGGAAGTCATCGTCGATCTGACCGACGGCGGCGTCGACTACTCCTTCGAGTGCATCGGCAACGTCGAGGTCATGCGCTCCGCCCTGGAGTGCTGCCACAAGGGCTGGGGCGAATCGGTGATCATCGGCGTCGCCGGCTCAGGCCAGGAGATCGCGACGCGCCCCTTCCAGCTCGTGACCGGTCGCGTCTGGCGCGGCACCGCCTTCGGCGGCGTCCGCGGCCGCACCGACCTCCCGGGGATGGTCGACCAGTACATGGCCGGAGAGATCGAGATCGACAGCATGATCACCCACACGATGGGCCTCGACGAGATCAACGAAGCCTTCGACCTCATGCACGAGGGCAAGAGCATCCGCTCGGTCGTGCACTACTAGTCAGGATCGCCGCCCGCACGGCCTACCCCGAGCCTGGTGCGGTCTCAGTCCTCCTGCGCGACCGGATTCAGGACCATCGTCATCTGACGGCCCTCCAGGCCGGACCGTGTCTCGACCTCGCCCACACCCTCGATGGCGCTGCTCACCTTGTCCAGAATGGCCGCGCCGAGTTCGGGCCGGCGAAGTTGCCTGTAGCGGAAGAAGATCGTCACCTTGACCTTCTTGCCCTCGCGCAGGAAGCGCAGCGCCCGGTCCGTCTTGATCTGGTAGTCGTGCGGGTCGATCGTGGGCCGGTACTTGACCTCCTTCAGGTCGATCGTCGCCGCCTTCTTCCGCGATTCCCGCTTCTTCTTCTCGCGCTCGAACTTGACCTTGCCCCAATCGAGGATGCGCACGACGGGCGGGTCCGCGTTCGGTCCCACCTCCACAAGATCGAGCCGCGCGTCCTGAGCGCGCGTCTTGGCCTGCTCCAAGGGGACAACACCGATCTGGGTGCCGTCCTGGTCGATGAGCCGCACCGGGCTCCTCCGGATCCGGTGGTTGATGCGCGGCTCTCTAGATGGGGGTGCGATCTTGGGGACTCCTGTGCGTTGACTGGTCGGTTCCGCTTCGGGCGGCCGAGGTTCGGCCGCGAGTGAGACGAAGCGATACCTTAGCCGCTCTCAGCCCGCCTGTGGGCGTGGATCCAGTGGATTGAACGGACGCGCTCGTGCCAGCGCCGACGCCCTCGCCGGGAGGGCTTCACTGACCGCGCCTTGTGTCAACCAACGGCGGCCCTGCGTGCCGGCTCCGTCTTGGCCCGGCGAGCGGCTTTCCTGGACTTGCGGTCGGCCTCGCCGTCGCCTTCCTCGACATCGCCGTTCTTCGAGAGGCTCGCCTTGAGCGCCTCCATCAGGTCGATGATCTGAGCCTGGGGCGCCTCCGTCTCGTCCTCTGCGACTTCGCGCCCGTCGATCTTGTTCTGGATGGCCTGCCACAGCCGTCTGCGTACTTCGTCGGTGTACTGGTCGGGCTGGAACTCGTCGTTGGCGATCTGCTCGATCAACTGCACCGCAAGCTCGAGTTCTCCTGGCTTGAGTTCCGTCTCGTCGCCCAGCGGGACTTCGTCGAAGGACTTCAGTTCGTCCTCGTACTTCAGTTGCTGCATCAGCAGCCCGGAAGCGAAGGGGCGGAGCATGACGAGGTACTGCTTGCCGCGTGCGGCGTGCTTGGCCAGCGCCGAGCGCCCCGTCTTACGCATCGCTTCGCTGAGCAGGCGATAGGCGCGCTCGCCGCCCTTCTCGGGACCCAGGTAGTAGGACTTCTCGAAGTAGATCGGCTCCACCTCGGCCAGCGGCACGAACTCGGTGATCTCGATCGCCGGAGAGGCCTTCTCCTGCAGCTCCTTGATCTCCTCGTTGCTGAAGGTGACGTACTGCCCCTTACCGAACTCGTAGCCCTTGATCGTCTCCTTCCGCTCCACGAGGGCACCGGTACGCGGGTTGACCAACTGCTGCTTGACCCGCGTGTTGTCCGTCGGGTCCAGCATGTTGAAGCGGACGCCGCCCGAGGTCTCCGACGTCGAGTACAGCCTGACGGGAATGGAAACCAGGCCGAAGGAGACGGTGCCGGTGCCGACGGAACGAGCGGGCATAGACTGCAAATCATAGCACCGAAACCGGTTGCGCGGGGCATGGAGCCGGCCGCCAAAGCGGAGCCGGCCCTTGGGCCGGCACGTCTCAAGGCCGCCTACGGCGGCAGCGGGCGGGGACGCCGGCGCACCCAGTAGGCGGCCTGCGCCATGCCCCGCGCAACTGCTTCTGGGAGAATGCGCCCCTGATGCCGCGCGGCAATCTCGAGGCCTATCGCCGCAAGCGATCCAGCGAAGCGACGCCCGAACCCTTCGGTCCTGCGACGGGAACCGGCGCGGGCCGCTTCGTGGTCCAGAAGCACGCCGCCCGGAGGGTCCACTTCGACCTGCGCCTGGAACTCGAGGGGACGCTCAAGAGCTGGGCCGTGCCCCGCGGCCCAAGCCTGGACCCGGAGATCAAGCGTCTGGCGGTCGCCACCGAGGACCACCCACTGGAGTACGCCGACTTCGAAGGATCGATCCCCGCCGGCAACTACGGCGCCGGCGCGATGATCGTCTGGGACACCGGCCGCTGGAAGCCGCTCGAGGACCCGGTCGCCGGTATTACGAGCGGCAAGCTGCTGTTCGAGCTCCACGGCTACAAGCTGCGGGGCGTCTGGACCCTGTTTCGTACCGGCGGCAAGGGCAATCAGAACGACGGCAATCAGTGGTTGCTGATGAAGAAACCGGACGCCGCCGCCCGCGCGGACAGCGGCGACGGCGGTGATGACCTGCCGCCGCAGTCCGTGCTCTCGGGCCTGACTGTCGAGGAGCTGCGAGACGGTTGCGACCGGATCGAGGACGTACGCACCGAGATCGTCGAATCAGCCGCCCGCCGCCGCCGGGTCGATCCCCGTACCCTGCCGCTGATGCTGGCGGTCACCGGCGAAAGGCCCTTCTCCCGCCACGGCTGGATCTACGAACTGAAGTACGACGGCTACCGGCTGGTGGCGGCCAAGGAGGGCGGCAGCGTCTTCCTGCGCTACCGGAAAGGCGGCGACGTGACCGCGCTCTACCCCGAGCTGACCCGCGCCCTCCACGCGCTGCCGGTGCAGTCCCTGATCCTGGACGGCGAGGTCACCGTCCTCGACGCCGGCGGCAGGCCAAGCTTCGCCAGACTGCAGACGCGGGCATTGCTCAGCCGGCCGGTCGACATCGAACAGGCCGCCGTTCGCCGGCCCGCGACCCTGTTCGCCTTCGATCTCGTCGCCTTCGAGGAGCACGACCTGAGGTCGCTGCCGCTACTCGAGCGCAAGACCCTGCTCGCGAAGGTCCTGCCCCCGGCCGGACCGCTCCGCTACTCCGACCACATCGAGGACCAGGGCGAGGCGTTCTTCGAGCAGGTGGTCGCCATGGGTCTCGAGGGCGCCATGGCCAAGGACGCCGCCTCCCGCTACGTCGGCCGCCGCTCGTCGTCCTGGGTCAAGCTGAGAACCGAGCGAACCGCCGACTTCGTGATCGTCGGCATGTCGCCACCCAAGGGCAGCCGGGTCGGCCTCGGCTCGCTCCACCTGGCGGTCTGGGATGCGGAGGCCGGCGAGCTGGTCTACTCCGGGCGCGTCGGCACGGGGTTCAGCGACGCGATCCTGACGGAACTCGCGGAGCGTCTGTCGGCGATCCGGCGCGAGGCTCCTCCGTGTCGAGCGCCCGCAGGCGAGGACGAAGCGGCAGGGGGCGAGCTGACCGACGACCACCTCATGGGCGGGCGCATCGAGGACCAGACCTGGGTCGAGCCGAACGACGAACTGATCTGCGAGGTCCGGTACAAGGAATGGACGCCCCACGGCTTGCTCCGGCATCCCGTCTTCCTGCGCCTGCGCGACGACAAGCCGATCGAGGACTGCGTGCGCCGGGCCGGGCCGCGCGGCGCCGGGGACACGCCGCCGGCACCACCGAAGCCGCGGGTCGAGATCACGAACGAATCCAAGGTCTTCTGGCCGAACGAGGGCTACACGAAGGGCGACCTGATCGACTTCTACGCCGCGATCGCCGACTCGATGCAGCCCTACCTCAGCGACCGCCCGCTGGTGATGACCCGCTACCCAGACGGGATCGAGGGGAAGTCCTTCTTCCAGAAGAACGCGCCCGACTTCGCCCCGGACTGGCTGCACACGGTCCGGTTGACCAGCCCGCGGACGGAGAGGGAGGTCGAGTACTTCGTCTGCCAGAACAGGGAGAGCCTGATCTACGTGGCCAACCTGGCGGCGATCGTCCTCCATGTCTGGTCCAGCCGCTTGCACGAGCTCGGTCAACCGGACTGGTGCATCCTCGACCTCGACCCGAAGGACGCGCCCTTCGAGGACGTGATCGAGATCGCCCTCGCCATCCGCCGCCTGTGCAGGCAGATCAAGCTCCCCAGCTTCGTCAAGACCAGCGGCTCGAGCGGCCTCCACGTCCTCCTGCCCCTCGGCGGAGCTTGCACCTACGAGCAGTCCCGGGGCCTCGGCCAACTGATTGCCCAGATCATCTGCCGGCAACTGCCGGAGATCGCGACCGTCACCCGCAACCCCGAACGCCGCGGAGGCAAGGTCTACCTCGACTTCGTCCAGAACGGCCGCGGCCGGCTGCTCGTCGCCCCGTTCAGCGTCCGCCCCCTTCCCGCCGCTCCCGTGTCGACACCGCTCCGCTGGTCCGAGGTCAAACCGGGGCTCGACCTGCGCGATCACAACATCCGGACCGTGCCGGAACGCCTCAGGAAGCTGAAGACCGACCCGCTGCGCGGGGTCCTGAAGGAGCAGCCCGACCTGCTGGCGGCGCTGCGTCGACTGAGCGAGCTGGTGTAGGAGCCCGTACGCGGTCGCACAGCGCTTTCGGACATCAGAACTGCAGCCGCAACCCGGCCCGGACGCGCCGGCTGTCCTGGAAGGCCGCCGGCAACGCCTGGCGAAGGTCGGGCCTCGCGCCTTGAACGGCTGCCGCCGCGAGCAGGTCGGACTGGCCCGGACCGATCAGGATCGGATCGAGGTACGCGAGGGGCCAGAGCTGGTTCGCGGCGTCCTGGTCGAAGACATTCAGCGCCTCGGCGAAGAAGGCGAGTCTCCGATGCTCGGAGCGCAATGGGATGCGGTAGGTCAGAGCAAGGTCCGCACGCTTCAGATCCGAACTCTTGACCGGCATGTCCGGGGCCGGTGCCAACGGCGCCATTCCTGCGCTGAGAATGCGTTTTGCCTCATCGACCCGCACGGCCAGGGTCCGGGGAACGTAAGCGGCACCGGTGCGGAAGCGGTAGACGAGGGCCATCATCCAGCGAGCGCCCGGCGTCAGCACCAGCCAGCCCGAGAACTGGTGCTCCCGGTCGGGGCTGAGGCGTCGAGCGTCCTCGGTGACGTCGAACACGTCACACGGCACGGGCGAGGAGCAGAGGTCGAGCGCCGCGACCGCCGGGTGGGCGGCCCCCGGACCCGCTGCCTCCAGTCCGAGACCGCCGGCCTCGTGATTGCCGGTCAGCCGGCTCAGGAGGTAGCTAAAGTGGATTCGCCAGGACGGGCGACCGACATTCGCGTTGAGTTCGGCGCCCCACCAGTCCTGTCGCAACCGAGGCAGACCTGCACTCGCGTCTCCCCAGGGATCCGATCCGGCACCCCGCCCCGGCGTCAGCAGCGTCGGGACGACCGTGCCACCCTCCATCACGGGCACCAGCCGTACTCCGTCGCGCAGCTGGCGACGGGCGAGTCGGGCGGAGATCGTGACGTCCGGCAGGAACTGGTATCTCGTTCCCAACTGAACCTCCCGCACTCTCCCGGGGCGCAGGTCGGGGTCTACGGCAGCATGCTCGAAGACCAGGGCTGAACCCGAATAGTCGGCCGCCTGCAGAACCGCCACTCCGTCGATGCCCGCCAGTCCGGCCACGGGCCGGAACACGTCGATGTGCGACCAGGCGGCACCGCCGTAGAACTTCCACTTACCGCGCCCGGTGACATCCCAAACGAAGCCAAGCCGCGGTTCCGTACGATCATCAAAGCCCAGCTCGATGGGCCCGGTCGACTCTTCCTCGGCGCGCAATCCGAGATGCAGGGTCAGGCGCCGGTCGAACGCACCGGCTAGGCGCCAGGCGTCCTGCACGTAGAGCGCCCGTCTCTCCTGCCGCAACGCGGCCGCTCCAACCGCCTCGGCGCGCCAGTCCGGCAGGAGGCCTCCCGGAACCCGCAGAACGCGCCCCGGATGATCCAGGCGCAGCAGTTGCAGGGAGCCGCGGGCGCTCTGAAAACCGACCTCGAGCGTGTGATCGAAGAGGAAGAACGATGGTTCGACGGCCCAGTTCCGGCGCGTGGCCGACCGACTCACCGGCCCTCCGGTCCGGGAGAACAGCGAGCCCACGGCAAGACCATCTTCGGGCGCCAGGAAGTAGGCGCCCGCGTCCTGCCAGGGATCGGCGCGGTCACGCAGGTCGGAACGGCCGCCGAACACGCGGAGCCAGAGTCGATCCGTGATTCCCCACTCCACGTTCAAGCTCGTCGTCTGGTGGCTCGAAAGGCTGCTCTCACCGCCATCCGCGTCGGGGAGGACCATCAGCGCCGGCCGGCGGCCGTCGAGCTCCGTGGCTCCCGAGTGGTGCTTCAGACTCAGGTTGCTGGCCGATCCGGCCCACCAGTCCAGCTTGCC
>JAPOVF010000311.1 GCA_026708285.1 Acidobacteriota bacterium
ACGAACGCCAGTTGCTCAGGAGGAGTTCCGATCCGTTAGTCGGCCTGCAGTTCCCTGCCGATCTCCAGCACGCGGTCCAGGACCTGCATGACGTCGTCCTCGGTGGTGCGGGTGTTCAGCACGCAGAACCGCAGTGAGAACCGGTCGCCGAGCCGTGTGGAGGCGATCATCGCGAATCCGGACTGGACGATGCGGTCCTGGATCTGGCGGTTCAGTTCGTCGAGGCTCTCTTCCGAAACGGGTGGCTCCGTGGCAAGGCCCCGGTAGCGAAAGCAGACCACGCCCAGGCTCGGCGGCGCCAGAAGTTCGAGTTCGTCTTCGCGTGCGATCCGATCCGCCGCCTTCGCGGCGATGCACATAGCCGCGGTGATGGCTTGCCGGTGCGCGGCCAGGCCGTAGCGCTGGACCGACAGCCAGACGCGCAGGGCGCGAAACGCGCGGGTGAGTTGCAGCCCGCGGTTGCAGAAGTTCACCTGCTGGCTGCCGAGATCGGTGTCCTGCATGTAGTCGGGCAGGATGCGGAAGGCGGATTCCAGGCGGGTGACGTCGCGGGCCATGAGGCAGCCTGTCTCGTAGGGCTGCATGAGCCACTTGTGCGGGTCGAGCGTCACGCTGTCGGCGAGTTCGAGGCCCTGGAGCAGAGGTCGGGCTTCGGGATCGAGGACGGCGAAGCCGCCGTACGCAGCGTCGATGTGGTTCCAGAGCCCCTCCGCCCGAGCGATCTCCGCCAGCTCCACCAGGGGATCGATGGCGCCGGTGTTCGTCGTGCCGGCGTTCGCCACGAGGCAGAACGGTTCCAGGCCCGCCTCGCGGTCACGATGCACGGCTTCCAGGAGGGTCGCCGGAACGATCCGGAACTCCTCGTCGGTGGCCAGGACCCGTATCCGGGCCGGGTCGACTCCGGCTATCCGCGCGGCGCGCCCCACCGAGCCGTGGGCCTGGTCGGAGACGTAGACCACTCCGCGCCGCGGGTTGCCGGCTGCCTCGCGCGCCGCGACGACGGCCAGCAGATTGGCGGCCGATCCGCCGCTCGTGAACAGGCCGCCGGCTCCTTCCGGGTAGCCCAGCCAATCGCGGAACCAGTCGGTGACCGTGAGCTCGATCTGGGAGGGTCCCGCGGACGCCAGCCAGGTCCCCTGGAAGACGTTGTACCCGCTGATCAGGAAGCTGGCGAGCACCGAGGCCCATGAGGGGCTGGCAGGCACGAAGGCGAGAAAGCGCGGGTGGTCGATCCGCGCCGCGAGCGGCATCACGTCGCGAACCACGGTCTCGAGCAGCGGGTCGAGATCCCGCCCCTCCTCGGGAGGAGGTCCATCGAGCAGCGCCTCGGTCACATCCCGAGTCGCTGTCTGGAACGCCTTGTCGTCCCCCAGTTCGCTCAGGCGCTCGACGATGGCGTCGACCACCCGGTAGCCGGACCGGCGCATCTCCTCCGGATCTTCAAGAATCGACATGTCGAGTCAGACCTTCCTGGCCGCCCTGGTCCTGGACCGACGCGCAGAGCGGCAGCTATCGTACAGCCCTGACAAGCGCCGCTCTCAGCCTCCGCGCAAGGAGACCGACTCTTCTCCTGGTGTTCGGTCTCTCGATGTTCTCCTCCCTCGTCTACGAGGTGGCCTGGTCGCGCTCGCTGTCGCTCGTGTTCGGGACGACGATCTACGCCTTCACGGCGGTTCTCACGGCGTTCATGGCGGGTCTGGCCCTCGGGGCGTACCGCTTCGGAAGGATCGCCGATCAGACGAAGAAACCCGTCCTGCTCTTCGCGAAGCTCGAGTTCGCCCTTGGCGCCTGCGGCGTTCTTCTCATACCTCTCTTCGAGCTCACCTACGGAGTCCGGTTGGCCCTGTTCAGCCAGCTCCAGGGTTCTTCCGCGATGTTGTTCATCATGTTCGGCATCGTCTTCCTTCTTCTCATCGTGCCGACGGGAATCATGGGTGCCACGTTCCCGCTGATGACGAAGATCTACTCCAGGAACTTCGACCGCGACATCTCGGACGTGTACGCGGTGGACACGATCTGCGCTGGCGCCGGCGCCATGGTGGGAGGCTTCCTCTTCCTGCCGTACCTTGGCCTCTCCCAGACGATCGTGCTGGCCGCCGCGCTCAACCTGCTGGCCGGCTTCGTTCTCTACCGGGGGCGGGAACGATGAAGCCGAGGGCCCTTCTCCTGAGTGCCTTCTTCTTCTCGGGCTTTGCCGCACTCGTGTACGAAGTCATGTTCACGAAGGGGTTGATTCTCTTCGTCGGCGGCACGGTCTACGCGTACAGCCTGATCCTGACCGCCTTTCTCACGGGCATGGGCTTCGGCAGCCTGTTGGCGAAACGATTCCGGAAGACGGATCTCGCCACGCTGTTCGCGTACGTTCAGCTCGGGATCGGCGCCTACGGGCTGCTCTTCGTCCCGATCCTGAATAACCTGGATATCGCGTACCTCGCGATCTACAACGTTTCGGGCGGCAGCTTCGGCGTCTTCCACTCGCTCCTGCTCCTCCTCGCGTACCTGGTCCTCCTGGTGCCGACCCTGCTCATGGGGATGACCTTTCCGGTCGTGAGCCGGTTGATCACCCGGGCCACGAACATCGGGACGGATGTCGGGAAGCTGTTCTGCGTGAATACGCTGGGCGGGGTTGCCGGCGCATTCGTGGGAGGTTTCGTTCTGCTGCCGGTGATCGGCCTGGAACGAGCGATCCTCGTGGCCGTCGCGCTCAACCTCCTCATCTCGGCCGTTGTTTTCGTCTCGGCCGGTAAGGGCGGCAGGGTCGCCTACGGCGGCGCCTTCGCCGTCGTGGCTCTTCTTGCGGCGTCCCTGTCCGGCGCGAAAGTCGATCCCTACCGCTTTGGTGTCTACCACCAGCACGGGAGGTTCGAGACCGCGAGCGAGTACCGGCAGGCTCTCGCGCGTGAGAGAGGCGCCGCCGGAATCTCGTTCTCCGACTACGGGCTGTACGGCTCCGTGGTCGTGAAGGAAGAGGGTCCGGTGAAGGTGCTGATGATCGACGGAAAGGTCGATGCCGGAACGGGCCTGGATGTCCCGACTCAGCTCCTCCTGGGGTACATCCCCGGCCTCATGCACCCGGACCCGAAGGGCGTGGCGATCATCGGCCTCGGCAGCGGGATCACCCTGGCCGCGGTCGAGAGTCTCCCGGGGGTGGAGAGGATCGACGTGCTCGAGTTGAACCCGACGGTCGTCGAGGCGGCCGGTTACTTCGAGGTCGAGAACCGGAACGCTCTCGCCGATGAGCGAGTCGAACTCACCGTGGGCGACGCGAGGGACGTTCTCTCCACGACCGATCGGAGCTACGACGTGATCATCTCCGAGCCTTCCAACCCGTGGATCGACGGCGAGGTTTTCCTCTTCACCAGGGAGTTCTACTCGGTCGTGGCCGAGCGCCTCAACGCGGGGGGACTGTTCCTGCAGTGGATCGGCGCCTACGACTTCAATCCGGAGGATCTGAAGGTCTCTCTCCGGACTCTGGAGACCACCTTTCCCCATGTCCAGGCATGGGCCGATGCGCGAGGCGTCGATTTCTTCCTGCTGGCCTCGAAGGAGCCCATCGCCAGGGACTACGAGGGGATCGCTGCCGCGATGCGGGAACCGATCATCCGTTCCGACTTCGAGGCGATCTCCACCCTGTCGAACCGGGCGCCGTTCGAAGGCCCGGACGTCTTCTTCTCGTTCTTCGTGGCGGACGACGAGGCTCTCGACTCCTACGCTTCGGGCGCGCCGGTCAACACGGACAACCGTCCGATCGTCGAATTCAGGACGGCGAGGAACAGGGTGGGGCGCACGACGAGCAGCCTGGGCGCCATCCTCGAGCACACGAGTGGCGGCGACGCCTCGACGAAGGTCTCACCTCCCGTGACCGCTCCCGTCTCGGGTGATGCCCTGTCTTTCCTGGGTCTTCGCGCGAGCATCGACATGCCCCTGGCGGAGGTCGAGTACGCCTACGAGTACACGACTCGCGGTGAGGATTCCGCGAGCCTTCGTCTGGCGCTCGAACTGACGAAGCACGTCGTCTTCGGCGACGGAGAGCGGCTCCTAGTTGTCCGCGGACACCCGCGAGAAGCGGAGCCACCGGTCGAGGAGTTCGCGGCGATCGCGAGTTCCCTGGGATCGGCTGTTCTCGGCACGATCGAAATCGAGGGGCAGACCCGCTACCTGACCCGGGGCGAGACGATCTCGGCGATGCTCTGGCACTGCAACCGGCACCTGTATGTGACGTACTTCGAGCATCCGCCGGGAGCGTCGACGCCGTCGATGTTCGACACCCTGGCGGGTGTCGGTTGTGCTGCGACTAGACCGTAGACTCGGCTGCTTCTAGAAGCTGAAGGCGACGTTGAAGCGGTACTCGGACGGCCTCTGGTAGGCGATGTCGCCGCCGCCCCTCCCGGTGGGCAGGCCCGACACCGGGTTCACGAACAACTGGGCGTCCCCGTTGAGCGCGTTGGCGAGTTCCGCGCCGACCTTGATCTCGTACTTGCCGGCGATCGGCGGGAAGATCCAACTGGCATTGAGGTTCAGCTCCGTCGCGGTGTCAAGCTGCTTGGAACCCTGGGGATCGAGGAACTCGATCACTCGTTCCCTTTGGCCGGACACCGGGTGGGAAACGAAGACGTACCGCTGAGACTCCCAGAGCCGGCCGGTTCGGAAGCGGTAGTGGGCGCCCGTGGTCAGCGTGTGCTTGCCGATCGGCCAGCGCTTGGCAGCGAGCACGTTGAAGATCTCCGGAAACTCCGAGTTGTTGGCGATCGGGAGGTTCCCTTTGTTGCGGGTGTTCACATCGCTGCTGCCGTCGGCCCCAAGGCCGCCGATGGCCTGAATGTAGTTTCCGGCAGCCTCGGTGCCCTTCGCATCACCTGCGTAGAAGTTGGCGCGCAGGGTCCAGTTATTCCGGAAGTTGCGGTTGAGTTCGAGGATGAACCCGTCGTGCTCGCGCGTCAGGGGCAGGCGCGACGGCACTCCGTGCAGGGAGGACAGCCGGTTGACCTCGGCCTGGGTCCAGTTTGCCAATGCGAAGACCCGCCTTCCGTTCTCGTCGAACTGGATGGTCGTGGCCCAGATGTTGTCGTTCTCGCTCACGTTGTAGCTGGCCTTTGCGACCCAGTTGCGGTGGAACTGCCAGTCGACGCCGAGGGTGTAGGCGTCGGAGTACTCGGGCTCCAGGTTCCTCGTTGCCTCCCTCCCGGCGCTGGCCACGATGCTGCTGTTCAGGATGTCGTAGGCCTGGGTCACGGGATTCCAGTTGAAGACCTGGCGGGTGTTCGTGCCGTTGGAGCCCTGGTCGAAGTTCTGGGTCAGTGACATGTTGAAGAGATTGAGGTAGCGCCCGGCGGTACCGCGGATCAGGAGCCTGCCGTCGGCGTTCACGTCGTAGACCACGCTCAATCTGGGCGCCAGTTCGTCGTAGTCGTTGACCTGTTGCCCGATGTTGTTGTCCATCGACTGACCCTCGAGCCGCAGTCCCGCGGTGACGACCCACTTGTCGCCGATGTCGATGCGGTCCTGGACGAAGAGGGTGTTCAGCTCGCTCTCGCGCTCGAATATGCCTCCGTCCGGTGGCGCGTAGACCGTGACGAACTCCGGAGTCGCGAAGCCGCCCGGCAGGCTGTAGCCGAAGCCGCGGCCGCTGTACTCCTTCTCAGGCCAGTTCCGGGTGTCGAGGCCCATGACGTGGCGCTCGGCGCCGATTCTGAGCTCGTGGTTGTCACCCGCGAAGATCGTCGCGTAGGCGTTGATCTGCTGGCGGGGGCCGTTCGTGTAGCGGCCGGAGGTACCGCCGACGAGGCAGCCATTGAAGAAGAGCCGGGTGCTGAGGTCGTAGTAGCGGAAGTTGTTGTTGTCCGGCGTGTCCTGGTGTCCGCCGCCGAAGTCCGTCTTCTTGTGGAGGCAGTTGTCGGTGCGGATGTCCTCACTGTCGGCAATCTTGAACTCCGTGAAGACCTTCGGAGTGGCGCCCCAGTTCCACGACGCCGTGTTCAACTCGGCGGTCTCCCCCCGGCCGAAGAGGTTGAACAGGTCGCCTGTTCGGTTGCCCCCGCCCTCGCGGTAGCCCGGCGTGCGCACATAGGTCGCGGCGAGCTGATGGTCGTCACCGGGTTGGAAGTTGATCTTGGCGACCGTCGACTCTCCCTTGAAACTCCAGTCGAAGACAGGATCGGCGATGACGTCCGGGTTCGAGTTCGCACTGGCGCCCCGGATCCTGTTGTCGTACAGCTCTGCGTGGGCCGCGAAGAACCAGGCACGATCGCGGTAGATCGGGCCGCCCAGAGACATCTCGTAGTTGTTGATGAGCTTGTCGGGGCCCTCAAGATCGGGGTAGTCGCGGAATTCGCCGACCCAGGCCTGGTTCTGGGCGACGTAGTAGATGTCGCCATGGAGCACATTCGTGCCGGACTTGACGACCGTGTTGATCGTTGACGTTTGGGTGCGCCCGTACTCGGCGCCGCGCCCCTGGGTGTGGACCTCCGTCGCGGCAACCTGCGTGGTTGCCATCCTGAACTTGAACACCCCGTAGTTGCTCGTGACCTGGCTGACATCGACGCCGTCGATGTTCACCGTGCCTCCGTCTCGAGGGCCGCCCATGAAGCTGTTGAGCACATCCATTTGCTTGGAGCCCGAGTTGGCCGGCAGTACCGCCAGGCTGTTGACGTAGTAACGCGAGATGAACGTCGTCAACTCAGCGGTTTCCGCGTCGATCCTCGCCGTCGCCCCGGGCTCGTACTTGTTGATCATGGGCGCTTCGGCGACGACCTGGATCTCCTCGGCCTCGCCGCCCCGCAGGGTGAGGTCGACGGCGCGGCGCGCACCGGGATCGAGAGTGACCGCGACTTCGTCGCTCGAACCAAGTCCTTCCAGCTCGGCGCTGAGGGTGAAGGCGCCGTCGAGCAGCAGACTGAAGCGGAACTCCCCGGCCGCGTCGCTGATCGCGTCCCTGGTGTTCTGCTGTCCGGCGAGCGTCACACTGGCGCCCGGAAGCGGATCTCCCTGGGCGTCGAGCACACGGCCTTCGATGATTCCGGTGCCCGGGCCGTCGGCCCATAGCGGCAGGGCCGCGCAGGCGACGACGGAGAGCATCCAGATGCTGCGCTTGAGGGCGGCGATCGTCATAGCTCCACCTCCATGAGTGTCCGACCCGGAGATGGCAAGGGGCCTGGCCCTCTTCAACGGCCGGCTCTGCCCTCGTCTTCGACATCACCTTGCGCGATGATGCTCGTTGGGCAACCGGCCGTCACTCCTCGGGGCGGCTCCAACGTGGTTGGAATGTTCTTCCGACTGTAGCGGAAGAGCCGTGTCGCGTCTACTGCCATTCTTGACACCCCCATCGTAGGGCGGGCAAGATGGTGGTTCCCACGATGCAGGCTTCCATTCGCCTTACGCTGCGCCTGGTCTTCGTCTGTGGGTTGGCGTCCGGCTCCGGCGCGGCGCAGCCGGGTGCGACCGGTGGCGACTGGCGCACCCACGCCGGCGACACTTGGGCCAGCAAGTACTCGCCTCTGGATCAGATCGACGCCGACAACTTCGGCGACCTGGAGATCGCCTGGCGCTGGAAGACGGCGGATACCCATCTCGTCCTGGCGGACGGGAGCGGTGCGTCGGTCGTTCCGTCGCGGGTAGTGTTCGACCGAGTGGCAGAGGAGCAGCCCGACCTGTGGCTGCGGCGTCCGGGGTTCGGCGCGATGACCTCGACGGCGCTCGCGGTCGACGGTGTGCTGTACCTGATCACGAGCGTCGAGCAGGCGGCGGCGATCGACGGGCGCACCGGAGAGACGATCTGGGTTCACGACCCGCGCACCTACGAGAGCTCCGCGCTTCCGACCAGCAGAGGCCATCGGGGGGCGGCCTACTGGGAAGGAGACGGTGAAGCCCGCATCGTCTGGGGAACCGGCGCCGGCTACCTGATCGCCGTCGACGCCAGGACCGGGGTGCCGGCCGCGGACTTCGGAGACAACGGGCGGGTCGATTTCGTCGCCGATCTGCCGCGCTCACCCCGCGGCCAGCCCTTCCAGCTACCGGTCGGCTCGCGCTCGGCGGCGCCCCTCATCGTCGGCGACACGATCGTCCTTGGAACGAACCACACCGACTTCATCATGTCCAGGGAGGCGGTGCCCGGCTTCATCTTTGCCCACGACGTGCGCACGGGGGAGCGGCTGTGGGAGTTTCACATCGTGCCGCAGAGCGCCGACGCGTTCGGCGCCGACACCTGGGAAGACGAATCCTGGCGCACCACCGGCAACGGCAACGCCTGGGCCAATCTGAGCGCCGACCCGGAACTCGGCTACGTCTACGTGCCGACCTCGGCCGTGTCCCCGGACCACTACGGCGGTCACCGCCTGGGCGACAACCTGTTCTCCAACAGCATCGTCTGTCTCGATGTCGAGACCGGCGAGCGGGTATGGCACTACCAGCTCATCCGTCACGAGGTCTGGGACTACGACACTCCGACGGCGCCGAATCTGCTCGACATCACCGTCGATGGACGCCGGATCAAGGCGCTAGCCCAGGTCACCAAGCAGGGCTTCGTCTACACGTTCGACCGGGTGACCGGCGAGCCGGTTTGGCCGATCGAGGACCGCCCGGTGCCGACCGACACCGACCTGGAAGGGGAGGTCATGTCTCCCACCCAGCCGTTCCCGACCAGGCCGCCGCCGTTTGCGGTGCAGGGCGCCCGGATCGAGGATCTGGTGGACTTCACTCCCGAGATCCGGCAGATGGCGCTTGAAGCCGTCGGAGGGTTCAGGCTCGGGCCGCTCTACACGCCGCTGTCGCTACGCGGCACGATCTTCCGGCCGGCGGCGGGCGGCGGCGCCAACTGGTCGGGCGCCGCCGTCGATCCCGAAACCGGCGTGCTGTACGTCCCCACGACGAACGGCCACTCGGTGCTCCGCTTCCGCGACGGACGAGCATCGACCGACCTGCGCTACATCGCCGATCGCACCGATCCGGTCGGTGGGATCATGCGCGGCCGCACGACGTCCTGGGGGCAGTTCGAGCCTGTGGCTCGAGGTGTCGCGTTTCTCGACGGAGGCAACCCGATCCGGCAGCCGGCGATGCCGCGGGGGCTGCCGCTGTGGAAACCGCCCTACTCCGCGATGGTCGCCATCGACATGACTCGGGGCGAGCACCTGTGGACAACGCCGCTGGGCCGGGGCGCCCGCTATCAGGACCACCCTTTGCTGCGCGATCTCGATCTGCCGCCGCTCGGGGGCGATCACAGCCGCGCCGGTTCGCTGCTGACCAGGACGTTGCTGATCCACGCGCTGAACACCGGGGGGACCGACGACGGTCCGCAGCTCGTGGCCTACGACAAGGCCACCGGCGAGCCGCTGGCCGGGGTCGATCTGCCCGGCCGCGGGCTCGGCTCGCCGATGACGTACGAACTCGACGGTCACCAGTACGTCGCGCTCACGGTCAGCGGCAGGGTGCCGGAACTGGTCGCCTACCGGCTGCCTGCGGAGAGTCGACGATGAAGGCGGCTTCCTCGGCTCTTTTCGCGGCGCTGCTCGTCCTTCCCGGCACGGTTGCCGCCCGTTCGCTCGAGGCCGACGTCGCGCGTCTCCTGGAAGTCTCTTGTCTTCGCTGCCACGACGTCGAGACCGAGACGCCGCTCGATCTGGAGAACCTCGGCTACGACCTCGACGATCGAGGGATCTTCCGCAAGTGGGTGCGGGTCTTCGAGCGTCTCGAGGCGGGCGAGATGCCTCCTCCCGGGACGCGGCGCCCCCCGAAACCAGTCGTCGACGCGGCGCTCGGGGCGCTGGCGAGAGATCTGGAGACGGCGGACCTGGCGGCTCGAGCCGCCGGACAGACGCCGCCGCGCCGTTTGACCGGGCTCGAGTACGAGTACACCGTAGAGGACCTGCTCCTGATTGAGGAGAACCTGGCCCGCCTGCTGCCGGCTGAGAGCGCATCCGCCGGGTTCGACACGCTGGCGACGGAGCAGGGGATCTCGCCGCTTCACCTGCGCAGCTACCTGGAAGCGGCCGACCGTGCGCTCGATGCGGCGATCCGGCTGGGAGAGCGTCCGGCGAGCGCGGCGCGCCTGATCGACTATCCGAGCAACCCAGCTTCGTACCTCATGGTCCGCCAGAGCGTCAGCAAGAAGCTCGACGACGCCGTCGCGATGTTCGTCGATGAAGACCACCACAACACCAGCGGGTCCTTCTCGGCCACGAATCTGAGGAGCGACCGCCACGGCTTCCACGTCGCGCATTCGGGTCTGTACAGGGTCAGCGTCGACGCCTATCCCTACCAGGCGTCGACGCCGGTGACGCTCCTTCTCGTTCGTGCCAACCCGAACGGCGACAGGACGTTGCTCGGTGCCTTTGACTTGCTGAACGGGGAGTCGGGCACGTTCGAAGCCACGACCTTCCTCCACCCGACCGACTACGTCTTTCCCGAAGTGGCCGACCTCGACTGGCACACGGACGTCGAAGGCTTCTACGCCCCCATCGAAGACTGGTCGGCAGAGGCCCAGGTCGTGGCTGCGGGGAAGGGCCTGGGCCGGCGGCTGCTCAACAACCGGGTCTATCACCCGATCTTCTACCACCCCACCGAGATCCTCGTGGATGGGGCCGCGACCTACAAGGGCGAGGGCGTGGCGGTCAGGACACTCGCCATCGAGGGACCGCTTCTCGATGGGTGGCCGCCGCCGTCGACGCGCCGGCTCTTCGACGGCATCGAGTTCGACGCCGCCGGCGAGCTGAAGCTCACGAAGGATCCGTACGAGCACGTCGTGGACGTCGTCTCGCACCTCGTGCCGCTGGCGTTTCGACGGCCGGCCGAAGCGGGTGAGGTGAAGGCGTTCGCAAGCCTGGCCAGGCCTGCGATCGCCGCCGGACGGGAGTTCGTCGACGCCGTCCGGGTTCCGCTGCGCGCTGTCCTGAGCGCGCCCCAGTTTCTCTACCACGACGATCGGCCGGGCGAGCTGGACGACTTCGCGCTGGCGACCCGACTCTCGTACTTTCTGTGGAAGAGCCTGCCGGACGAGGAGCTCTTCGCGGCGGCACGGGAAGGCGCGTTGTCGGAGCCGGAGGTGATGGCCCGGCACGTCGAGAGGATGCTCGACGACGGGAAGGCGCAGCGCTTCATTGGGGACTTCGTCGGCCAGTGGCTGCGGCTCTACGAGATCGAGTTCACGAGTCCCGACGAGAGGCTCTATCCCGAGTACGACGACCTGCTCCATCACGCGCTCCAGGAGGAAACCAGGCTCTTCTTCACCGAGCTCGTGAAGAGCGACCTCGGCGTCCGGAACCTGATCGACTCCGACTTCACCTTTCTCAACCGCCGCCTGGCGGAGCACTACGGCATCCCCGGGGTGGAGGGGCAGCACATGCGCAAGGTTTCGCTGCCCGACGACAGTGTGCGCGGCGGCGTCCTGACGCAGGCCAGCGTGCTCAAGGTCACCGCCAACGGCACGACGACCTCGCCGGTCTTTCGCGGCAGTTTCGTCCTCTCGAACCTGCTCGGCCGGCCGCCGAACCCGCCGCCGGCGAACGCCGGCTCGGTCGAGCCCGACATCCGGGGCGCCACGACGATCCGCGAGATCCTCGCCAAACACCGCCGGGATCCGACTTGCAACGTCTGTCACCGCGCGATCGACCCGCCGGGATTCGCCCTGGAGGCCTTCGACCCGACCGGCGGCTTCCGGACGCGCTACCGCTCCAGCGGCGAGGGCGACACGCCGACGGGGACCCTCTACGGTCGCCCCATCCTCGAGTACAAGGACGGGCCGCCCGTGGATGCGGCCGGCGTCACTCCGGAGGGCAGGTCCTTCTCGGGCATCGCCGAGTACAAGCGACTCCTGCTCGCGGAGGAGGAGGATCAGGTGGCGCGCCACTTCATCTCGCAGCTCGTCGTCTATGCAACCGGCGCCGAGATCGGCTTCGCCGACCGCGACGAGCTATCGCGGCTCGTCGCGCAGAGCCGCGAGGGCGGCTACGGCGTGCGCACGATCATCCACAATGTCACCCAGAGCCCACTCTTCAGGGAGCGGCAACGATGAACCAACCCCTCGACCGACGCACCTTCCTTCGGACTTCCGGGGTCGCCCTGGCCCTGCCCCTCCTCGAAGCGATGAGCCCGGCCCTGGCCCGAGCAGCGATCCCGGCGCCCCGGCGGATGGTGACCGTATGCAACGCACTCGGCCTGCACCCGCCATCGCTCTTTCCCGCCACACCGGGCCGGGACTACGAGACGACCGAGTACCTGGACCTGCTTCGGGACCACCGGCGCGACTACACCCTGTTCTCGGGACTCTCGCACCACGACCAGAACGGCCGCCAGGCCCACAGCAGCGAGGTCTCCTGGCTGACCGCCGCCCGCCACCCGGAGCTCGCCGGCTTTCGCAACACGATCTCGGTCGATCAGTTTGCCGCCGGTGAGCTCGGCTACGTCACCCGCTTTCCCTCGCTCGTGCTGGGTACCGACACGACGGTTCAGAGGAGCGCCAAGGGCACGCAGAGCCAGTCGTTCACGAGTCGCGGGGTCATGGTGCCTTCAGAGACGAGTCCCGCCAATCTCTTCGCCCGGATGTTCCTCGCCGGGGATGCCGACGAGGTCGAGCGGCAGAAGCGGGATCTCGGCGACGGACGCAGCATCCTCGACGGCCTGAACTCGCAGAGAAAGATGCTCGACCGGCGCGCCAGCGAGGTCGACCGGGGTCGACTGGACTCGTACTTCGAGGCCGTGCGCGCGGCCGAGAAGGGCATCACCGAGGCCCGGGCCTGGCTCGACCGGCCCAAGCCGCGGGTGGACCGGGAGCCCCCCGTCGACGTCCGGGAACGCCGCGACCTCATTGGCCGCGTCCAGTTGCTGATGGACCTCATCCCGCTGATCCTGCAGACCGACTCGACCCGCGTCGTCGCCGTGATGATCCAGGAGCTCCGGGAAGTGCCGAAGATCCCGGGGGTTTCGGGCACGCACCACAACCTCTCGCACCACGGCCAGGACCCGGACAAGATCGTGCAACTGAGGAAGGTCGAGACGGAGATCGTCAGGTGCTTCGGCAGCCTTCTCGAGCAGCTCAAGGGATGCAGCGAGGGAGACGGCACGCTGCTGGATCAGACCGCGGTCCTCTTCGGCAGCAACCTCGGCAACGGGAACTCCCACGACACCCGGAACCTGCCGATCTTCCTCGCCGGCGGCGGCTTCGACCACGGCCGCTACGTCGCTTACGACAGGAACGACAACGCGCCGCTCTCCAACCTCTACGTCACGATGCTGCAGCACATGGACCTGGAGGCCGCGTCGTTCGGCCAGAGCACCGGTGCCTTGAGCTGGTAGGGAGGTAGGAGGCAAGGTCGCCGGCTGGGTGCGCCGGCCTTCTGGCCGGCTGCCGCCGCAGGCGGCCTGGTAGACGCGCCGGCCGTCAGGCCGGCTCCGTTTCGGCGGCCAGTTCCATGGCTCCTACCGCCTTTCCGCCCACTCCCTCTCCAGCTGCCGCGCCCCGCGCATCGTCATTCCCATCGAGTAGTTGCCTTCGTGGCAGGCGTACTCGTAGATGCGCTCGTCGGTGTGCAGCCACGGGAACGAACCGCCCCAGGTCGCCTCGTAGTCGGGATCGTCGACGCTGAACTCGTAGAACAGGCTGCCGTCGTCCTGCGGAGTGAAGCGTTCGACGATGTGGAGTCCCTCGTGCGGTACCCCTGAGGGACTTCGGGCGTTCTTGCGTCGCTCGTTCGCGTCCCTTGCCACGCCTCGCCGGCGGAAGTTCGTCGTGTCGACGACCAGGGTGTCGCCCTCCCACCGGCCGATCGATTCGCCGGCGTAGGAGAGCACTTCTTTCGGCGGGTGCTCCGAGCCGAGGCGGACGATGCGTGCCTCGTGCATCAGTTCCGCCAGGATGACGACATGGGTCGTGGTCTGGGTGATGCGGTAGTAGGCGCCGTAGCCCCTTCGCAGGGTCGGGATGGTCGCCCGATCGGAGTAGATGCAGCGCTCCCAGAGGCCGATCAGCTCCGGGTCGTCGAAGATCCGGTGCTCGCCGTTCGTCGCCGGGATGACGCGGCCTCGGATGCCGGTGACTTCCTCCGCCCGCAGCCACCAGGCGCCGTCGGGATTCGGAGGGCCCATGCGATCGACGATCGTGAATGCCGGCCGCCGCTTCCTTCCCGCCTCGGTCACGGGCGGCATGCGGCCGTTCGGTGGGTCGGTGAGGACGGAGTTCCGGTGCCTGCCGTCGACGGTGAAGACGATCGTGCCCATGTCGAGAAGCGAGAGGGCGTTGGCGCCCGTGACCCGGCCGCCGGCGTAGCCGCCATCCGGCGGCGGAGGACGATCGGGGTCACTTGGGAGGCCCTGCTGGGCGGACCTCGCGGCCGCGGACTCCTCGATTCTCCTGGCGTCATCGGCGCTCATGTAGGGGTCGTCGCCGTATCTCGGATGGCGTTCGATGGGCGTCAGCGTGTTGATGGTGTAAGTGCCTGAGAGATCGGGCTCGCCGCCCGGCATCCGCGGAATGTCGTTCTCCGCGGGCGGCAGGGCGAAGGCCACGAGCTGAGCCGTCTCCGGGCCGCTGCGCGCGGTTCTCGAAACCACCTTGCCGCCGGCGGGCACGACGATGTACTGGCGGCCCTGGTGCAGGTAGGTCATCGGTACACCGTGCAGGGTGGCCTCCGTCTCCACCTCCGCCAGGAGCTTGCCGGTGACCTTGTCGTAGGCCTGGAGGTAGCTGCCCCTGGCGGCGCGAGCGTCCCAGCTCGGCCAGTTCGGCACGTAGGTGATCAGCAGGGTCCTGGTGATCAGAAGTCCGCCCTCGCGGTTGCCGCTCGAGGGGCGGCTGCCTAGAGGGCCGAGATCGAGATGCCGGATGGCGGGGTGGTCGGTCGGTCCCTCGCCGAACGGCGCCATCCAGGCGTGGTCGCCGGTGTTCAGGTCGATGGCCGTGATCCGCTGGTACGGAGGCTTGAGGAGCGGCAGTCCCTGGGGGCTTCCGACACGACCGCCGCGGCTGACCCATCTCCACTCGCTGCGTGCCGGGTCCGGCGGCGCGACCGCCACCCCGGTCGGCTGCGTTCGCGACTGAACGTAGAGGATGCCGGTCAACGGAT
The DNA here is from genome assembly GCA_026708285.1 of Acidobacteriota bacterium. Classification (GTDB taxonomy): domain Bacteria; phylum Acidobacteriota; class Thermoanaerobaculia; order Multivoradales; family Multivoraceae; genus Multivorans. The sequence goes on from JAPOVF010000311.1 coordinate 15,048, forward strand.
CGAGCGAGGCGCCGGGATGGTTCGCTCCACCTGCCATCCCCGGCACCGCGAGCGTCGCCGTCTTCCCTCCCTCGCCCGCGACGATCGGGGGCGTGAACATCGGTCCCAGGAGGAACTCGTCGGCGATCTCGAGCGCCTCCTCTCGCAGTTCCGGCGTGAAGTCGATCAGATCGTCGATCGTCACGCCCTGGAGATCGAAGGCCGCCGGCCTGGTCGGAAAGGGCTGAGTCGGTGCCGTCCACTCCCCGGGCACCGTGGTCTGCGGCACCGGGCGTTCCTCGATCGGCCAGATCGGCTCGCCTGTAACCCGGTCGAAGACGTAGGTGAAGGCCGTCTTGGACACCTGGGCGACGATCTTCCGCAACCGGCCGTCGATCACGACGTCTGCGAGAACTGGGGCTGAGGCGATGTCCCAGTCCCAGATGCCGTGATGAACGGCCTGGAAGTGCCAGACGCGCTCACCGGTTTCGGCGTCGAGGCAGAGCAGGCTCTCGGCGTAGACGTTCGCGCCGGGCCGGTGGCCGCCCCAGAGATTGCCGGTCGGCGTCGTGGTGGGGATGTAGACGTAGCCGAGCTCCTCGTCGCCGGCCATCGCTCCCCAGACGTTGGCGCCGCCGACCCACTTCCAGGAGTCGTTGTGCCACGTCTCGGTGAACTCCTCGCCCTCCCGCGGAATCGTGTGAAACCGCCACTTCGGCTCACCGGTACGGACGTCGTAGGCCCGCACGTGGCCGGGCGGAAGCCCCTGCTTCGTCGCGGGCGCGTCGGCGATTCGCGAGCCCACGATGAAGGTGTCGCGAATCACGATCCCGGGCGAGCCGGCGCTGATGTCGCGCTGGAAGACCTCCTCGCGGCCCAGCCGGTCATCCGACAGATCGACGACGCCGTCTTCTCCGAAGCCGGGGTCAGGGCGTCCGGTGGCGAGGTCCAGCGAGATCAGTTGCTTGCCGCTGGTGATGAAGATGATGCGCTCGACCTCGCCGTCGGTCCAGTACTCGAGGCCTCGGGGAGTGGCGCCGTAGGCTTGCGGGAACTCGTAGCTCTTCGGGTCGTAGAGCCAGAGTTCCTCACCGGTCGCGGCGTCCAGGGCGGCGATCTGCCAGAGGCTGGTCGCCATGTAGACCCGGCCGCCGATCATCAGCGCCGAGCCCCGGAAGGTGCCCGGCTCCTCCCTCAGGTCGTGATCGGCCGACTTCCAGCGCCAGGCCACCTCCAGTTGCTCGAAGTTCGACGCATCGATCTGGTCGAGGGGCGAGTAGCGGGTAAAGGCGTGGTCCCGGCCGTGGTGCGGCCACTCGGCGTTCTCCTCGCCGGACTCGGCGAGGGCGCCGGTTGCCATCGACGCGGCTGCCAGCAGCGCCAGCGCAAGGCAAGGCCGCCAGATCGTGCGACGCCGGTGGACGTTCCCGTTCACTGGGCCCGCTGCAAAGCTGCTTCGGTGAGGATTCGCAACTGGTCGACGCCGCTGGCGCCCGCGGCCAGGTCGATGAGGATCGTCGTTCCGCCGGCGAGGATCTCCCAGCCGCCGGCGTCCGTCTCGTCGCCCAGGGTGCCGCGATCGGCCGGGGCGCCGAAGTCGGGGTTGGCGAAGGCGAGGTAGTCGCTGGCGGCGAGGCTCTCCGCACTCGCGGCGACACCGAGGATGGGATCGTCGAACACGATCTCGACGCCGGTGAGATCGGACGCGGCGGTAGGGGCGAAATGCAGCAGGTAACTGTGGACGACGGTGCCCGCGGGTACGGTCGCGCCGGGCGGCGGGTTGCCGCCGTCGTAGGCGGCGGGGGCGCCGCCGCTTTCGACAACGAGGTCCTCGCCGAGGGTGGCGAACTGGCGCTCGACGACGAGTTCGGGACGATCTGCTGAGGTCCGACGAGCGGCCGACAGGTCGCCGGGAACGGTCTCGTCGCCGACGTCGCCGAGAAGGTCGACGCCGCCGGCGGCGGCGATGCGCGTGTCGTAGTCGGCGCCCTCGCGGCTGGCCGCCGAGTCCACCTCGTACCAGGTCGTGATCTCGTCCAGCAGCGAGGTGAAGACCTCCTGGATCTCCGGCGGCCTCGAGTCGACATCGGCGCTGGTAGCGACCGGCGTCTGTTCGCGCGGGTCTTCGAGCAGGTCGAAGAGTTCCCACTCCCGGCCGCTGGTCACCGAGATCAGCTTGTAGCGGTCGTCGAGGATGGAACGCCCGCCGCCTACCCTCATCAGGCCCCGGCCACCGCGGCCCCGGCCGGCGCTGTCGCAGTCCTCGGGCTCGCCGGCGGCGCGTTCAGGAACGGGGTCGTCGCAGTCGTCGAAACGGAGGCGGCCCAGGCGCGGCGCCGAGCGATCGCCGAAGAGGACTTCGGACATCGACTCGCCGTCGAGCGGCCGCGAGTCGGGCAGGTCGACGTCCCAGATGTCGAGGAGCGTCGGCAGGTAGTCGCTGGTGATCATCGGGGTGGACGTCTCCCCGGGAGCGATCCGTCCCGGCCACTCGACGATGCCCGGTACCCGGACCCCGCCCTCCCAGATGGAGCCCTTGAATCCGCGCAGGCCGGCCTTGGCCTCGTCGCGGTCGTCGAGCCTCACGGACCCCGAAAGACCGTTGTCGGAGGTGAAGGCCACCAGCGTGTCGTCTTCGATGCCGAGCGTTCGCAAGTGGGCGCGCAGACGGCCGATCTCCCTGTCCATCGCCGTGATGCCGGAGTAGTAGGCCTTCTCGTAGTCGTTCATTTCCGCCTGCTCTTCGGAGGAGTAGAACTCGTCGAGAGTCGCCTGGTCGAGGCGATGGGGGCTGTGCGGCGGATGGAACCAGACGACGGCAAAGAAGGGGCGGTCGGCCGCAACGGCATCGTCGATGAACCGCGTCGTTTCCCGGACCAGGATCGCGGAGGCGTCGCCGGCGAGCGTGGGGGAGTCGATGTCGATGTGCTGCTCGTGGCCGGTCCAGTAGTGCGCCCCGATGTGGTTGCCTTCGCTCGGGAGGGGGCCCGCGGGGTCGATGCGCATTGGCTCGAAGGTCGGCAGCGCCTGCGGGGACGCCCAGGCGCGCTCGTAGCCGTGGTGCCAAGGCGCGGAGTAGAAGTCGCCTCCGCTCCGGCCGAAGCAACGGCCGCCGCAACGCGCGAGGTCGTCCGCGTCGGGTTCGGGTGTCCGGTTCAGGTTGCCGAGGTGCCACTTGCCGAAGTGTCCGGTCATGTAGCCCTGCGTCTGGGCCAGTTCGGCGATCGTCAGTTCCAGGTTGCGGAGACCGTCGTTGTAGGCCATGTCGACGTGGTTGCGGCGCGGAGAGCGGCCGGTGACGAAGGACGACCGGGTCGGACTGCAGTTCGAACCGTGCGAGTACATGCGGTGAAACTGGAGGCCGGCCGCCGCCATCTCGCGCAGCTCGGGCGTCTTGACCTCGCTGTGGCCGGGAAAGACGTCGCCGGGGGCGAGTTGCTGGGGGTACTCGACGTCGCCCCAGCCCTGGTCGTCGCTCATCATCAGGATGATGTTCGGCCGCGATGGAATCGACGACGATCCGGCCTCCTCGCCCGAGGGAGCGGCGCAACCGCAGGCCGCGAGGCCGAGGACGAGCGCGCCCGGCCGTTGGGATAGGGAGCGTGCGACGTTCCTGATCATCTCGTGGACCTCCTCATCCCGCCGAGCGTGGTCGTCAGTCCTCCCGCGGCAGCGCGAAAGCCACCAGTTCCGCTGTCGCCGCCTGGACGTTCGCGTTTCTGCCCACGGCCCTGCCGCCCGGCCTGCCGCCTGCCGGCACCACGATGTACTGGCGGCCCTCGTGCCGGTAGGTGATCGGCACGCCGTGCAGCGCCGTGTCGGTCTCGACCTGCGCCAGCACCTTGCCGGTGGCCTTGTCGTAGGCGGTGAGGTAGCTGGCGGTCGCCGTCGGCGCGTCCCAGCTCTCCCGCTTGGGCGAGTGGGTGATCAGGAGCGTCCGGGTGACGAGAAGCCCGCCTTCGCGGGTTCCGCTTGAAGGGCGGCTGCCCAGAGGGCCGAGGTCGAGATGGCTGATCGCGGGGTGATCCGTTGGGCCTTCTCCCAGCGGCACCTGCCAGGCGTGCTCGCCGGTCTTCAGATCGATCGCCGTGATGCGCCGGTAGGGTGGTTTCGTCAGGGGCAACCCCTGGGGGATCTTGAGTCCTCCCGCTCCTCCCGTCGACTTCTTCACGTAGCGGAACTCGCTGCGGGCGGGGTCCGGCTTCGCCAGTCCCCAGGCGCCGAGCTGGGTGGTCGACTGGACGTAGACGATCCCGGTCAGGGGATCGAACGAGGCGCCGGGATGATTGGCCCCGCCGCCTGGGCCGGGCGAGACGATCGTGCCGAGCTTGCCTCCTTCGCCGGCGACGATGGAGGGCGTGAAGATCGGTCCGGTGACAAACGACTCGAGGACCTCGAGCGCCTCCCGGCGCAGCTCCGGCGTGAAGTCGACCAGATCGTCGACGGTCAGGCCCTGAAGATCGAATGCTGGCGGTTTGGTCGGAAACGGCTGGGTCGGCGAGAGTCGCTCGCCGGGCACCGTGGACGGGGGAACCGGCCGCTCCTCGATCGGCCACAGCGGCTCGCCGGTGATCCGATCGAAGACGTAGATGAAGGCGGTCTTCGACGCCATGGCCACGGCCTTGCGCAGCCGGCCTTCGACGACCACGTCGACCAGGTTCGGGGCCGAGGCGTTGTCGTAGTCCCAGATGCCGTGATGCACGGTCTGGAAGTGCCAGATGCGCTCGCCCGTCTCCGCGTCGGCGCAAACCAGGCTTTCGCCGAACACGTTGTCGCCGTGGCGGTCGCCGCCGTAGTAGTCGCTCGACGGTGTCGACGTAGCGAAGTAGACGTAGCCGAGCTCCTCGTCGGCGGCGAGCGGCGCCCACACGTTCGTGTTGCCCATCCACTTCCAGGAGTCGTTCTCCCAGGTCTCGGTGAAGTCGTCGCCTTCCTGCGGGATCGTGTGGAAGCGCCACTTCTGCTTGCCGGTGCGCACGTCGTAGGCGCGCACGTGGCCCGGCGGGATGCCCGTCTTCTTCGACGGCACGTCGAAGATCCGCGAGCCGACGATGTACGTGTCGCCGACGACGATCCCGGGCGAGCCGGCGCTGATGTCGCGCAGCCGGATCCCGGGGCGTCCGAGGTCGTCGAGCGCCATGTGGACGAAGCCCTCCTCGCCGAAGTCGGGATCGGGTTGCCCGGTCGCAAGGTCGATCGAGATCAGCAGCTTTCCGGAGGTGGCGAACAGGATGCGCTCCTCCTCGCCGTCGGTCCAGTACTCGATTCCCCGGGGACCCGAGTACGCGGCCCTGGGCGCCTTGTACGCTTCGGAGTCGAACACCCAGAGCTCTTCGCCGGTGGCCGCATCGAGCGCCGCGAGCTGCCACAGCGTGGTCATCATGTAGACCCGGCCGCCGATCATGAGCGCCGAGCCCGAGAAGGCGCCCGGCACCTCCCGCACGCGGTGGTCGGCGGACTTCCAGCGCCAGGCCACCTCGAGCCGGGCGAAGTTCTCGCCGTCGATGTCCGCTAGCGGCGAGTAGCGGCTGAAGGCGTGGTCGCGGCCGTGATGCTGCCACTCGACGTCGGGAGCGCCGGACTCGGCGAAGGCGGCGGGGGCTGACAATGCGGCCGCCACTGCCGCCAGTGCCGCGTATCCAGCCCTCATCGGTTCGGTGGCTCCGACGGGTCGGCCGAATCTCTCGGCGCGCCGGTGCCGGAAGAGCCCAGGAACAGTCTCTCCCCGTTGGTATAGGTCACGGTGCGTCCCGCGCACTTGTTCGAGCGGTCCTTGGCCTGGAAGCCATCGACGACGATCTCGGTTCCCGGCAGCAGCGAATTCTTGGTGAAGCCCCGGCGAAACAGGCTCGGGGGACTGCCGCTCTCGACCATCCAGATCTCGGTCGAGCCATCTTCCTTCACGACCTCCATGTGGATCCACGCATGCGGATTGATCCACTCCATCCGGGTCACCTTGCCGGTGAGCTTGACCGGGCGGTCGGCATCGAACTCGGCGGCGAAGGCGTGGTGCGCCATTGCCGGTGCGGCGCCCACGGCGAGAGTGAAAGCGACTGCGGCCATGAGGACCTTGGTGGGCACGATGCTGGTCTCCTTCCCGGTCATTCGGGATCTCCGCCCTTCCAGACGCCCTTGCTCAGGTGGCGGTACATCAGCTCCTCCGCGAACACGACGCACTTGAAGTCGAGTAGCTGCATGTTCTCCTCGATGCGTCGATAGAGCGGAAAGCTCACCTTCCACGGGCGGGTGTAGGTCTTCGGGTCGGTGATCGTCGCCTCGTAGTGGAGATGGTCCGGCCCGGTCGCCGTGTAGCGCTCGAGGACGTGGATCTCCTCGCTGTGGTGATTGCCGGAGCTGTCGAGCCAGGTGTCGGGTACCTGGGCAGAGACATCGATCACGAGGGTCTCTCCCTCCCAGTGCCCGCGGGAGTGCCCCATCCAGTTGTCGCCGGGACTCTCGAAGTCGGGTCGGTTCATGTAGACGATCCGGCTGGCGCTGGCGAACTCGTAGGCGAAGATGACGTTCTCGGGGGTCTGGATGATCTGGAACGGGAAGGGCATGTAGTTGGCGCGGGGGATGCCGGGCATGAAGCACTTGATCGCCGGGTCCAGCTCCCACCATCGCGCGAGGTTCTCCTGCTGCTTCGCCCTCGCTGCCGGGGTGTAGGGGATCTCGCCGCCTTCGACGATGCCCAGGCCCCCCGGCACGGCGCCGAGCGCACCGAGTTCGACGATCGGGCCGCTGCGGGCGGCGTGGGCCTCGATGTCCCAGTGCGCCGTCGTCAGGGCCTGCCAGATGCCGTTCAGATCCGGCTCGCCATCACTGGTGCGCGCGGCACGGTAGTCCTGTGCCTGGACCGGCGTCGCGGCCGTCACTGCAACGGCGGCAGCGACCGCGGCGGAAAGCCCTGCGCGCCGCATTCGGATTCGCACGTTTCCGCCTCTCATTCGGGGTCCGCCGCGGCCTCCTGCTCGCTGACGCGAGCGCCGCGCAAGATGTTCGCCATGTTGTAGTTGCCCTCGTGGCAGGCGAACTCGAAGAGCGGCTCGTTGCGCTTGCCCATCGGCATCCTCACCGTCCATGGCCTGACCCAGATCGGTGGATCGTCGATCGTCACCTCGTAGAGCATCACCTCGGGGCCGACCCGGGTGAAGCGCTCGGTCACCACCAGCTCTTCCGAGTTGAGGGAGTGGAACCAGGTCTGCGGGGTCCCTCGCTGGTGGGTGCCGGCGTACCCCTTGGGCAGGTAGTTCGCCGTCTCGACCACCAGGGAGTCGCTTTCCCAGCGGCCGCGCGAGTCTCCGAGCCATAGCCCGATCCGGCGATCGGGGTGGGGCGAACCGTCGAGAGGGATGACGCGGGCCTCGTGATACCACTCCATGACGATGACCACATGGTCCCTGTTCTGGACGAACTTGTAGTACTGGTTGAAGTTCGCCCGCACGGGCACGCCCAGGGTCACGCAGCGTTCGCCCAGGGAGCGGTCCTTCCAGGTGTCGGCCGGATGCTCCTCCAGGTACTGCTGGAGGGCGTCCCAGTCCTTCTGCGCCTGCTCGGTCAGAGCCGGAATCCCGCCTTCGGGCGGGTCGATGACGAGGTGGGACAGTCTGGCGCCGCCGCGGGTGCCGCCGATCTCCACCCACACTCCCCGCAGATCGGGGTGGCCGTCCACGGTACGGGGTACGGTCCAGCCCGCTGGCGTCTCGGGCACCTCCACGGGCCCGCGAGCCCTTCGCTGAGCCGCAGCGAGGCCAGGCAGCAGCAGTACCAACACGATTCCGGCCGCCAGGCGTCGCGATGACGATCTGCGCATCGAGCAGCCTCCTGCGGGTTCTCGGCCGGCACCCCGTCCGGGGCGCACTCGAAGAACGGCAGTCCGGTTTTCGCGGCGCTGCGCCCTGGGAGTGCGCCCTTGGTGCAGCCGGCCAGCTATTGGATGGCAGTGGGTCCGTTTCTGAGACTAGTGGACCTGCCGGCTTCGGTCAAACGCCGTTTGGTCTTCAGACCTCCGGCACCAACGGCCATACGAGCGGAAGAACCGTCAGAACCACCATCATCACCAGGATCAACAACGGGAAGCCGGCCTTCATGAAGTCAACGAACCGGTATCGTCCGAACCCCATCACCAACAGATTGACCGGATGACCCACCGGACTCATGAAGGCGCAGGAACTCGCCACCGCCACCGTCATCATGAGAGCCTGGGCCGACAGCCCTTCGGTGGTGGCCGTGCTAAGGGCAATGGGCGACATGAGTACCGCGACCGCCGCCGTCGGCATGACTTGGGCCGATAGGGCTGTGATCAGAAAGAGCCCCGCCGTCACTGCCAGCGGCCCGAAGTCCGCAAGGGATCCCAACACCGTTTTGGCCACCAGCGCGGCGGTTCCGGACTCCTGCATCGCGAGTCCCAAGCTGAGCATCCCCGCGATCAGGATGACCGCCTTCAGCTCGATGCACCGATAGGCCTCCTCAATCTTCAGGCAGCCCGTCAGCACCATCAGGACGGCTCCGATTGGCGCCGCGACAAACACAGGCAAAAGACCCGAGATCACCGAAGTCAGGACGCCCGCCATGATCAGGGCGCTGACGGGAGCCTTCCGGCTTCGCATCGCTTCTCCGGCTCCTTCAGTCATGACGAGAAAGTCCGGGTGTTCCGCAAGTAGCGCGAGCTTGTTCCTGTCGCCATAGAGCAAAAGGGCATCACCGGGGAGCAGTTCCGTCTTCCGGAGCCCACTGCGGTAGATCTCTCCGTTCCGCCATATCGCGAGGATCGAGACACCGTAGTTCTGCCGGAACTTGAGCTCCTCGACCGTCCTTCCCGCGAATGTCGTGCGGGGAGACAACGACGCCTCCGCCAGGCCGACGGTTTCGGACTCCAGTCGACTCAAATCCAGGGGGTGATCGTCGCCCACCTCCAGATCCTGGAGCGCCTCCAGGATCCTGAGATCCTCGAACTGTCCCCGGAGCAGAAGAACGTCCCCTCCTTCGAGTTTGGTATCCGGATCGGGAACGAGAAACTCGTCATCGGTCCGCAGAATCCCCACCACCGTCAGGCCGAATGCATCGGCCAACTGGGTCTGTGCGAGTAGCTGACCGGACAGTAGTGAGTCTTCCGAGATTCTGACGCTTTGAATCCTGCGCTCCATGTGGTAACGAGAGACCAGCTCTTCCGCCGGCACGGAACGAACCGCTCCCAGGCTGCCGTCCTCCGCCAGCGCGGCAAGTCGTCCGCTCTCCATCGCAATCAGCAGACGATCCTCTGAAGCAAGAGTCATCTCCCGCAGTCCCGTACGATGCACGGTGGCGCCGCGCAGGATGGCAAGCACATGCAGGCGCCGGGTCCGGCGCAGGTTCGCTTTGCGAACCGTCTTGCCGATCAGTGAGGAATCTCTCGCCAACTCCAGTTCCGCTACCCCGATAGAGGCCTTTGCGATGCGCTCCAGAGTCCTCTCTCTCGACTCGATCTCCAGGTGCTTCCATGCGCGGAGGGCCTCGAACCTCTCCAGGGTTCCTTCGACGACCATCTCGTCTCCCTCCCTCAGAACGAAGTCGTTCCTGGGAGCGAGGATCAGTTGTCCGCTTCGTCGCACCGCTACGACGTTCAGACCCAGCGCATGGCCCAACCGGCCCTGGCGAAGTGTCTTGCCAGCCAGTGCGGAATGTCTGGGCGCTCTCAGGATTCCGATGAGGCCACCCAGGTCGTAGAGTCCCCCCAGATCCACCGGGTCGGACTCCTCTTTCGGAGCGTGGTCCGGCAGCAGTCGCCGGCCCAGGAACGTCATGTAGACGACCCCTACGGCAAGCGCCGTCAACCCGACCGGCGTGAACGAGAACATCTGAAACGGCTCGAACTCGGCATCCCGCAACGCCCCGTTCACCAGGATGTTCGGCGCCGTTCCGATCAAGGTCGTCATTCCGCCGAGCAGGGATCCGAAGGCCAGGGGCATGAGCAGTTTGGAGGGCGCGGCCCCGGTGCGGCGGGCCATATCCAGGACCACCGGAAGCATGAGCGCGGTGATTCCAATGTCGTTCATGATCCCCGACAGGAGGCCCACCGTGGGCATCATCACCGCGATGAGACGGCCGACTCCGTGCCCCGACGCGGCCAAGACCCGTTGACCGATGAAGTGGGCCACTCCGGTCCGCATCAGCCCGCCGCTCAGGACCAGGACGGAAGCGATCGTGATGACCGCTTCGTTGGCGAAACCCATGATCGCCTGCTCGCCCTCGAGGATGTTCGTCACCACGAGTGCGAGCATCACCATCAGGGCGACCAGATCCACCCGGACCCATTCGGTCACGAACAGGACCACCGCTACCGCGAGAATTCCCCCGACTACGAGAACCTCGAAGTTCATCGGGAGTGCGCCCTTGGTGCAGCCGACAGGAGCGTGACTCGCACGCCGGCGATCAGGTCTCCTGCTGCGACGTCAGCTCGATCTGCTTGTAGCCCCCTGCCCGCCGGAAGTGGAGGATCAGGTAGAGGAAGCCGAGCGCCATGAACACGGGTATCGCCGCGGTGATCCGCAGGGCGGTCTGGCCGCCGTGGAAGGACGCGTCGCGCACGGCCTGCTCGTCCGGCGGCAGGGTGATGCTGAAGTCCTTCGCCTTCTCCATGACCGGACCGGCCTTCGTGCCGTCGAGGCCCTGGACGGGGGCGAAGAACAGGAAGCTGTTCGTGCCCTGGGCCTTGTACTCCTCGTACACGGCGGGGGCGTTGGCCTGCAGGTCCTGCGAGGCGTGCCGGTCCTGGAGGTAGCCGATGCCGGGGCCGCCCAGCAGTCCCGCCGAGAGCATGCCGACGCCGCCGACGGCGCCGAGCGTCAGGGCGCCGCCGCGCGGGAAGCGCTCCGAGACGACGGCCAGCATCGTCGGCCAGAAGAAGGCCTTGCCGGCGCCGTAGATCGTGGCGGCGATCATGACGGTGACGGCGCCGGCCAGCGAACCGAGCGAGTAGAGGCCGATGGCGGCGACGACGGCGCTGACGAACAGCAGGCCGAGCGGGTTGATCCGGTGAACGATCGGTCCGGCGAAGAAGCGCAGCACGAACATCAGGATGGACGTGTAGAGCAGGATGAACAGCCCCTTGCCGCCCAGCACGGTGTCCATGATGTTGACGATCCAACTGTCGGTTCCGAGTTCGACGTAGCCGATGCAGACGTGGAGCACCAGCAGGAAGAGCAGCATGGGCGCCGCGAACTCCTTGACCATGTCGAGGAACTTGACGCCGGCGGCGGCCGCCTCGGACGTGGGGAATCTCTCCTTGACCATCATCAGGACGTAGATGAGGGTCGGAACGAGGTAGAGCGCGAGGACGATCTCCCAGCGCACGCGGCCGATCAGGCCGATGCCCAGGAGAGAGCCGCAGATCAGGCCGGCGGGCCAGCCGGCGTGCAGGATGTTCAGGTAGTGGGTCTTCTCCTTGTGGTAGAGCGTCGCAACCAGCGGGTTGATGACCGCTTCGCAGATGCCGTTCGCGACGGCGAAGATGAAGACGCCCCAGAACAGGCAGAAGTAGGCCCCGGCGCGGGCGAAGTCCGGGTTCGTTTCGATCGATCCGTTGTAGACGAAAGTCGCCGCAACGGCCACGACGACCGACAGCACATGCAGGACGCCCGCGCCCAGCAGGAACGGTTTGTAGCCGTAGCGGTCGAGGAAGGCGCTGGCCACGAGGATGACGAGTCCGAAGCCGACGAAGCCGCCGCCGGTGATCTGTCCGAGTTCCGTCTGCGTGAAGCCGAAGGCCGTGCCCCATTCCAGGAGGAGCCCGCCGCGAACGGCGGTTCCGACTCCGGCAACCAGGATGGTGAGGAAGCTCGCGATCAGTAGTTTCGTCTTGTTCATTGGCCCTCCTGAAGCCGGTCCGTTGGTTGGGGTCCTATGGTCCGAGCGTGAAGCCCGGTAGCCGGATGATCTCGCCGCCCTGGAGCGCCGACTCGTGGGCGCAGATGCCGACGCAGGTCCAGTTGGCGCTGGTGACCGCGTTCGGCCAGGGATCGCGGTGGTCGCCGAGTGCGCTCAGGAACTCGTGCACGAGGTGGGGGTGCGAGCCGCCGTGGCCGCCGCCCTGGATGAAGGAAAGGTGCTCCGCGTCGTGGATCTCCTGCGGCAGCGTGAAGTGCCGGATCTCATCCGGCAGGAGGTGCGCGTAGTCGGGCACCTCGATCTTCTCCGGGATCTCGTGCTCGGGCTTCTTCGCGGTGTGCAGGACGTGGGGTTCGTCCTCGATCAGTGTCCACTCGAAGCTCTTCTTCGTGCCGTAGACGTCGAAGCTCTCGCGGTACTGCCGCGCGACGTCGTAGAGAAAGCGCCAGATGTGCGCGACCAGGTCGCTGTCCTTGACCTTGATGTGGCAGGTCTCGACGGCGAAGCGGTTGCCGGACTTCTCGGCGATGTCGTCGCGCACCACGCCCGAGCCGAAGCAGCTCACGTACTCGGCAAGCCCGTCGACCAGCCCCAGGCAGGGACTGACGACGTGGGTGGCGTAGTGCATCGGGATCATTCGCTCCCAGTAGGACGGCCAGCCGTCCATGTCCTGCGGGTGCGAGGCGGCGAGATGCTGGATGTCGCCGAGCTCGCCCTTCTCGTACAGCTCCTTGATGAACAGGAACTCCCGGCTGTAGACGACCGTTTCGGCCATCATGTACCTGAGGCCGGTCTCCGCGACCTTCTCGACGATCTTGCGGCAGTCGTCGACAGTCGTCGCCATCGGCACCGTGCACATGACGTGCTTGCCGGCGTCGAGCGCGGCGAGCGACATCCAGGCGTGGTCCGGGATCGGCGTGTTGATGTGGACGTAGTCGACGTCCGGATCGGCGAGCACGTCGTCGTAGTCCGTGTACCGCTGCTCGATCCCGAACTGGTCGCCGACCTTGTTCAGTTCCGCTTCGTCACGGCGGCAGATCGCGTGGACGTTGGCGCCGGCGTAGGCCTGGTAGATGGGGATGAACTCGGCGCCGAAGCCGAGGCCGATCATGGCGACGTTCGTCATTTCCACTTCTTCGGGTACTTGCCTCAGGGCTGCCTCAGGGGCCCTGAGGGCTCGCTTCTTCCTGCGCGGTCATCAGGTACGCCACGAGGTTCGTCACCTCGTCGTCGGTGTACGGATCGAGCAGTCCCTCCGGCATCATCGAGAGCGGGAAGTAGTCGAACGACTGGATATCCGACTGCGCGATGACGACTTCGTCCTGGCCGACGACGCGCAGGGTCATGGAGCGGGGGCTCTTCGTGGCGACGGTGCCGGAGTAGGTCCGGCCGTCCCGGGTGGTCACCATCAGGGTCTGGTAGACGTCCTGGATGTCGCCGCTCGGGTCGAGGATGTTCGTCAGCAGGTAATCCAGCTCCGTGCGGTTGGAACCCGTGAGGTCCGGACCGATCAGACCGCCTTCGCCGAACATCTGGTGGCACACGGCGCAAAGCTCGGTGAACATCTGCTCGCCGAGAGCGGTGTCGGCCGCCGCGACCGCCTCGTCGCTCAGGATCGTTGTGTACTTCGCGATAGCCGCGGCCTTTTCGCTGGAGACCCGGGTGATCGGTCCCCAGACCTCGAGAAAGCCGCTGCCGACGACGCGGTGGAGCTGGCGGGCGACGTAGGCCGGCACATCGCGCCGCGGCACGCTTCCCTCCTTGATCGCGCCCATCAGCACTCGCCCGTAGATGGGGCGGGAGGCGAGCGTCTGGACGGCGGCGAGCTTCTCGTCCGCGTTGAAGGAGTCGTAGCGCCCGAGCAGCAGGAATCCCGATGCCCAGCGGCCGTCGAACGCGGCGTAGGCGCGGAGTGCGGCGATCCGCACCTCGGGTTCGTCCAGCAGAGCCGGGAGCCGCTCGAAGAGGGCCTGGTGCTGCTGGTCGGCGAGGCCCTGGATGGCCCGCCGCCGATCTTCGGGCGCTGCGCTCTCGTCGTCGAGGGTCGCGAGGAACTGCCGCGCGACCTCGACGCCGCCGAACTGCTGTTCGACCTCGAGAGCGAGGTCGGCGACGTTGCGGTCGCGTTTCAGCCGGGCGTAGACCCTCTCCCAGTTGTCCGGGGGCTCGGCGTAGACCTGGCCCTCAAGTCCGGCCAGCATGCCCCGGAGCAGGGCCGGACGGGCGTCGGAGCGGTCGTCGAGCGACGTGACGAGGAACCCGAGCTCGTCCGCGTCGACCGCGCGGCGCGCGATGTTCTCCGTGAGCATCGGGATCTGGGAGGTCCTGGCCAGCCGCAACGCGCGCTTCGGGTCCTCCGGAACCAGGGGCTCGATGCCGAACCAGATCATCTTCGGGATGTTGTGGTCGTCCGCGTCGTCGCCCTTCATCACGAGGTGCTCGGCGATCGACCAGCGCACGTCGTGGTCGACGCGCTGGAGGGCGGCCGCGAGGTAGAGGCGGACGATCGGCGAAGCGTCCCGGTCCGCCAGCTCGACGAACTTCTCCGTCGCGGCGGCCGGCGCGTCGTGGTCTTCGGTCAGGAGCTGGATCGCCCAGGCCCGGACGTGCTGATCCTCGTCGTCCAGAGCCGTCATCAGCTTGTCGGGCGTGAAGCCGTCGGTGACGTGGAGCGCCCACATCGCCCGCAGGCGCAGGTCGCCGTCCGGGTTCGACGTGAACACCTCGCGCAGCGCATCGTGGACCGCGGCGTCGACTTCGCCCCTAGCCGCCCGGCCCTGCAGGACGACCCGTGCCCGCCGCGCGTGCCAGGCGCTCTTCGAGAGCTGCAGCTCGACGAGTTGCTCGTTCGACATCGTCTTGACGTCGTCGTAGCGGCCCTCCCAGTCGTCCGCCAGGGACTGCTCGGGGGTGATCCGGAAGATCCGTCCGGTCTCCTTGTGCTGGACGTCGTTGCCGCAGATGTCCGCGTCGTGCCAGTCGAGGACGTAGACGTCGCCTCCCGGCCCGATCTCCATGCTGAAGCCGACCCACTGCTTGTTGTTGGCGAGCAGGAAGTCCTCGCCGTGGTGGGCGACGAAGCCGGAGCCCTTCGGCTCGAGTTCGTCGGAGAGCACGGCGTGCTCGTGGATGTTCGCCATGAAGAGCCGGCCGTAGTGCTCGTCGGGGAAGGCGTCCGAGAGGTAGACGCGCGCGCCCCCGTGCGCGGAGCGGTGCCGGTGGTTGACGATCGTGCGGATGTCGCCGTAGACGTACGGATTGAAGTGCGAGCCGCCCTGGCGGTGGTAGATGCCGCCGGGGACGACGTGGAACAGGTGAGGGATCACGCAGGCGGTGATGAAGATCTGGCCCTTCGCGTCGTAGTCGATGCCCCAGGGGTTGCTGAAGCCGTGGGCCACGACCTCGAAGCGGTCCTTCGTCGGGTGGTAGCGCCAGACGCCGCCGTTGATGTCGACTCCGTCGTACTCGAACAGGTCATCGGGGAAGGGGTCGTTGTGGCCGTAGATCGTCTCGTCGGGTCCCGGCTTGCGGATCCTGGAGGGCGTCGCGAAGCCTTCCAGGCCGTAAAGCCAGCCGTCGGGCCCCCAGTGGAAGCTGTTGATCGTCTCGTGACGGTCGCGGATGCCCCAGCCGGTCAGCAGGATCTCGGCGTCGTCCATGTCGGCGACGTCGTCGCCGTCGCGGTCGGGCAGGAACAGCAGATGGGGTGGCGCGCCGACGAAGACGCCGTCGAAGCCGACCGCAAGCGCCGCCGGGAACGGGATGCCCTCCGCGAAGACCTTCTTGCTGTCGGCGGCGCCGTCGCGGTCCGTGTCCTCCAGGATCAGGATGCGGCTGTCGCCGGAGCCGGAGAAACCGCGGCCGCGGGTCTCGTAGTCGCGGTTCTCGGCGATCCACATGCGGCCGCGGTCGTCCCAGGCGAAGGCCATGGGCTGGGTGATCATCGGCTCTGATGCCCAGGCGTTGACCTTGAACCCGTCGCGCACGGTCATCGCATCGACCGCCTCTTCCGGGGTCAGGAACTTCTCCTGCTTCGCTTCCCGCTGGGCGATGCCCCATAGCGACGACGTCGAGTAGGAACCCTCGGCGGCCCCGGTGTACTCCTCCCAGTCCTCCGTCAGTTCGAGGTCGTTCAGTTCGCCGGTGTAGACGATCAGGCGGTGGCGGATGACCTCGGTTGCGCCCTCGGGGATGTGCCAGTCGCCCATCCGTGCCCGGGTAGGCCCGACACCGAGCTGGCCGTCGACACGCCAGGTCTGGGGGTAGCCGGCGTTCATCGGGTGATCGAAGATCGCGACGTGGACGAAGTCGTCGCGGCCTTCGACCTGCATCCCGACGTCGACCCACATCGCTCGCTGGCCCTCCGCCTGGCGGTTGCGCTGGCGTGCCGCGTTGACGGCTTCTCCCGGGATGCCCTGCTTCCAGGGCATGCGCAGGAACATGCCGCCGTAGGACATCTCGTTGATCGAGACGTCGGTGTGCGCTTCGCCGGCCCACTCGAGATCCAGGATGAAACGGTCTTCCTCGGCCCGCATGGACCAGTTCTGGGTCTCGGTCATGAAGGCGTTGCCTTCGGCGTCCAGCATCCCGTAGACCGTCTGCCACTGCACCTCGGTCCCGGCCTGGGTCACCACGGAAGCCGATTCGCGCCGCCAGTAGTCCCCGCCGGGGTTGTGGAAGTAGTCCCGGCCGATGGCCTTGGCGATCTCCTCCGGCTTGTCGCGGCGGTAGAACCACTGCCGGAGCGTGTCCTCGTCCATCGGCTCGCCGTTGACCCGGGTGAAGCCCCAGTAGAGCCCGGTCTGGTGCGGGTGATGGCCCGGGCTGTACTGCGTCGCCAGACCCTTGCCGTCCGGAGCGACGATCGGGTGCAGGAAGGGCCGGTGCTCGGCGCCGGCGTTCTGGGTGACGATCGGTTCCTCTTCGCCCTCCCGGTAGATCGAGATCGAGCCGGTTTCTTCGTCCTGAACTGCTCTTAGCGGCACGGCGCTCGCGGTTTCCTGGGCCTCCGCTCCTTCGGCGCCCGTGCCCCGCGTGCAGCCGGCGCCTAGCGCCGCCACGACCAGTAGAACGATCGGTACCCATGCCGGCGCGGCCGGAACTCTCATCCGCTTTCCTCCCTCGCTCCTGAGGCCTGTCGTGGAGACAAGGGCGCATCCTATCGTCCCGCCAGGAGGTGGTACCGCGCGAAGCGCAGCGGGGGCAATTCGCAAGATCGGTCAGGTCTGGCCGCAGTTTCGGTCAGGCGCGGACGCTCCTTCAGCTTCAGACTTCAGGTGTGGGGACGACACCTGACCGGGCTATGCCGGTCATCCGGCTCTTGCAGCATCGGCAGTTGCCGATTGTGGTGGGGCTACTGGCTGCGGTCCTCCTGCTCCCCGCGCTCTGGGGCGGCTTCCAGCTCGACGACCACCTCCAGCGGTTCCGGCTCCTGGGGCTCGGCGACCCGTCGATCCAACTCTTCGTCTTCTACGACGGCGATGTAGCGGCCAATCGAGCCCAGATGGAAGAGGGCACGCTGCCGTGGTGGACTGGCCCGGATCTGCGGCACGCCAACTTTCGCTACCTGAGTGTGCTTTCAATGCAGCTCGACTACCTGCTGTGGCCGAACTCGCCGGCACTCATGCACCTGCACAGCCTGATGTGGCTGGGGCTCTGCGTGGGTGTTGCGGCGGCGCTCTACCGGCGTCTGTTCCGGCGGGAGGCTTCTCGCGCGATATGGGCGGCCGGCCTGGCGGCGCTTCTCTACGCACTGGACGACGCTCACTCGCTGCCCGCGGCGTACATCGCCAACCGGAACGCCCTCCTGGCCACGTGCTTCGGTCTCCTGTGCCTGGAGTGCCACGCGAGATGGCGGGACGACAGGTGGCGGGTCGGTGGCGTCCTGGCGCCTTTCTACCTTGCCCTCTCGCTGCTGTCCGCCGAACTCGGTGTCTCGACGCTCGCTCTTCTAGGTGCCTGGGTACTGGTCCTCGACCGCGGCTCGTGGCGGGAGCGGCTCCTGTCCCTGCTGCCGCATGCCGTCGTGGCGTTTGGCTGGTTCCTCGCCTACCGAATCGGTGGGTTCGGCGCGCAGGGGTCTGGTGTCTACGTCGATCCCCTCGGCGATCCGGCGGGTTTTGTTTCCCTTCTCGCCGATCGGACCTCGGCGCTGATCCTGGGGCAGTGGACTCCCTTCCCCGCGGATTGGGCGTTTGTCATGGACTCCGGGACGAGTGCGGCGTGGGGCCTCCGGTTCGCGGCGCTGACCCTGGTCGTCGGTCTCGGCTGGCTCTTCTTCAAGGTCCTGCGTCGGAGCCCCCTTGCTCGCTTCTTCCTGCTCGGGGCCGTCCTCTCGCTGGTCCCGATCAGCGCGGTCGGTCCGCAGAACCGGCTTCTGTTCTTCGTCGGCTTCTGTTCGATGGGGCTTCTGGGCTGCCTTGCCGCTGGTCCTCTCGACGCGTCGCGGCGGCTGGCGTTCGGCGGGTTCCTGGTGTTCCATCTTCTGGTGGCGCCGGTGGCGGCCTACGTGTTCCTGGACGTCCAGAATCGGGCCGCAAGGCGGATGGAGGCCGCGTCGGAGAGCGTGCCGGACGATGTCGGGCTCGACCGGCACGACGTGATCCTGGTCAATCCGACGGACTCCGTGTACCTCACGGCCTCGATCTTCACCATGCGATGGGCGGATGGGCGTGCGGCGCCGCGCCGGCTCCGGGTGCTGTCGAACGGTTTGACCGATGTGCGGGTCGTGCGGGTCGGGGAGACGGAGCTTCTCGTCGAACCCGCGGCGGGTCTGTTTCCCGACCCCTTCAGCCGCTATCACCGGTCGAGGGAGACACCCTTCCGGATGGGGGACATGGTCGACTTGGGCGACTTTCAGGCCGAAGTCCTCGAAGTGGATCCGGAAGGCGCAGGACCGTCGTCGATTCGGTACGACTTCGCCGAGCCACTGGAGGCCGAGCGCTACCTGTGGATGGCTTGGAACGGAAGCCGCTACGAGGAGTGGGTGCCGCCAGACATCGGCCAGGAGGTCGTGTTGCGTTCGCTACCGGGTATCTTCGAGTGACTCAGGATGAGAGCCTCGACGGACAGCCGACACCGCCTCTTCGTGCAGGCGGCGATCGACTACATCGCGGATCATCTCGCCGAGGCGGTGCGGCTAGAGGACCTGGCCCGCCACATCGGGCTGTCCCCGGCGTATCTGCAGCGACTCTTCGTTGCGCAGGTGGGGGAGTCGCCGGCCCGTTACGCGCGGCGCCTGCGGCTCGAGCGGGCCGCATGGCTTTTGCGCCGACCGGGAGCGACCGTCACGGAGGTAGCGCTCGAAACGGGCTACGAAGCGCCGGAAGCGTTTACTCGTGCCTTCCGCGCACGGTTCCGAGTCTCACCCAGCGAGTACCGCCAGGGCTTGAGGGCGCGGGTACGCGAGAGCACCGAGGCCTTCGAGGTCGTGCGACGGCCACCCTCCCGGGTTGCCTGCGTGCGCGTCGTGGGGCACTACGACGAAGCGGACGATGCCTACGACCATCTCCGGCACTGGGCTGAGCCGCTTGGCCTTCTCGAGCGCGGGAACTTCCTGGGCATCTACTGGGACGATCAAACGATCACCGATCCTGAGAACACGCGGTGGGACGCGGCGATCAAAGTGCCGGACGACCTGGGGCGTGTGGTCGGCCCGGGCATCCAGGAGCGCCATCTACCCGGCGGCGCCTACGCCGTGGTGCGCCACCGCGGCCCGGCCTCGGTGCGTGAGACTTATGAGGCCCACTTTCGCGACTGGTTTCCCCGGCACGGCTGGAAGCCGGATACCCGACCGATGATCGTCGAGTTCAACCGCGCGGGAGACTGGTCGGAGGCGTCGCTCTACGTTGCCGTGACCCGGTAGGCGTTGTTCGCAACTTGGGGGTTCTACGAGCCCTCACCGGGGAAGTAGTACTTCATCCCGTCGAAGTCGATCGTCCACGACCCCTTGGGCCAGAGGTACTGGTGCGAGATCAGGACATCCGCCATGAAGCCGAATCGCCAGAAGAAGCCACTTTCTACGAAGACGTTGCCGAGCGCCTGGGCCGGTCCGCTGGGGAGGCCGTCGAGGCCGTGTGACTCGATCGGGGACCAGTAGTAAGGCGTTCCCTCGATCTCGGTCTTTTCGAGTTCGAGGAACTCGACGGTCTCCTCGACGATGACGAGCGGCATGCTCGCGGCCAGGCCGGAATCCAGGAAGTAGTTCATTCCCGGGTGGCCGTTCAGGCTGCCCTTGGCGAACATGAGGTGGGTGCTCGTCATGTAGAAGGGCGCTTCGACGGGCGGCGTGTCGCCGAAGGTCTCCATCACTTCGGCAAGAGCTTCGTCGCTTCGCTCGCGGAAGGTGATGCGCCGGTTGTCGTAGTCGACCGTCGTCAGGAACTGCCTGAGGATCTGCGTGGTCAGCACGCCGTCGGAGGTCTGGCCGAGGGCCTTCCAGGTCGCGCCGATGACCGGTACGTTCAAGAGCGTCACGTCGCCCATCGTGACGGTCGCGGCGACGCCTAGCGGTTCCTCGACCGTCTCGCCCCCTGTGTAGGCGTAGCGGGCTTCGCGGTTGGCGAGGGTCGGAAGGCCGATGCGCTCGTAGATGCCCTTGTCGAGATAGAGACGGTCGCCGCCGGTGTCGAGGATCAGGTTGACCGCTTCGCCGTTGACCTCGAGGCTCACGAGGGGCAGGGCGCCTGGCTGCGTGATGTCGTTCGTCATCGGCAGGTGGGCGATTCGCTCGTCACCGGTCCATTCGATGCCGTAGGGCTCGCCGTCGAAGGCCTTCATGAAGGTGAGCAGGCTGGCCGCACCTTCCCCTTCGGCGGGCGCTGGAAGTTCCCGGGCCTTTGCGAAGTCGTTCGTCTGGTAGTGGGCCAGCGTCAGTCCGCGGAGGGCCTGGGCATGGAGGTCCGAGCCGTCGTCGGCGACTTCGAGAAGCGGTTCGTACAACCTCACGGCCCGTTCGTAGTCACCCATCAGGTATGCCGTCCTGGCCGCGAGCCGCAGGTCGCCCGCGTGGCACGTCGCTGCTGTGCCCAAAGGTGCGATGATGTCGTCGGCTTCCCAGATGTCGCCCAGCTTGAAGAGGACCTCGGCGTAGGCGCGGCGGGCTTCGTCGTTGTCGGGTTCGACCTCGAAAGCCTGGCGCCGTGCTTCCAGGGCCGCTTCGACGTCGCCCCGGAGCCTCGGGTTCCACTCCTCCGCTTCGGTGCCTGTCAGCTCGCCGCAGGGAGCGGAGTCGCCGCGACAACTCCAGGTGGTCAACCCGGTGGCCAACGCGACCAGCGTGACGACGAGCGGCGCAACGTTCCTCATGAGCTACATTCTCCGGGTCGGTTTCGTCCCAACTCTACGAACCGTCCCAACCAGGGGAGCCGCTCATGACCGACGTCGCCATAGCCGATCCGGAGTTGCACACGGGCGAGGAGCCGATCCTCCGCGAGGCGACCTTCAACCCGAAGGTGCGCACCTACTGGTTGCTGGCGGGCGCGCTGGTGTTGACCGTCAGCATCGTCGGGATTCCCCTTCTCATCTTCTGGTTCCCCATCGGCTACGCCCTGACGGGCCTTTACCTGGAGCGTCTTCGCTGCGTGCTGACCGAGAAGAACCTCCACGTCGCGAGGGGCGTGCTGGTGCGGCAGGAGAAGACGGTTCCGCTCGACAAGATCACGGACCTGGCGATGTCCCACGGGCCGATCATGAGATCTCTCGGCCTGCGCGGCCTGTCGGTGGAGACGGCCGGCCACTCCGGTGAGGGCCGCCTGATCAAGCTGGTCGGCATCGAGGGGACGGAGGAGTTCCGGGCGGCCGTATTGGCGCAGCGCGAGCGGGTCGGAGGACCGGGCGGGGGATCATCCGCACCGTCGGCAGCCGCGGCCGCCGAGGGCGAGGCGAGCGTGGAATCGGCGAAGCTGCTGAGCGAAATCAGGGACTCGCTGCTGCGAATCGAGAAGCGGTTGGACGACGGCGGCGGAGGATAGGGTGCCGCGACCGGCGGGAGGCCGGTGAACAGCCCACGATCCCCGGAGCCAGCCATGACCGAGAACCGCCAGATCATCATCGACTCCCTGCCGACGGACCGGCTCGAGCCCGGCAACTATGCACTCCGGACCGTCGAGGCGCCGGTGCCGGGCGACGGAGAGGTGCTGTGCCGCACGCTCGCGATCACGATCGGAGCAGGCCAGCGGGCGGGTCTTCAGGGCAGTGCGAGTTACGCCGGGGCGCCGCGTGCCGGCATCGTGATGAGCGGCACTGCGGTAGCCCGCGTCGACGCGTCGAACGACGACGCGGTTCCGGCCGGTTCGCTTGTCGTCTGCCCGGCCGGTTGGCAGGACTACTCGATCCACGCGGCGGCGAAAGTGCGCGTCGTGGATGAAGGCGACGGCGGCGGCGATCCGGCCCACCATCTCGGCGTCTACGGCACGAACGGATTGACGGCGTACTTCGGGCTTTTCGACGTCGGCGGTCCGAAGGAAGGTCAGACCGTCCTCGTCTCGGCGGCCGCCGGCTCGGTCGGCCACCTGGTCGGCCAGATGGCGAAGATCGCCGGCTGCCGCGTGGTCGGCGTGGCCGGCGGCGAGGCGAAGTGCCGTCTGCTCACCGAGGAGCTCGGCTTCGACGCCGCCGTCGACTACAAGAGCCCGAGCTTCCGGAGCGACTTCAAGGAGGCGACGCCCGATCGCATCGACATCTACTTCGACAACACCGGCGGCGAGGTCCTCGGCAGCGCGCTGCGGCGGATGAAGGTCGGCGGCCGCATCGTCTGCTGCGGCGTCGTCTCCCAGTACGACACGTCGAAGCCGGCGCCGGGGCCGTTCGGCGTCCCGGGCCTCCTGATCAACTTCCGCGTCCGCATGGAGGGCTTCCTCGTCTTCGACTACGCGAAGCGCTATCCCGAGGCCTGGACCCGGATGCGCGAGTGGGTCGAGGCCGGCAAACTGGTCCCGAAGCAGGATGTCTTCGAAGGTCTGGAGAGAGCGCCGGAGGCGTTCGTCGATCTGCTGGCCGGGGGCAACGTGGGCACGCGGATCGTGCGCGTCGCGTCGTAATGGGAGGGAGGAGAACCATGGATCGAAGAGCACTCCTGACCGTCGCGCTCGTCGGTGCTCTGGCGCTCGGGTGCGCCGCCGGTCCTCCAGGTGAGAACGGTCTGGACGCCGACCCATCGCCCGAGGCGCTTCTCGAACAGGCTCGCGCCATTCATGAGCGCGTACTGGTCCTCGACGCCCACGCGGACACCGAGCTTCCGGACGCGCCGTCCCCCTACGTTGGCGACGACGGACTGTCTCAGGTCGACCCGGCCAAGCTGCACGAGGGCGGCGTCGACGCGGTCGTCATGTCCGTCGCGGTCGGTTCGGGACCGCGCACG
>JAPOVF010000278.1:0-310 GCA_026708285.1 Acidobacteriota bacterium
ATGTTCATCGGCGCCGCCATGCCCATCTGGATCTCGCCGACGTGCAGGAAGGCCTGTTCGCCGGCGACCAGGAGGTCGGCGGCAAGCGCCAACGCCGAGCCCGCGTTGATGGCAAAGCGCTCCAGGGCCGCGACGATCGGCTTCGGGCAGTCGTAGAGCGCCGCGTGGACGTCGAGCCACAGGTCGCTGAAGGCGGGCATCCAGTCGGGCGGCGGGTCGGCTCGGAACTCCCCGAGGTCGAGGCCGGAGCAGAAGGCGCCGCCCGACTGGATGCCCGCCTTCAGCGACCTGTGGCTCGACGTCCACGCGG
>JAPOVF010000278.1:320-37903 GCA_026708285.1 Acidobacteriota bacterium
CGCGCCGCCGGCGCCGCGGAGCAGCAGGACGGCGACCTCGTCGTCTTCGGTCGCGGCGAGGATCTCCTCGTGGAGGCGCTCCGCCAGCGGCCCGGTCACCGCATTGCGGCGGGCGGGCCGGTTCAGCACGATCTCGGCGACACCGCCTTCGCGCGTTGAGAAGACCGGATCGTCGGACGGGTTCACGTCAGTCACCCTGAGCGTCGACGAACCAGTCGCCCGGGAGTGGCTGCCCTTCGTAGAGCCGTCCCTGGAAGCGCCTCATGCCGTGCAGCCAGCGGTCAACGTCGGTCGCCTTGCGCCGGACGTACTCCGCGACTTCGGGGTGGGGGAGGACCCAGAAGCGCTCCTGGCGGATCGCGTCGATGCAGGCGTCGGCGGCCTGTTCGGCCGTGAGGACGCCGTCGCCGGAGGCCACGCCGACGGACAGGCCCCGCCGGCGGTTCCGGTCGGGGCTGTTGGCGCCGATGTTCGTCTTCACCGCCTGCGGGCAGTGCACGGAGACCCGGATGCCCTGGTGGCCATGGGTGATCGCGATCCACTCCGCCAGCGCCACCGCCGCATGCTTGGTCAGCGAGTAGGCGAGCGAGCCGATCTGGGTCAGCAGACCGGCCGCGGAGGCCGTACTCATGATGTACCCCTCGCCGCGCTCGATCATCGAGGGCAGGACGGCCCGCGCGGCGTAGACGTGGGACATCACGTGGACCTCCCACTGGTCGTTGATCTCCTTGTTGGGGACCTCGAGCCCGCCCATCGTCACGAAGCCGGCGTTCGACATGAAGAGGTCGATAGGGCCGATGTTCGCCTGCGTCGCCGCGACCAGGTCGCGCACCGCGCCCTCGTCCGCCACGTCCAGCCCGACGCCCGTGCCGCCGATCGCCTCGCCGACTTGCTTGGCCCCCGCCTCGTCGCGGTCGGCGACGATGACGTGACGGGCCCCCTCGCGGTGAAACGCCTCGGCCAGCGCCTTGCCGATTCCAGAAGCGCCTCCGGTGACGACCATGATCCTGTTCGCTATGTCCACTGTGGTTCTCCTTCTGCGTTGGCTGTGGCGTCGTGCGGGCGGGCAATCCTACGGTTTCGCAGGAAGCGCGGCGTAGGATCAGGGCCGCGTATGGCAGCTTCAGGGCCACGGGCGTCGCGATGGCGGGCAGAAATCAGACGGGCAAGGTACTTGCTGCCGGTGGTCTTCACGTTTCCGATTCTCAGCTCCTGCCTCAACTCCATCTACAGTTGGGATCCTGGATGTCTCAGGTCCGCTAGCCATGGATTGCCTCGCGTGAACGTGAGCATCGGCTGGTTCCCCAGCCGCTACTACCAGTACGCCAGCTTTCGCGTACACGATGACGGTTTCACCGCGTTCTCGCGCTATGGGCCGTTGGAGCCTCCCCTGTTCTGCGGCCGGATGGCGGCGGACGATCTGGATCGGCTAAGAGCGCACTGGGAGCATCCGACCGTCGTTTCGGCCGTGCAGGAAGAGCCGTGCAGTGAGGGTTTTGTGTTCTGGACGGAAGGGCTCGCTCCGGCCTGCCCAGAAACCGTGGAGAAGTTCCTTCGCAACGACTGGGCACCACGCGGTGAAGTGGATCGGGTACCGCTGTTCCGGCTCGAGTGGTACGAGCTACCCGGTTTCACAGAGCGGCGCTTCTTCTATTGGGACCTCGAGTCGCCGCTGCCTCCGGCGATCGAAGACGCGGTGGCCAAGACCGTCAAGATCGTGTGTGCGGAGAGCAAGATCTTCCAGCGCCGGTTTCACCGGCATCTGCCGGAACTCGCGGAGACCTTCGGCTGTTGAAGAGCTGGCGCAAGGGCCTCTTCCAAATCAGGTTCGATGCCGAGGACGGAGCGGGCGGCTACTCGGGCTGGAGCTCGATCAGGAAGCCCCCGCGGCGTTCGCCCGGTACGAGGTCGAGGGGTACGCCGAACCCGTCGTAGCCGTGCCGCTGGACCATCAGGGAGGTCGCCTTTCGAGGAGCGAATTCAAGCCGGTACTCGCCGTTGGCGTCGCTCTGGGTGAAGCCGGCCGGGATCCACTCCTCCTCGGCGCCCGGGGCGAGCTCAGCTTCGGGGTCCACGACAACGGCGACCAGGTTGACGCCGGCGAGGGGTTCCCGCGTAGCGGCGTCGATGACGGTCCCGGCCAGCACGGCCGGTGGATTCAGGTCGACGAAGATGTCCTGGTCGGCCTGGAGTTCAATCTCTCGGGAGTGGGCGACGCCACTCGGTTCCGCGATCAACACCTTGAATGAACCGGCAGCGAGGCCGTCGATGCGGAACCGGCCCTGCTGATCGATCAACACGGTGCGCGCCGGGCCGTACCTCCTGGTGCCTTCGATCAGGTGGACCTCGCCGCCGGCGAGAGGTTGACCCTGGGATCGAACTTCGCCGGTCAGGGTGAGGCCGGGTTCGAAGTTCAGTTCGACGAACGCGTCTCCAGGGCCGGTTTCGAGAGTGACCGACCGTTCGACGGTACGGCCGTCGCGCTCTGTGGCGCTGATGGTCCACTTCCCCGGTCCGAGTTCGTTCATCTGGAAGCGGCCCTCGAGGTCGGGTGTCGTCATGCCGCCGAGGAGGCGTTCCTGCGCCGCCCTCACCGAGATGCCGGCTAGTGCATCGGACGGCCGTCCGGTCACGACACCCCGCAGGGTGATGCCCCGGTGCAGCACGAAGTCGATGCCGGCGACCGACCCGCCCTCGACACGCACCGGGAAACGGCCTGACGCGGCGCGTGCGTAGCCGTCCGAGTGGGCCCGCAGTTCGTATCTGCCGTCGTCCAGGCCGCCGATTCGGTAGTTGCCGCTCTGGTCGGTGACGGCCGCCAGCGGGAGCCTGGGGAGGACCTGTCGCGGAGCGTCGGCCAGTTCGTCCAGCGAAAGCGGCGGCTCGACCGGATGGGCCTCGACCCTTGCGAGCGCCACCGGCGAGCCAGCGGCGGTGCTGACGGTCCCGGAGATCTCCCAGCCAAGTTGCAGCTTGAGGTCGACCTCGTTCGTTCCGCCCTCGATCACGACCTCCGCCACACCGTCCCGGTAGTCCGGATGGCGAGCGACGATCCGTGCGGGACCCGAGGGAACCCGATGGGCCTCGTAGGCACCGCCGGCGTCGGTTCCTGCGCTCTGGTGTGTGCTTGTTACCTGACCTGCCGGGTCGAGGGGCTGAACGAGGATCTCCGCTCCGGCGACCGGCTCGCCGTACGGGTCCGTTACCACGCCGGCGAGCCGGGCCCGGGCGCGCAGGCGGAGTTCGATCTCGCGTTCTTCGCCGGGCCGCAACCGGATGGCGCCGACGTCTTCCGCCAACTGCTCGCCGGCGATGTCGACCGTCCAGGGTCCCGCTCCGAGAGCTTCGAAGAGAAAGCGGCCGTCGCCGTCCGTCGCCGTTTGGTGTCTGGTTGGAGCGGTGCTCCAAGCCGTGCGGCTGAGGCCCGGGTTGCGGTCGAGTCGGAGCCAGATGTACGCGTTGGCGACGCCCTCGCCATCGTCATTGACAACCCGGCCCACAAGCCTGGCGCCCTCGCCCAACTGGACCTCGATCAGGCCCCCTGCTTGCGGGCGCACCGCGGCCATCTCGAAGCGTTCGTAGCCGTCGGCCTCAACGACGAGGTCGGCCGGTTCGGCGCGCAATCCAGCGATGCGAAACGTGCCGTCCGTTTCCGTGACCGCGGTCCTGATCTCAGGTTCGAGAGGCCGGCGATGGTCGATGTTGTTCTGATGGACCTTGACCTGGGCTCCGCCCACCGGGCGGCGCTGGAAGTCCCGCACGACGCCCTCGATCGCCGAGCCGACATCGAGCGTGAGGGTACCGACGTCCTTCGTCCCCTCACCCGACGGCACCTCGAATGCCACTGCCCTGACACTGACGTGTTCCGGATGGCTCGCGGTCAGCTCATGGCGTCCGGGTGGGGTGCCGGCGAACTCGAACCCTCCGCGGGCGTCGCTCGTGCTGGTCCTCCTGGCCGCGATGTTCTGTGAGTAGCCGCCGGTGCCCGTCGCCGCGACCGGTAACAGGGCGACGTCAGCGCCTTCAATGGGAGTGTCCTGCGTGTCGGTGATGGTTCCCTGGACAAGCCGGCCGCGCGTGAGCACGACGCGAACGGGCTCTCGCATCGAGCCTGTGGACGCCGCCGGAATCGCGACGATTCCTGGCGCGTAGCTGTTCGCCTCGGCGTGAAGACGGTAGGCGTTCCCGGACGCGACGCCTGAGATGAAGAAGGACCCGTCGGCGGCCGAGGTTGCCTTCCAGGTTCCGGGACCGATGGTCCAGCCGCCATTTCGACCGGTCGGTTCGATCCACAGCGAGGCGCCCGCGACCGGCCGGCCGGCCGCGTCGACGACCTGACCGCCGAGGAGCGCCGCTGGCGCCAGCACGATGTCGACGCCATCCGCGGACCCGAGTCGTTCGGCCGTCACCATGGCGCTGGTCGCCTCGTAGCCGTCGGCGGCGATGCCGACCTGCGCCCGGCCCCGGTGGAGCCAGGTGCGCAGGACGAAGGCCCCGCCCGGGCCTGATCGCGTTTGCTCGCCGGGTCGGTGCCAGATCGCCGCACCGGGGACCGGACGTCCGGTGCTGGCGTCGGTGACGCTACCGGTGATCTCGGCCGGCGGCCTGAGCCGGACCTCGACGTTCGCGGGCGCGCCTGCGTCGCCGGTCTCCGGCCCCAGGGGAGCGGTCCAGGCCAGGGACTGATCCTCGGCGACCGCCTGGTAGATGAGGCCTTGGTCCGACGTGAGGCCTACCGTCGCTTCGCCGCGTTCGTCGGTCAGCGCCAGGGGCACATCCTGGCTTTCGCCGACGGTGACCACGGCGCGGGGCGCCGGTCTGCCACGCGGATCCAGGACGCGGACGGTGACGCCAAACCCCGGTGTCAACTCGAAGACACCGCCGCGGTCTCCGATTGGTCCCGCGCGCAGCCGGAACCCAGGCGCCGAAACGAAGGCGTTCACGTCCGGGGTCGGCATCGAGAACGTGGCCACTCCGGCGGCATCGGTTCGTGTGGTCGCGCGCCAGAAGCGCGGGTAGATCCGTTGCCGGGGCTGATTCCATCGCGGCCGAACATCGCTCGCTTCTGCGCGTTCCGAACGCCACAGGGTGGGGTCGGCTACGACCAGGGCGCCTTCGACGGGTTGGCCGTCGAGGTCCTTCGTGCCGACCGTCAGCGTGTGCCAGTTGGGGACTTCGATGGGCGGCAGGACGAGCGGTGCCGCCAGTGGCGCCAGGGTGTGGGACACGGGCGCAACGGCGACGCCGCGGGATTCGGGCGCCGCACTTTCTGCCGGGGCGGAGATGTCCAGCCGGTACGACCCCACGGCTGGCGCGGTCAGCGTGAAAACGCCGTCCGGGCCGGATCGGGTCGAGTCCACGGCTGCGCTCAAGGGGCCGGATTCGCCAAGATCGTCGAGCCGGCGCTCGTAGCGGCTCGGGTAGGGCCGCAGTTCGAGATCCAGACCCGCGGCCGGTGCGCCCTGCTCGTTGACCAGGGTTCCCGTGACGGTCAGTGCGGGACCGGGCGGCTGCGCCCGCAGACGATCGGCGGTCGGGCCGGTCGCGAGACCAAGCGCCAGGCCCGTGCAAGCGGCACCGAGCAGGATTCTCCGCATCGTGTCTTCTCCTCGGTTGTCGTAGCCCGAGCGCTACACGCACTACTCTAGAGAGGCGGGGGGGAGAACACCGGACACCAGGTTGCGGATTCCGGCCATGTTCGCTCAAGACCGGCCATTTCTTGCCTTTCCGGGACGCAACTCGAAGACCAGGCCCTGGCGGTGCTCCGCTGGCGCAAGCTCCACTTCCCTTCGCTGTTCCTCGAACCCCGCGCGGTTGACCACGATCTCGTTGGTGCCGGGGGCGGGTCGCAGTTCGAAGCGCCCATCAGCGGCGGTCGTCGTCTTGCTGCCCGGCAGGGGCTGGGCGAGCCCCACGTCGACGACAGTGCCGACGAAGGCCTCGGCGAGCGGCTGACCAGTTTCCGCGCTCACGACCCGTCCGGCGAGCGCCGCGTGCGGTTCCAGATCGAGGAGCAGATGCCGGTTCTCGCGAAGCTCGATGCGCCGCCGGTAGACCGCGCCGGCTGGAACAGCGATCAGGGCGAGGTAGATGCCCGGCTGTAGGCCGACGACCTCGAAGCGTCCTTTGCGGTCCATGTGGGACCATCGCGGCGTGGCGCCGCCTAACCGGTTGAGTGCCAGAGTGCCGCCGTTTGCCGTCCGTCCCGCGACGGTGATCTGGCCAGTCAAGAGCACTCCCGGCTCGAAGTGAAGCTCGACGGCGGCATCGTCTCCGGGCGAAAGAGCGACCGCCTGCTGGACGGTTTCACCGTCGTCGTCCACCGCCGACACGATCCAGTCTCCCGGCGGGAGATTGCCGATCCGATACTCGCCGGCCTCGGTGCTTTGGGCCTCACGGAACGCGTTGCCCTGGACAGCGTGGACCTGGATGCCGGCGCGTGAAACGGAGGTTACGCAGACTGTCACCCGCGCCTCCGGCTGGAGAACGATGTCGACGCCGACAGCGGAGCGTTCGTCGAGCCGAACGGTCTCGTCGACGTCGCTCTTTGCGTACCCTTCAGCGGAGACGGTCAGTTCGTAGACGCCGGCGTTCAGACCCTTCAAACGGTAGTCGCCGTTGCGGTCGGCCTGCGCCTCGACCATGCCGGACGAACCTGGCCAGCGGTCAGCGAAAAGGTCGGGTATCGCTACGATCCAGGCGAGAGGGATGGCCGCGCCACTGCTCGACCGGATCGACCCGGCGATCTTGAGGCCTGGCTTGAGCGCCAGCGAGACCTCGTTCGGCTCCGGGCCGATCGTGAACTCGCGCACCCCGTCGCGGTAGTCGGCGTGAGTGGCGACGAGCATCGCGGGGCCGTGCGGAAGCGCCGAGATCTTGAAGCGGCCCCGCGGGTCCGTCGAGGCGCCGCGGGAAGAGGCGGGTGAGGAGGACGATCCGCCGGGGGCACCGGTACTGACGGTGATCGTGACCTCGGCGTCCGCCAGGGGGCGCCCCTGGTGGTCCGTGACCACACCGGCAACCTGAGTGCCCGAAACGCTGTCGAGATACCCGAGGACAAGTTCGATCGTCCGGACTTCGTCTCCCTGGAGGCGAATGATCCCGCTGTTGGCTCCACCTCCATGGCCAGCTTCGCCCAACGGTCCCGAGGCAGTAGCAAGCCAGGAGCCGGCGGTCAGGGATTCGAACCGGAAACACCCCTGGGCGTCCGTCTGGGCGGTCGCCGGTTCCATCGTCGATTGGGCTGAGGCCCCGGGTTCCACGTTCAGGAGGAGCACCATGGCGTCGGGGACCGCGACACCCTTCGAATCGACGACGCGCCCGGCCACCGTGCCGTTTCGGTTCGCCTCCGCGTCGCGCGGGCCTTCGTCGTCGTCGGCAGTCGCATTCACATCGGAGCGGACATGATCGTAGGTCCAGCGCACTACCGCGCCACGCGGGTTCGGGACCGTGGGTTTCGCCATCTACCTGTCGAGCGGTATTCGTTCTCTGCGCAAGGGGACACTCGGTGAGGCGACCCGCGACCGACTCTAGCGCTGCCGGTCGATCCCGGCATCTGGCGAGAGGCCGAAGCCGTTCCGATCCCTTGACGAAACGCCCCGGATCTGTTCGTCTTCACGAACTGTTCACAGGGGTGGCGGGCAGCGTCCCCGAGGAGTGAGACGAAAATGGCGCAGAACCGAACCAGTTTGCTGGTTGCTTTGATTGTGGCACTGATCGTGCCGCAGGCGGCCCACGCCTACCTTGATCCGGCGTCGGGCAGCATGATCCTGCAGGCGGTCATCGGTGGCGTGGCCGCCGCGGCGCTGGCATTCAAGTACTACTGGCATCGCATTCAGGCCTTCTTCGGCTTCGGCAGCACCGACGAGCCCGAGTCCGAGTAGTGCGGGCCGGGGCTGCGAGCGAGTCCCAGGCCGAGCCTTCCTCGTTCCGCGATCCGGCGGGGCAGGTGATCGAGGGCCGGGACGGCCGCGTCTTCCGCAGCGTCGCGCCGGCGGCAGTAGAGGAGTACCGCTACGTGCGGAAGTGTGGCCTCGTCGATGCCCTGGTCGTCGAGGGGGGACTGGTGGCGGCGGAGGAGGTGGATCCGGTCGAGGCCGGCGTCCTGCCACCGCCCGGCGGGTTGGTCCTGGAACATCCCCGGCTGCCCTTCATCTCCTATCCGTACGAGTGGCCCTTCTCGCTGCTGAAGGAGGCGGCGCTCCATCACCTGGAAATGCAGATCCGGCTGCTCGACAGGGACATCTCGCTCTCCGACGCGAGCGCTTACAACGTGCAGTTCAAGGGCGCCAAGCCGGTGTTCATCGACTGGCTCTCGCTCCGGCGCTACCGCGAGGGCGAGTACTGGGAGGGCCACTCGCAGTTCTGCGAGCAGTTCCTCAACCCGCTGCTGCTGGCGGCGGAGCTCGGCGTTCCACACAACGCCTGGTATCGCGGGATGCAGGAGGGAATCCCGGCCCGCGAACTGGCGGCTCTGCTGCCGCGTCGGAAGCGCTGGTCACCGAGGATGCAGGCGCACGTCCTGCTGCCGCTTCGATTCGAACGCCGCGCCGGCTCGCGGAGCGAAGCGGCGAAGCGGACAGAGAGACGTCCACTGCCGCGCAACGCGTACCGTGGTCTCCTCACCCAGCTCCGGCGCTGGATCGAGGGTCTCAGGCCCAAGGGCACGGACACGACGTGGAGCGACTACTCGCTGCTGACCAGCTACGACACTGGCGAAGCCTCGCGCAAGGCTGAGTCCGTGCGCTCGTTCATCGCCGAGGCGCCGCCGGAACAGCTCTGGGATCTTGGTTGCAACACAGGCGAATTCTCCGCGATCGCCCTGGAAGAGGGCGTTCGGGACGTGATCGGCTTCGATGCCGATTTCGGCGCGCTGGAGAGCGCCTGCGCGCGGGCGCAGTCCGATCGGCTGCGCTTTCTGCCGCTGTACCAGGATCTGGCGAATCCATCGCCGGACCAGGGGTGGTCGCAGGTGGAGAGGCGCTCGCTGGCGCGCCGGTCGCGGAGCGCGGGCGCCCTGGTGGCGCTGGCAGTCCTCCACCACCTGGCCATCGGCCGCAACGTGCCGCTGCCCCGGATCGCGGCCTGGCTCGTCTCCCTGGCGCCGCGCGGACTCGTCGAGTTCGTGCCCCAGGGCGACCCGAGGGTCGACGATCTGCTCACGTTGCGGGGCGATCGCTTCGCCGACTACACGCCGGAGGCGTGGGAGGCGGCACTCGAGCCGTACGCCGCGATCCGCCAGGTGGAAACGGTGTCGGCGAGCGGGCGGAGGTTGTACACGTACGAGCGACGGTGACTTCCGTACTGCGACTCGTCTTCGCGGGGCACGCTCGCCGCTCCAGCCTTAGCGGAAGCGGGCCGGAAACGGCAGTTCGATGAACGTCTCGAAGGTTCCCGGTTCGATGGTCAGCAGGTCTTCTGCGTACCTCGTCGACTCGATACCGCCGACGGTCGCGCGGACGGACCACTCGCCGGGTGTCAGGCCGTGGACGGCGAAGCGCCCCGCGACGTCCAGCTCAGGCTCTCTGACTTCCTCCGGGCTGGCCAGTGTGACGTTCGTGCGGGCCAAGTCTGCGGGAGGGAGGCCGGTGACGATGCCGGCGACGGAGCCACCCGGATCGAGCACGATGTCGATGCCGGCGACGGAGCCGTCGTCGAGCACGATCGGCTCAGGCCGCCGCGTTCGGGAGAAGCCAGGCGCCTGGGCTGTGACCAGGTAGCGACCCGGGATCAGACCGACCAGGCGGAACTGGCCGCTTCCGGTGGTGACGGCTCTGGCTGCTTCGTAGCGGGCCGGTTGTTCGTTCACGGCTTCCGACCCCGGTTCGCCGGTTTCTGTCTGCAGCGCCCTGGCTTCGACCTCCGCGAAGGTGAGGAGAGTACCGTCGGGAGCCCGGATCGACCCGGCGATTTCCAGGCCGGGTTCGAGTTGAATCGACACGTGGTTCTCGTCTGCCTCGACAAGGACCTCCCTGAACACGTCCGCGTGCTTCGGATGGCTGACCGCAATGGTCGTGGCCCCGGTTTCCAGTGGGATCGCGACCACACCGCCGGCGTCGGTGAACCTGAAGGTGTGGCCCTGGCCTTCCGGCCAAAAGTGGATGGTGGCTCCGGGTACGGGTCGGTCAGCATCATCGGTGACTGCGACAACGGTAGGGGCCAGGGAGTCACGGCTCTCGAGTACCAGCTCGATCTCGCGGAGTTTGCCCGCTTCGAGCAGGACCTCTTCGATCGCGGCTTCTTCGCTGGCGCGTTCCGTCTCCACATTCCAGGCACCGCTCAGAAGGTGGTCGAAACGTAGGCGACCGTCACTTCCGGTTTGTGTCTGGCGGAACAGCTCCGTCGTGATCGGGCGACGTGTCTTCATCATCAGCTCGTGGCTGGGAGCGAGGAAGACCGAGGCATCGGCTGCGGGCCGTCCCTGCTGATCCACTACGAACAAGGCGAGTGAAGAGCGTTCCGGCAGTTCGATGACAAGCGGTTCGCGCGCGTCCGGCCTCACGTCAGGGAGTGCGGACACGGGCTCGTCATCGATCGCCAGAATCAGGTCGGTTGGCTCCGGCGCGAGACCGGTCAGGCGGAAGGCGCCGTGTTCATCCGTCGTCGCGGGCGGAATCTGTCCCCGCTCGAACCAGGGACTGTGATCGACGCTGACGGTGACGCCCGCGGCAGGCGATCCTCCGGCTTCGGTCACCGTCCCGAAGATCTCGGAACCGCGGGTCAGCGTGAAGGTACCGATGTCGACGATGTCGTCGGAATCGACGACGTCGACTCGCCGACCGTGGAGTTTCACGTGGTCCTCGTGCCAGATTCTCAGGCTGTATTGGCCTGATTCGACTCTCGGGAACTGGAACTCGCCGTCCGTGCCGGTCGTGACCATCTCGGCGGCGTCTTCCGCCTTGAGAAGCCACGTGTGCTTCTGGTCCTTTCTTGGCCAGCGCAGTCGTACATGGGCTCCTTCGACGGGTCTGCCGTCGGCGTCGACCACCTTGCCCCGAACCTGCTCGCCACGGGTCAGGACGATGCGCTCGGGATCGGCGCCCGCGCTGCGGTATGACGGCGGGAGCAGGTGAACGCTCCGGGCATAACCGGTAGCGTCGACCAACAGGCGGTACGCCCCGTCCGGTCGGGTGGAATCGAGCGTGAACGACCCGTCGGCTCCGGAGACGGTCGCAGAGTCCGGGGCCGCTCCGGCCGGCTCCGTTCGAATGTTCGCCTCGGCCTGGACTTCCGCTCCCGCCACCGGTTCTCCAGAGTCGCCGACGAGCCAGCCCGTGCGTGGCGCGACGGTTGGCCGATCCATGCAGCCGCCGGCCGTGAACCAGGCCAAGGCGAAGAGCAGACAGGCGGTGCCGGGTGCGGCGCGAAGCTGTCGCCCCGGCCCGTCTCCTGGGAGACGGCGAGGCATGGTCGGATTCTAGCTAGCAGCTCGCTGAGTCAGTTCTGGCTGTCGGGGAGCGGCTGAAGATGCACCAGCAGGTTGTAGTAGTCGCTCTGCAGGTCGAGCGGCTGTTCGGTAGTGATTCCGAGACGGTGTCGGAACTGCAGTTGGTAGGTGCCGGCCGCCAGTCCCTTCATCTCGAAGCGACCCTGGTGGTCGGTTCTCGTCCGTCTCGGGTTCTCCTGACCTGGCTGCGACGCCGTGACGAAACCGTTGCTAGCCGGTGCCCCGCCACGAATATCTGGCCGGTCAACTGAAAGCCCGGCTGAAAGCGTAACTCGACGGTGGCGTTTGCCGCCCCCGGATCGACCGTCACGCTCTGCATGGGCGATCGCCGTTCGCCGGTTGTCGCGGAGAGTTGCCAGGTGCCGGGCGCGAGAGCCTCGAGCGAGAAACCGCCGTCGGGGTCAGGGGAGGTGCTCCGGAACAGTGTGCCTTGCCAGGCCTCTACGCCCACGGCCGCCATGTCCCCTGCGTCGAGGCCGGTGACCAGGCCGCGAATCGCAGCGCCCGGCTCGAGCACGATCGTGACGTCGGCGACGGATCGGTCGTTGATCTCGACCTCTCCCGGCACCTCCGCTTCGGTGTAACCGGCAAACCGCGCGACGAGGTGGTAGCGGCCGCGATCCAGACCGGTTAGGCGGAACCTGCCGTCGGCGCCGGAAGTCGTCTGGGTCGGTGGCTCGATGAGGCGGCGAAGCCTGAGGTACGTCGGATTCAGCTGAACTGCTTCGGATAGCTCAGACGCCTGACCGGCCTCGACGGTGGCGCCGGCGATTGGCCGGTCGTCGACCGACAGGACGGAGCCCTTGATCTCCCAGCCCGGATTGAGCTGCACGTGCAGCTCGTTCCGACCGGCTTCGAGCAGGACTTCGCGCGCCCGAGTCAGTAGCGCCGCATGGCTCACTTCGACCGTCGCGGTCCCGGTCTCGACCTGCAGGTTCGCCCTGCCGCCGGCATCGGTTCGCGCTCGTTCTCTTTGCTCCGCCGGGCCTTCGGAAGTCACCTTGACTTCCGCGTTGGCGACGGGCGCGCCAAGATGGTTGGTCACGATCACATTCAGTTGATCCTGAATCTCCAACTGCAACTCGATCTCACGCGAAGCGCCCGACCCCAGTTCGATGCCTTCCAGCGTGGCCCGGGCAGTCTCGTCTGCAGCTTCGAGGGACCATTTGGCGGGAACGAGTTGATCGAACCGGAACCGGCCGTCGTTGTCCGTGCGGGCGGAGTGAAAGAAGTGCTCGCCGGATACCGCAAGGCGGCGGAACTCGGTATAGGGCACGGATAGGCCGACCTGGACACCGGCAGCGGCGCTGCCTTCGGGGCTGAAGACCCGTCCGCTCAACGAAGCGCCCCTGGCCAGCTCGATCAGAATTGGCTCGCCGGTTGCGGGCCGTACGGATTCGACAGCGGTAGGGGCGTAG
Source organism: Acidobacteriota bacterium (assembly GCA_026708285.1). Taxonomy (GTDB): domain Bacteria; phylum Acidobacteriota; class Thermoanaerobaculia; order Multivoradales; family Multivoraceae; genus Multivorans. The sequence continues at coordinate 13,185 of JAPOVF010000278.1, forward strand.
CCGTTCGCGGTCGCAGTGAGATCGGCCAGTACGGTCAGCAGTCCGCCCATCCGGAAACGTCCCCTGGCATCGGTAGTTGTGGTCCGTGTCTGCCTCGACAGGCCCTGGCTCCGTTGCCTGGCGCTGACCTGCACACCTTCCACAGGACCTTGGTCGGGGCCGGAAACGACTCCGTAGATGGCGGCGCCGGGGGTAAGGACGAAGACACCCAGGTCGAAGTAGCCGGCACCGTGAGGAATGTTCACCGGTTTCCCTTCCAGTGCGACGTATTCCGGATGGGAGATGCCGACCCCGTACTGGCCGGGAGTCACGGTTGCAAACTCGAACTCGCCGCGGTTGCTGGAGTGGACCGCCCCAACTGCCTCTTCGTCACGAAAGCTCGCACGAAGCTCCGGATACTCGGAGGGCCACGAGAGTCGGATTTCGGCGCCGGCTACGAGAGCCCCTTCCGGATCGACGACGGTGCCCCAGGGTTGCCGTCCCTGCGTCAGCACGATGCGGATCGGATCGACCAGGGATGCTCTCTGGAAGGGCGGCAGATCGTGTTGCGCAGGAGCGTGGGAAGGGGCTTCGACGGTGAGCCGGTAGCCGCTGTCGTACACGGCATTCGGGATCCAGAACGATCCATCAGGTCCGGACGTCGCCCGCCCGTGCCGGTCTGTGCGCCATTCGAGTGGCTCGTCGTCGACTGGCTCGGATTGGACATTGGCCCCAGCCACGGGACGGCCGAAGCCATCGACGACCCAGCCGGCCAGAGGTGCAGCCGGCGCCAGTCCGATCAAGAACACCGTCCCCGCCGGAATGCGGTCCGCGTTGACGGTCGCGGTCGCGGCAACGTAGTCGCCGGCGACCGCCCCGAGTACGGTGTCTCGCTGAGGGAGCGGATCGGAAAGGCGGAAGCCACCGGAGCGGTCCGCAACCGTGTGGCGGCCGGGATCGGAGCGAATCCAGACCACAGCTTCGGGCACGCCGAGCCCGGTAGTTGCGTCCGCGATCCGGCCAGTAATGACGGCGGGTGGCTGCAGCAGTAGCTCCTGGACCGACGGTTCGGAAGTGCTTTCCGGGGCGGGCTGATTCCGGGTTCTCGTGCGGATCGACGAACCGTCAAGCGCCTCCGCCACGAGCGTCGCCAGTTCGTTGGCTCCGACGCCGATCGCGGCCAGACCATCCTCGTCCGTCAGAGCGACAGGAACCTCGTCGGCGCCACTGGCTCTCCGGATCACTGCCCGGTTTGCGGGTTCACCGTCCGGGCCGCGGACACGAAGAGCGGTCTCCGCTGCGGGGTCGAGCCTGAGGGCGGCGCGGCCCGACTCCACGTTCGCGCGCCGTGCCGCGAAGCCGGACGCCGCGACGACGACGTCCGCGGCTTGCGCCGGCATCAGGAACCGAGCGATGCCTTGAGCGTCCGTGCGTGCGGCCGCGCGCTCGAACTCAGGGTAGAGGCGCTCCGGTTGCCCGTGCGGAGGATGGTGCGGAGGGTTGCCCATCCGCTGCGTGGCCTTGGGAACCGCAATCACCATGGCGCCCTCGACCGGCTGACCGTCGGGGTCCAGTGTCCGGATCGTCAGGGGATGACGGCCTGGCAGCTCGATGGGCTCCAGGTGCAGGGGAACCCGCAGGGGCACGATGCGCCGATACACGCGCGCGATGGTGGCTGGACCGGTTGCCGCCGGACTTGGCCGGATCTCCAGCCGGTATGGGCCGACCAGGGGCGCCGACAGCGAGAAGGCGCCTTCTGGACCGGAGCGGACACCGTCGACGGCTTCCGGCAGGGCTCCCGGCTCGCCCAGAAGGTCGAGGTCGCGCGCATAGCCAGCGGGGTAGGGCCGGAGGACGACTTCCGCGCCGGCCACGGCGCCGCCGTGCTCGTTCACAAGCGTGCCCGTGACGACGAGCGGCGTTTCAGCCGTGGGCTGCGCCAAGGCACCGGCGGCGGCGAAGAGGCCGAGGCCGAGAGCCGTGACGAAACGGAGAGCGAGTGGGCCCTTGTGCTTGAAGCTGGACATCTCTTTGCTCAACGACTGTAGCTACTCAAGCGAGAAAGGACCGGACACCACAAGGCCAAGTCCGGCCAGATTCGCACGAGACCGGTCAGATCCGCTCATGGGCCGGCACGCCGGCCGCTACTCGTTCGGCGATTCGGCTGGCGCCGGTTGCAGCCGGATGACCATCCCTTCGACGTGCTCGCCCGGCGCGATGTTCAGAGGAATCTGAGTACCCTCGTAGCGGTCGTGAGTGACCCACAAGCGGTCGGCGTTTCGCCGCAACTCGAGCTTGAACGTGCCCGCTTGAGTGAGAACGGAACTGACCCCAACGAGTGGGCCTCCGGTCTCTCCACCTGCCGCGATGGCGTCTATCGTCGCCGCGTCTGCGGCCTTCAGGTTGGCGTAGTCGAGCGGCAGGCCGGTTTCGGCGTCGACGACGACGCCGGCGACGGAGGCCGTGGCGGGTTCCAGTTCGATGCGGACGCCCTCCAGATCGGTCTGCAGATCGATCGACTGGTACTGCAGGCCGCTCAAGTCCGCCCGACTGACGAGCACCTGATTCAGGCCGGGTTCCAGTCCCTCCAGGGCGAAGCGGCCTTCCCGGTCGGCGCGGGCGGACGCGTCGCCCACCCACAGGTTCGCGCCGCCAAGCGGCGCACCGTCTTCCACCACTTGCCCGGATAGCCGCAGCCCGCGCTCGAACGGGAGTTCGACGAAGACCTCGGTCATGCCGCGCTCAATCGTCACCGTCCGCTCGACGGTTCGCTCCCACTCGCCCTTGATCGCCGTGACTTCCCATGTCCCCGGGCCGATCCCTTGGATCGAGAAGTTCCCGTCGGTGTCCCTCGTCGCGTCGCGGTGTCGGGGCCAGTTCCACGCGGAGACCTGCACCTGGTTCAGATCGGACGGCGATAACCCGGTCACGGCACCGACGATCGAGGCTTCCGGCTCGAGCACGATCTCGATGCCGGCGACGGCGTCGTCGCCGATCTCGATCGGTTCGTCCGGGCCGCCGTCCGCATAGCCGGGCGCGCGTGCGGTGAGGATGTACCGGCGTGATTCGAGCCCGGTGATGCGGAAGGCGCCGTTCTGGTCTGAGACGGTGTTCCTTTCGTGCGACTCGACGCCGAAGGCGTACTCCGTGTTGGCCTCAACGGTAGCCAGGGCCAGAGGGACGCCGTCGAACGAACGCACCGAGCCGATGAGCTCCACGCCGGACCGAAGCTGGAATCGAACCTCGTTGTCGCCCGGTTCGAGTCGCACTTGCCGCGACTCGTCGCGGAGTGTCTCGTGTCTGACCACGACCGTTGCGGTGTCGGGCGTGACGTCGATCACCGCCCGCCCGCTGCCGTCCGTCCGTCCATAGCCGATTGGCAGAGGTTCGCCTGGCGTTTCCAGGCGAATCCGCGCGCCGGCTACCGGCTCGCCGAACTCGGTCGCTACGATGACGGTCAGCCGATCCCTCGTCCGCAGCACCAGTTCGATCCCCCGTTCTCCGCCGGGAATCAACTCGATCCCGTCGAGCTTCGCGCCTTCCGCTTCTCTGCTTGCCTCGGCCGACCACGTGCCGGCCGCGAGACCGTTGAAGCGGAAGCGGCCGTCCCTGTCCGTGACTTGCGAGGGGAACGTGTCAACGGCGTCCCACAGGCGTGGGTCGCCATCCTTGCGGTAGTCGAGTTCGATCTCAAGGCGGACGGGAACGCCGCCAACACCGTTGCCACCGTTGTCGAGGACACGGCCGTGGATGGAAGCCCCGGGTCGGAGTTCGATCAGGACGGGGTCGGCCTGGTCTACGCGTACGTTCGGCTGAACGTGCAGTGGGTAGCCGGTTGCCAGCACGCCGAGGTCGACGAGGTCCGAGGAGAAGCCCTTGAGCCGGAATCGGCCGTCCGCGTCGGTGGTGGACGTTCTGGTTGCGGATTGGACCCGATCCGGTTCCTCTGCCTGAACGGTTGCTCGGCCGACGGGCTCCCCGTCGGGGCCGGTGATGGTGCCGTGGATCGCTCCGCCGGCCGCCAGCGTGAGATCACCGAGATCGAAGTCCGACTCTCCGGCTGGCACATCGACCGGCGAGAGCGGCCGATCGGCGTAGTCCGCGTGGCGGACCTGGACCTTGTACGCGCCTGGTCCAGTGGCGGGGAGTGCGAATGCGCCCCGACCGTCGGTCGGGGCGGCAGCGGCCGGGGCTTCGAGTCCGGACCGGAATTCGGACGGGTCGAGAGGCCAGAGCAGCGAGACCTGAGCCTCCGCCACCGGGTTCCCCTCGGTATCGACGACCGAGCCGAGAACGCGCCGGCCCTTGCTCAGCACGAGGTGAATGGGGTCGACGGGCATGCCCGGCTCAAGCGGCGGCAGGTCGAGGGCAGAAGTGGCGTAGCCCGCCGCTTCTGCGGTCAGGCGGTAGGTATGTCCGTACCGGAGCTCCAGCCGGAAGGACCCGTCGGGGCCTGGAGTGGCCGGCGTGGATGAGAGCGAGACGCTTGGCAGGACTCCGGCGGCGCGGGGTTCGGCCCGGATGCTCGCGCCGGCAACGGGTTGACCGGTGTCGTCCGTAACCAGGCCCCGAAGGGCTGCCGAAGGCGACAGTCCGATCCGCACTTCCTCCCGGTTGGCCAGGTCCGCAGCGCTGATGTCGATTCGCTCGTAGAGGAAGCCGGTCGCCGTCGCCAGCAGACGGGTTGCTCTGTCAGTGGGCCCGGTGCTCAGGTCGAAAGCGCCCGTGGAGTCGGTGAAGGCGTGGTTGCCGGGGAACGCGTTGACCCAGATTGCCGCGCCGTGGATGGGCAGGCCGGACGCTACGTCGACGATCCGGCCTGGAATCCGGAGGGGATCTTCGAGTCGTGCGTCGACGATGTGCTGTCGGTCCTGCGATTCGGCCGGAGTCGCCGCAGGCAGGGAAACCTGACCGAAGGCGCCGTTGGCAGCTTCGATTTCCAGGGCGGTTTCCTTGCCGGGGGTCCGGCCGATGATCGCTTCGCCGTGTTCGTCGGTGATCGCCAGAGGCGTGTCGAAGGCGCCGAGTGCGCTTGGAGCGCTGATCCTCCTTTGCGCGGTGGACGTGCCGGCGCTCATGATCCGCTCGCGGGCGCTTGCGGTCCGGATCACCGCACCGGGCACCGGTGCACCGGTGGCCCCGCGCACGCGCAGTCGGACCCCGGCATCGTTTTCCAGGCGTAACGCGACGCGACCGGACCTCGTCGTTCCCATTCCGAGAGCGAAGCCCCTCGCCGAGACGAGGACTGTGGCGTTCGCGGTCGGCATGGCGAACCGCGCGATGCCCTCGGCATCGGTGTGGGAAGTGGAGGGGTGGTAGGTGGGGAACACATGCTGCGCCGCCGGCCGCAAGTAGTTTCCCGAGTTCATGGCGCGCGCCGTCCGGGCCATGACAGCGGACGTGCGAGGCGAGGCCAGGACGGAGGGATTGGCCACGACCAGGGCGCCCGCGATCGGCTGATCGTCGGAATCCAGCACCCGGACGGCGACGGGATGACGGTCAGGCACGTCAACGGTCTCCGCGACTCGCGACCCCTTGAGCGGCACGAGGACCCCCTGGACCAGCGGCATCGCGTCGCCCGGCTCGTTCGGGGGCGGCGAGCGCCCGAACTCCAGGCGATAGGGACCGGCCGCGGGCGCGGAGAGGGAGAAGACTCCGTCCGCGTCGGAACGGGTCCTGTCGACGGCCTCCGGCAGCGCGTCCGAGTGACCGAGAACGTACAGATCCGCTTCGAACGCGCTCGGATGCGGCCGCAGAACGACCTCGATATCGGCGGCGGGAGCGCCGCTGTCGTCGACAACGGTGCCGGTGACGATGTTGGGCGCGTCGGCGGGTTGGGCCGTAAGGGGGCCGGTGGCGAGTCCGGCGAGGCCGAGGCACAGCAGTAGCCGGGGCATATCCAGGTGCAACCCGCACCCGAAAGAGGTCATTCCGAGCATCCAGCAGCCGGCGCTACTGGTCGTGCGGTTCGGCCGGCGCCGGTTGCAGTCGGATGACCAGCCCTTCGCGGTGCTCGCCCGGCACGATGTTCAGAGGAATCTGAGCACCCTCGTACCCGTCGAGAGTCACCCACAAGTGGTCGGCGTTCTCGCGCAACTCGAGCTTGAACTTGCCCGCTTGGCTGAGAACGAAACTGGTCCCGACGAGTGGGCCGCCGGCGTCCCCGCCCGCGGCGATAGCGCCAATGGTCGCGGTGTCTCCGGCCATCAGGTTGGCGTAGTCGAGCGGCTGGCCGGTCTCGGCATCGACGACGACGCCGGCGATCGTGGCCGCAGCCGGTTCCAGCTCGATGCGGACGCCTTCGAGGTCGGTCTGCAGATCGATCGACTGGTACTGCGAGCCACTGAAATCCGGCCGACTGACGAGCATCCGATTCGGGCCGGGTTCGAGTCCCTCCAAAGCGAAGCGGCCTTCGCGGTCGGCGCGGACGGATACGGCGCCCACCGAAAGCCTCGCGCCGGCAAGGGGCGCACCGTCCTCAGCCACTTGCCCGGACAGCCGCAGCCCGCGCTCGAAGGGTAACTCGACGAAGACCTCGGTCAACCCCCGCTCGACCGTCACGGTCCGTTGGACCCTCCGCTCCCAGTCGCCCTTGATCGCTGTAACCTGCCATGTTCCCGGGCCGATCCCCTGCACGGAGAAGCTGCCGTCCGTGTCCCGCGTGGCGTCGCGGGACCGGGGTCCCTGCCGGGCGTACACCCGCACCTGGTTCACGTCGGCCGGCGAAAGCCCGGTTACGGTGCCGACGATCGAGGCCTCCGGCTCCAGCACGATCTCGATGCCGTCGACCGAGTCGTCGCCGATCTGGATCGGCTCGTCCGGGCCGCCGTCCGCGTAGCCGGGCGCGCGTGCTGTGAGGATGTAGCGGCGTGGTTCAAGCCCGGTGACGCGGAAGGCGCCGTTCTGGTCAGAGACGGTGTTCGTACGGTGTGACTCGGCACCGAAGGAGTACTCGGTCTTGGCTTCCACGGTCGCCAGGGCCAGAGGGGTGCCCTGGTACGAGCGGACCGTGCCGCTGAGCTCCGCGCCGGGCCGAAGCTGGAATCGAACCTCGTTGTCGCCCGACTCGAGTTCGACCCTCCGCGACTCGTTGCGAAGCTCGTCGTGGTTGACCTTTACGGTTGCTGGCCCCGGCGTGATGTCGATCACCGACCGCCCGCTGCCGTTCGTTCGTCCGTAGCCGCTTGGCAGCCGCTCGCCGGGCGACTCCAGACGAATCTGCGCGCCGGCCACCGGCTCGCCGACCTCCGTCGCGACGATGACCGTCAGTCGGTCCCTGGTCCGCAGGACGAGTTCGATCTCCCGTTCTGCTCCCGGGATCAGCTCGATCCCGTCGAGCTTTGCCCCTTCGTTGTCCTTCCGTGTCTCCGCCGACCAGGTGCCGGCCGCCAGACGGTCGAAGCGGAACCGGCCTTCCTTGTCCGTGACCCGGCGGGGGTACGTGTCCGCGATGCTCCAGAGCCTGACGTCGCGGCTGGTGCTGAAGTCGGGTTCGAACCGGAGCCTGACGGGAACCCCTGGGGCGCCGTTGCCGCCGTTGTCGAGCACTCGGCCTGTCACGGCAGCCCCAGGCTTGAGTTGGATCAGTTCCGGGTCGGCGTTGTCTACGCGCACTCTGGGCACGACGAGCAACGGGTAGCCGGAGGCTCGCACGCCGACGTCGGCGAGAGCGGAAGAGAATCCGTCGAGGCGAAATCGGCCGTCCGCGTCGGTCGTCGCGGTCCTGGTCGCTGAGCGGACCCGATTCCTCTCGCGGGCCTGAATCGTCGCGCGAGCAACCGGCTCCCCGTCGGCTCCGGTCACGATGCCGTGGATCGTTCCGCCGGCTACCAGCGTGAGATCGCCGAGATCGAAGTCCGACTCTCCGGCCGGCACTTCGACCCGGGAGAGCGGCCGGTCGGCGTAGTCGGCGTGGCTGACCCGAACCTCGTACTCACCTGGTCCGGTGCTGGGGAGTGCGAACGCGCCCCCACCGTCGGTCGCGGCGGCAGCGGCCGGGGCTTCGAGCATCGAGCGGAAGTCGGATGTGTCGAGAGGCCAGAGAAGCGAGACCTGAGCCCCCGCCACCGGGTTTCCGTCCATATCGACGACTGAGCCGAGGACGCGACGACCTTCGCTCAGAACGAGATGAACGGGTTCGACGGGCTTGCCTCGTTCAAGAGGCGGCAGGTCGAGGGCAGAAGTGGCGTAGCCCGCCGCTTGTGCGGTCAGGCGGTAGGTATGTCCGTACGAGGCCTCCTCCACGCGGAAGGAACCGTCTGAGCCTGAAGTGGCCGGACCGGATTCGAACGAGAAGCTGGGCGGGACTCCGGCGCCGCGCGGTTCGGCTCGGATGCTTGCGCCGGCAACGGGTTGACCTGCGTCGTTCGTGATCAGACCCCGAATGAGCGCTGAAGGCGTCAATCCGATCCGTACTTCCTCCCCGCTGGACAGGTCCGCAGCGCCGATGTCGATTCCTTCGGGAAGAAAGCCGGCCGCCACCGCCTGCAGACGCATTCCTCCGGGAAAGGGTCGGGTGTTCAGGTCGAACGCGCCGGTGGGGCCGCTGAACGCGTGGTGACCGGGGAACGACTGGACCCAGATTGCCGCGCGGTCGATTGGCAGGCCGGACTCCGCATCGACGATCCGGCCTGGAATCCGGAACGGGGCATCGAGCCGCACGTCGATGATCCGCTGACGTTCCTGCGATTCAGCAGGATCCGCGGCCGGCAGGGAGACCTGCGAGAAAGCACCGTCCGCTGCCTCGACTTCCAGAGCGGTCTCCGCGCCGGGCATCCGGCCGAGCACTGCCTCTCCGTTCTCGTCGGTGATCGCCAGAGGTGTGTCGGAGCCGCCCAAAGCGCCGGGTGTGGTGAGGGTCCTCAGGGCGGCGGACGTGCCGGCGTTCATGATCCGGTCGCGGGCACTGGCCGTGCGGATCACCGCACCGGACACCGGTGCGCCGGTTGAACCACGCACGCGCAGTCGGACTCCGGGATCTTCTTCCAGGCGCAACGCGACGCGGCCGGATCTGGTCCTTCCCTTGCCGAGAACGAAGCCCGCCGCCGAGACGAGGACGGTGGCGTCCGCGGTCGGCATCGCGATGCTCGCGATCCCCTCGGCATCGGTGCGAGAGGCGGAGGGGTGGTAGGCGGGGAAGACCTGCTGCGCCGCCGGTAGCGAGAAGTTCCCCGTGCTCATGGCGCGGGCCATACGGGTCAAGGCAGCGGAGGTGCGAGGCGAGGCCAGAACGGACGGGTTGGCAACAACCAGGGCGCCCGCGATCGGCTCATCGTCGGTATCCAGCACCCGAACGGCAACGGGATGGCGTTCGGGCACGTCAACGGTCTCCGCGACCCGAGACCCCTTGAGCGGTACGAGGATTCCCTGGACGAGCGGCATGGCGTCGCCGCGCTCGTTCGCGGGCGTCGAGCGCCGGAACTCCAGGAGATAGGGGCCGGCTGCAGGCGCCGACAGGGAGAAGCCCCCATCGACGTCGGAGCGGACCTGGTCAACGGCCTCGGCAAGCGTGTCCGACTGGCCGAGAACGTACAGATCCGCTTCGAATGCGCTCGGAAAGGGTCGTAGAACCACCTCGATGTCGGCGGCGGGCGCACCGCGTTCGTCGACGACCGTACCGGTGATCGTGGGTGGCGGATCGTTGGCTGGTTGGGCGAACAGACCGGGGACGACAGAACCGACCAGGAAGATCGCCGGCAGCCATCGGGGCGTTCGTTCTCGGAACCGGAGGCTTGAGCGGGTCACTTCGTCAGTCTAGGAGCTTGCGCCGCAGGGAGCTACTGCCTCGAATGCCCGAGCGATGGCCAGGGTCTGGCGGTCGGTGCCGCGGGGAGTGGCGATTTGCAGGCCGACCGGCAGGCCCGTGGGACCGACGCCGCAAGGGACCGAGATGGCCGGGCAGCCGGTGACGGTGATCGAGTAGCAGGAGGCCATCCAGTCGGTGTAGGTCGACATGGTCTGCCCCTCGATCTCGGTCGGGTAGGGCTGGTCGACGTCGAAGGGGAGGACCTGGACCGCCGGCAGAATGAGTGCGTCATAGCGCTCGAAGAAGGAGACAACCCGGCAGTGGAGGCGGGTGCGTTCGGCTTGGGCCTTGGCGACGTCCGCACCAGTGAGCGCCAGGCCGCGTTCGATCTCCTCGATCACGGCGTCCTTCATCTGGTCCCGGTGTCGCGGGAAGAGCGGCGCCAGCTTGTCGGCGAACAGGTTGGCGCGCAGCGTGCGGAAGATGTGGCCGGCGCCGGATAGGTCGGGTGCGGCTTTCTCAACCTCGGCGCCCAGGTTCCGGAACACCGGCAGGGCCGCTTCACAGACCTCGACGACCTCGCGTTCGACCGCGTAGCGGCCGAGGTTGGGGGTCCAGGCGAGGCGGAGGCCGCGGAGATCGGCAGGTTCGACCGGGTGGAAGGGCGTGGCTGACGAAGGCAGCGAGATGGGATCCCGCGCGTCCGGGCCGGCAATGACCGAGAACAGGAGCGCCGCGTCGGCGACGTTGCGACCCATCGGCCCGAGCACGGCGAGATCGTCCCAGCCCTGCTCTGGAGGTACTCGCGGTACGCGCCCGGGCGTCGGCCGGAAGCCGACGACGCTGCAGAAGCTGGCCGGGTTGCGGAGCGAGCCGCCGAGGTCGCTGCCGTCGGCGATGGGCAGCATGCAGCTCGCCAGCGCGGCAGCGGCACCGCCACTCGAACCGCCGCAGGTCCGGCTGGAATCCCAGGGATTCCTCGTCTTGCCGAACACGGGGTTGAAGGTCTGCGACCCGGCGCCGAATTCGGGCGTGTTCGTCTTGCCGATGACGACGGCCCCGGCGTCGCGGATCCGTTCGACGAGGAGGGCGTCGAAGTCGGGGACGTTGTCCGCGAAGACCGGCGAGCCGAACGTGGTGCGGATGCCCTTCGTCGGCACCAGGTCCTTGATGGCGGTCGGCAGGCCGAGGAGGGGTTTCGCGGCCGCGACCTCCGGATCGCCGCGGCGCAGGTCGTCCGCGGCGCGCGCCTGTTCGAACGCGTGGTCGCGGTCGAGCGTGCAGATCGCGTTGAGTTCCGGGTTGCGCTCGTCGATCCAGCCCAGGTGCGCCTCGAGCACCTCGACCGCGGAAGCCTCACCGCGGGCGAGAAGCGCGGCGAGGTCGATGGCGGTGCGGGCGCAGAGGTCGGGAGCGCCGGCCGCTGGGCCGCGGCGCCCGGTGGCGATGGTCACTCGGCGCCGGTGCTCGCGGCTCCCCCGGCGGTCACGTGCTGGTTGAGGAAGGCGCGGATGACCCGGAAGATCTCCTGCTGCTCGTCGGGGCTGAAGTTGCCATGTCCCTTGCCCGGTACGGTGTGGATCTTGTTCGCAACGCCGGCCTCGTCGAGCTTCGCGTGCAGGTCCAGGGCGTGCTGGTAGGGGACGATGTTGTCCACGTCGCCGTGGATGGTCAGGATCGGCGGCAGGCCACCGCGGACGTAGGTCATCGGCGAGACGCGCTTGGCGAGTTCCATGCGGTCGGACCGCGAACCCATCCAGGCGACCGCGTAGCTCTTCGCGTTCACGCCGTCGAGCAGGTCGCCCACGTCCGTGATGCCGAACCAGTTGACGATCGCGGCGACCGGCATCTCGTACTCGTCCGCCGCGGCCCAGCCTGGGCGGCTGGCGTCCCGGCCGGGGCAGAGCCGGTCCAGACCGGCGGAGGCCGGCAGCATGCCCGTGGTCAGCGACAGGTGGCCGCCGGCCGAAGCGCCCGTCACGACGATGCGGTTTGTGTCGATGTTGTAGTCCTCGGCGTTCTCGTACACCCAGCGCAGCGCGCAGCGGCAGTCCTCGACGGCGCCGGGCGCGAGCGCGTTGCGGCCAAGGCGGTACTCGACGTTGACCACCGCCCAGCCCATCTCGAGGTAGGGGAGGGTGCGCAGCACGTTGCTCTCCTTCGTGCCGCCGACCCAGCCGCCGCCGTGGATGTAGATCAGAGTCGGGACGGCCGTCTCGCCCCGGGGCGCCATCACGTCGAGTTTCGACTCGTAGCCGTCGGCTACGAGGTAGGTGATGTTCGGCGCCACCCGGTACCTGCTCATGATGTCGACGGTCACGGAGTCGCCGTCCTGCTGGGCGGGGACCGGCGTGGCGGCGAGCAGGACGGCTGCGGTGATCGCCGCGACGATCGCGGCGCTGCGTGGAGTTCGGGTGAGTCGGGTCACAGCGGACCTCCCTTGTTGGACCGGGATTGGATGGAGACGCAGAGTGTAGCGATCAGCCGACGATGCCGCGGCGACGGTAGTCGGCGAGTTCGTCGTTCGACAGGCCGAGCAGGTCGCCGAGGATCGCGTCCGTGTGCTCGCCGAGAAGCGGAGCACGGCGTGGTGTGAGGTCGCGGCCCTCGATGCGGAACGGGGGTCCGACGAGTTCCAGATCGCCCCATTCCGGGTGCTCGACGGTGACGAAGGAACCGCGGGCGCGCAGGTGGGAGTCGGCGTAGAGGTCCCGGGCGTCGCGCGAGGGCGCGGCGGCGACCCCGGCGGTGCAGAGTTCCCGGGCCATCCAGTCGCGGTCCCGCTCCCGGGTCCAGGCGCCGACGATCTCGTCGAGTTCGGCTTCGTTCCGCTTCCTGGCCGCGGCGGTGGCGAAGCGGTCGTCCTCCTTCAGCTCCGGTCGGCCCATCGTCGCCGCCAGACGGCGGAACTCGTCGTCGCTATGCACTTCGATGGCAAGCCAGCGGTCGATGCCCCAGCAGCGATAGACGCTGTGCGGCGCGGAGGTCCGGTGCGCGTTGCCGGCCCGCTCGGGAATCCTGCCGGTCATCTCGTACTCCAGGAGCACCTCACCAAGAATCGAGCTGACGCCCTCGCACTGGGAGTAGTCGATGAACTGGCCCTCGCCGGTCTGTCGGCGGTGATGCAGCGCCGCGACGATCGAGAATGCCAGCGTGATCGCGTTCATCAGGTCGACATCGCCGCCGCTGTGGGTCGGATGGTCGTCCGGGTAGCCGGAGATGTACGCGCCGCCGGCAACGCCCTGGTGGACCATCGCGTAGCCCAGGTACTCGGTTTCCGGGCCGCCGTGGCCGCGGCCCGACGAGGAAGCGACGATCAGCTCGGGGTTCGCCCGGCTGAGGTTCTCGTAGTCGAGGCCGAGCTTGACCATTGCCCCGGGGCGCATGTTGTCGTAGACCACGTCGCACTCGGCGGCGAGGCGGAGGGCGAGTTCGCGGCCTTCGCGCTGGGAGAGGTCGAGCGTCAGCGAGCGCTTGTTCAGGTTCATCGTGTTGAACGCCATGCCGGCGTCCGGGCCGATCTTCCGCGGCGTTTCGTTTGATCGCGGCCAGACGACGGAGCGGCGAGTCAGATCGAGACGTCTGGGCCCCTCGACCTTGATCACGTCGGCGCCTAGCGCCGAGAGCAGGACGCCGGCGTAGGGGCCGGCCCAGACCCAGGCGAACTCGGCGACGCGGATGCCCTCGAGCGGCAGCGAAGGGGGCGATGGCGCGGCAGCTGTCTCGGCGTGTGCCGAGGCGACCGAAGTTCCGGCCCCGGCAGGAGCGCCGCCGTTCAGTTCGCTCCGGATCTCCGCCGAGTGCTGGCCCAGGAGCGGCGCCGGGCGAGAGACGCGCGGCTTCGAGGCGCCCATCCGGTACGGCCAGCCGGCGTAGCGTTTCGTTCCGGTTCGGGGGTGGTCGACCTCGGTGAAGTAGTCACGCGCCTCGTACTGCCGGTAGGCCATGACGTCCGCGGCGTCGTGGATCGGACCGACCGGAATGCCGAGCTGCGCGGCGCGGTGGTAGAGATCGTCGCGTTTCTGATCGAGCGCCCAGGCATCGACGTGGGGTGCGATCTCCATCATGTGGTGGCTGCGGTAGGCCATGTCCAGCCACTCGTCCCCCTCGCACCAGGAGGGAGAGCCCATCAGTTCGCGGAAGAGCGCGAAGTGGTGGTCGTCGAAGGCGTTGAGGATCACGTAACCGTCGCTGGTCTCGAGACGACCCATCGCGGGCGGGCGGTCCGGCACCCGCGACCATGTCGTCTCGTGGTAGCGGGCGCTGGCGAGAAGCGGCGCGACCAGGCTGAGCATCACGTCCTGGATCGAGACGTCGACCCGGCCGCCGGCGGCGCCGCGGCGGCGCTCGTAGAGCAGTGCCGCGACCGCGAGCGCCGTGACCAGGCCGCCGTGGTAACCGGCCTGCTGTCCGCCCAGGGTGACCGGGGCGCGGTCGATGTCGCGTGACCGGGCGGGCATCTGATTGACGAGACCGCCGCCGTGGGCGAGCGTCAGCTCCCCGGCGGGCGCGGCGGCCCTGGGGCCCTCGAGGCCGTACGGTGTGACCGCGGCGACGATCAAGTCGTCCGGCGTTTCGACCGGCGGCTCGCGGTCGGCGATCAGGACGGCGGCGTCGCCCAGCAGCGCGGCGAAGGTCTCCCGGTCGCGGCCGTCGTCCAGGTCGAGGACGATGCCGCGCTTGCTCGTGTTGCAGTAGAGGAACAGCGGCGAGCCTTCCGGGTCGAGGGTTTTCGCGGGGTCCGTGCCGTTCAGCCGGCGGGTTCGGTCACCGGCCGGCGGTTCGACCTTGATCACGTCTGCGCCGAGATCGGCCAGCAGCTTGCCGCAGTAGGGGCCCGCGACGCCCTGGGCGAGTTCGATCACACGGAAGCCGCTGAACGGTCCCTCCATCGCAAGTTCTTCCCGCGCTGAATCCGTCATCTCAGCTTGTACGCCTCCCGTGCCGAGCGCAGCCACTCGTGGTCGTCATCGTCTCCGAAGTAGTAGAAGACCGCCCCGTTGGGGAGCATCAGGACGCCGATGCCACCGTAACCGAGCATCTGACGCACCCAGATCTCCTTCGTGCCGGTGCCGCCGTCCGGAACCTGGATCTGCCGGGACCAGACGGAGTTGTTGTACTTGTTCGGCTTGGTCTGGTGGACGGCGTCGAGACCGCGGTCGTCGGGGTCCTCCTGCATGGCCGCGGCAAGCAGGTCGGGATGAAGCAACTGCCGGTCACCGATCCGGCCGCGGTTGGCGTTCAGCAGGTTGGCGATCTTGAGGATGTCGTCCGGCGTCCAGAACATGCCGTAGCCGCCGAAGGGCCGGCCGTCGGCCCGATTGTCGGTGCGCACGGCCTGAAGCGCGCCCGCCGACAGCCCCAGCGGCCGGTAGACCTCGTCGGCGATGAAGGCCAGCAGGTCGGCGGGCTCCTTCTTCGTGGCGCCCACCAGACGGCCGAGGTATTCGGTCATCGCGTACGTGAGCAGGTACGTATCGGTCGTGTGGTACACCCAGCGGCGGCCGGGTGGCTCCTTTCTGGCGTAGGCCAGAGCGCCGCGGAGCCTGCGGTTCTGGTTCTCCACGACGAAGAAGTTCAGTTCGGTCGTCGTGTCCTTCTCGTCCTCCTGGTCGGCGGGATCCCAGTAGTGGCCCGTGGCCATGTCCAGGGCGTGCTCGAAGGTCACGTCCTGCCACGCGTTCTTCGGCGGCTTCGGCAGATAGTCCCGGAGGAGCGACTGCGCCACATCTTCGCCGTGAATCTGTGCCAGCCGCATCAGGGCCACCGCGGCAAACGCGGTCTTCGCGGTCGAGTAGGAGGGCAGGCGAATCTGGTCCGGGTAGGGGTAGTCGCCATGGCGCGTGCGGACGGGGCCCGCGTAGTGGACACCCCCGAAGGCGACGCCGTAGGCGGTCAGGTGCTCGCGGTCCATGCCGGCGCCGAACGACTGCGGATAGACCTGCGAGCGCGGGTGGTCGTTTCGGATCTCGTCGATCGGTCGCACGGGTAACCGGGCGCCGAGTTCGGCCGCATAGGCGGCGGCGACCGCTTGGGCGTTCGGCGCTTCACCGGCCGCGTAGCGTGACGGGCCGGCGCCCCACAGATCGAACTTGAAGTACTTGCACGTCTCCTGCGTCACCTGGAAGGCGGCGGGCGAGGTTCCGCTGCCGTCGAAAAGAAAGGTCACGACACCGTGGTACGCGCAGTTCTGATTGCGCTCGACCAGCGTGATCGGCAGCGACGCCCGGCTGCTGCCGCCGTCTCCGCGCTCGCTCCAGATGCGTCCGGCGCCGACGATCGCGTTCCAGTAGGCGTCACCGGTAAAGCGGAGCGCGCGGTTCGCCGGGATCAGGCGGGAGCCGCTCTGGGTGAGGACGATGTCGAGCCGCGGAACGCGGCGCAGCGCGGCGACGATCGGCGGCTCCTGGGCTCGCGAGTGGAAGTCGTGGTGGACGGTCCACGAAGACGGGCCGCCGCCGAACAACTGCAGGGTCCCGCGCATCTCGTGGCGTGGAGATGCGGCGTTCTCGGGCAGCGCGAAGGCCGCGTTGTCGATCGGCGATGGAAGCTCACCTGCCTGCAGTTGCGCCGCCGGCAACAGGGTCCGCGCCACGTCCCCGGAGCCGGTGAGAGGGTCGCCGGGCAGGTTCGCGGCCGTCGCCGGCACCGCCGCGCTCACCGCGAAGGCGAGCACGAGCAGGGGAGAGGTAGCGGCCATGGCGGCTGATGGTAGCTTGCCGGCGGCGGCGCGCTCATGTATGTCCACCTGATCGACGGCACCTACGAGCTCTTTCGCCATCACTTCGGCGCGCCGAGCTACCGGAACGACGATGGGCTCGAGGTCGGTGCGGTGCGCGGCGTCGTGTTCTCGGTGCTCGGCATGTTTCGCGACGGAGCGACCCACGTCGCCGTGGCAACGGACCACGTGATCGAGTCGTTTCGCAACGACCTCTGGCCCGGCTACAAGACCGGCGAGGGGATCGACCCGGAGCTTCTGGCCCAGTTCCCGCTGCTCGAGGAGGCGCTGGACGCGCTCGGGGTCACCGTCTGGCCAATGGTGGAGCACGAAGCGGACGACGGGTTGGCCAGCGGCGCCGCGATGGCTGCCGCCGCCGAGCGGGTGGTCGAGGTCCGCATCTGCACGCCCGACAAGGATCTGGCGCAATGCGTGGACTCCGGCCGTGGCGGCCGGGTGGTGCAGGTCGACCGTCGCCGCGGCCTGCGCTGGGACGCCGACGGTATCCGGGAGAAGTTCGGTGTCGAGCCGGAGTCGATCCCGGACTACCTCGCCCTGGTCGGTGACAGCGCCGACGGTTTTCCGGGACTGCGAGGCTGGGGCGCCAAGTCGGCGGCGACCGTGCTGGCGCACTATGTCCACCTGGAGGAGATACCGAACGAGCCCTGGAAGTGGGCGGTCAAGGTGCGGGGACGGGACCGGCTGGCCGCCACTCTGCGGGAGGAACGGGAGGCGGCGGAGCTCTTCCGCGAACTTGCCACGCTGGTCCGTGACGCCCCGGTGAGCGGGTCGGTGGACGAGCTCCGATGGCGGGGCGCCGAACCGGGGTTGGCGGCCATGGAGGAGCGGCTCCGGGCTCCCGGTCTCGTGCGTCAGGCGGAGCGGGTGGCTAGCGAGTCGGCGTAGGATCCGCTTCGCCGTGAAACTGATCGACAAGCTCCACTCCACGATCTCGGAAGGAAGGCCGTTCTACTCCTTCGAGTACTTCCCGCCGAAGACGGAAGCCGGGATCGAGAACCTCTACGCGCGCATCGAGCGCATGGGGCGGCTGGAGCCGGCGTTCGTCGACGTCACCTGGGGTGCCGGCGGCAGCACGGCGGAACTGACATTCGAGCTGGCGAACACGATCGAGAACGTGCTCGGCCTCGAAACGATGATGCACCTGACCTGCACCAACATGCCGCGGCGCCGGATCGCGGCGGTGCTGGACGACTGCCGCGCCCGCGGCATCGGCAACATCCTCGCGCTGCGGGGCGATCCGCCCCGCGGCCGTGGTGCCTGGTCGCCGATCGCCGACGGCTTTTCGTACGCTTCGGACCTCGTGCGCTTCATCCGTGAAGAGCATGGAGATCACTTCGGGATCTGCGTCGGTGGCTACCCGGAAGGCCACCCGGAGGCCCCTAGCCGGGAGCGGGATCTCGACCATCTGGCCGCCAAGGTGGCGGCCGGCGCCGACTTCGTGATCACGCAGATGTTCTACGAACCGGAGCTGTACTTCCGCTTCCTGGAGGATTGCAGGGCACGCGGCATCGACTGTCCGATCGTTCCGGGACTGGCGCCCGTCAACGGCTACCAGTCCTTTCAGCGCATCACGGGCTTTGGCGCCAGCGCGCCGCCCGAGATCGTCAACGAGATCGAGGCGCGCCGGTTCCACGACGCCTCGGTCCGCGAGTACGGCCAGGATCTGCTGACGGGCATCTGCCGCCGCCTGCTGGACGGCGGCGCCCCCGGTCTTCACTTCTACACCCTGAACCTGGAGCGATCGGTGCAAGTCATCCTGGACCGGCTCGGCATCGTGCCGGAGCGGGTCGAGCGGGTTCTGCCGTGGCGGAGCGCGACGGCCGTTCCGCGCCCCAAGGAGGACGTGCGTCCGATCTTCTGGGCCAACCGGCCGAAGAGCTACCTCGCCCGGACGTTAGCTTGGGACGAGTTCCCGAACGGGCGCTGGGGCGATGCCGGTTCTCCCGCGTTTGGCGATCTCGGCGATCACCATCTCGCGTTTCGCCCGGTCAAGGCCGATGTCGCGCGTGAGCGTTGGGGCCGTGAGCTGCGCTCGATCGACGAGGTACGGGAGGTCTTCGCGGGATTCTGCCGGGGCGATGTCGACGGGATCCCCTGGTACGACTGGCCGCTGGACCTGGAGAGCGAACCGCTGCGCAACGCGCTGGTGCGGTTGAATCTGGCGGGGCTGCTGACGATCAACTCGCAGCCGCGGGTGAACGGCGCTCCGTCCGACGATCCGGCGGTCGGCTGGGGCGGCGCCGGAGGCCGCGTGTACCAGAAGGCGTACCTGGAGTTCTTCGTGTCGCCGGAGCAGGTGCCGCCGCTGCTGGCGGCGCTGGACGGCAAGCCGAGCGTGACGTACCACGCGATCGACCGGTCCGGCACGTCTTACAGCAACTGCGACACGGTCAATGCGGTGACCTGGGGCGTCTTCCCGGGTGAGGAGATCCGCCAGCCGACGATCGTCGATCCGCGCTCGTTCGAGGTCTGGAAGGACGAGGCCTTCGACCTGTGGCTGTCGTCCTGGGCGGCGGTGTACGAAGAGGACAGCCAGTCACGCCGCCTGCTCCAGCGCATCCACGACACCTACTTCCTGGTCAACGTGGTCGACAACGACTACGTCGACGGCGACCTGCTCGGCTACCTGCTCGAAGCGGTCGCCGACGCGGACGACCGTCGCCGCGCCGAACTCTGAGGTCGGCCGTTCAGGCCGACGAGCCGCCGTCCATGACGATCGTCGCGCCAGTCACGTAGCTGCCCATCTTCGAGGCCAGGAACACGGCGGCGCCGGCGATCTCGTTCGGCTGGGCGTGGCGACCGACCGGCGTCCGGCTGGCGATCGCCTGCCGCTTCTCCTCCGTGTCGACCAGGACGCTGGCGAAGTACGTCTCGACCACGCCGGGCGCGATCGCGTTGACCCGGATACCGAACTGACCCAGTTCCTTGGCCCAGCCGCGGGTCATGTTGAGGACGGCCGCCTTGGTCAGCGCGTAGGTCAGCTCGTTCGGGCCGGGGCGCAGGCCGGCGATCGAGGCGACGCTGATGATGTTGCCCGAGCGCTGTTGCTTCATCAACCGGGCAGCCTGCTGGATGTGGACGAAGTAGCCCTTGAGATTCACTTCCAGGGTCTTGTCGAAGGCCCACTCGGGCATGTCGATCGCGGGCCCGAAGTACGGGTTGGTGGCGGCGTTGTTGACCAGACTGTCAGAGGCCATCCCCATCACCCACGCCTACAGGACGCGCACCCCGCCGGTGGGTAGGATGGCTTAGGGCCGAGAAGCGCGGCCCTAGCCATGTTGGTTGCGGGTGTAGCTCAATGGTAGAGCGCCATCCTTACCAGTTCGGAGGTCGCGGGTTCGAGTCCCGTCACCCGCTCCCGCATGCTTGACCACCATCCGCTCCTGACGACGCGCTATCGGGACTGGCCCCGCGCTAAGCTGCCAGAAACGCTAGCACACCTACTGAACAGCCTCGGCGAGAACTATCGCTCTCATTCTAGCCGCTCCGGGTCGAGAAGAGCCGTAAGTAGATCCATCGCCAGATCGTCGGCGATGTCCCGGTCGAGTCTGAGTGTCAGCATGGCCGGAGGGTAGGTGGAGAACACAGGGGCGCAGATGATGTCCCCGTGTTCGTCGATGGAGACGATCACGTCGTCGGGCCGGAAGTCGATGCAGTGACGCTGTAGGTGTTCGCCCGTCTCTTCGGGTGTCACGACGCGACGCAGCGCCGACCGGCTTCGGCGTTGAGCGCGGCGACGTAGCCCTTGGCGCGAGCTATCCGGTGTTCGTAGTTGTTCGTGTCGCGGGCAGACCAACGGGCCGCTTGCTGGAGGTCCATGAGTTCGTCGAGTTCATCCTGCATGGACAGCGTGGACTCGACCAGTTGATCGCAGGTCAGCGTCCGCATCGAACTCAGAACGAGGTCTGTAGGCGGTACGGGCGCGATCGAAACCGCGGCGGGCGTGGACAGGCTCACGCATCCGGTGAGCAGCAGGAAGCTGAGTATCCAGCCAGTTGGATAGAGTACGGAGTTGGCGGGGGCTGGAGCCGCGCCGGGCTTGCTACAGCCAGCCTCGTTGGCATGAAGGCGCGTCTCCACGCCCCCGCCAGAAATCATCGGCTTCCGCAATGGGAGCCTCCTTCCCTGGGTGCTGGCTGTAGCGTCGCCAGCGTACCACGGACAAGGCGGAGGCTGCGGCCTTTCTCTGTTGGCGCGGCAGGGAAGAATGCCGGGCCGTTGTCACGCTGGCGCGAGTGGCTCAGGGTCCGGTCTATTCGCCTTCATGGGCGGGATACGCTCCCGTCTACACGGCTCTTGTATTCGACCAGCGACCCGACGAAGCGGGCCACTCGCGCGTGACTACGGCAGGGTATCAGGAAGCTCAGGATGGGCGCAAACAGCGTTGGAAAAACGGGAAATCTGCGGAATGGGCCGTGATAGTGGACGTTTCAGACCGGTAGTACCCACCCCACCGTAAGTCACCAAATCATCTTCCACCCGCCCCATCCGTCTGCACCGCAAGGGCTTACGGCGTATGGCGGTCGGACCACGCGCGCCGAGGATGACGGCGAAAGTGTACGTCCTGACCAGGATGTCGAGCCGCCCGAACTCGCTCTCGATGCGTTCGAACAGGCCCGCGATCTGCTCCACGTTGCCCGCATGGCAGGCGATCGGCACCGCCTTGCCACCGTCGGCCTCGATCGCCTCGGCGACCTGGTCGAGCCCTTCCTGCTTCCGCGACGCGAGGACCACGGTCGCGCCCTGCTCGGCGAAGCCGCGCGCGATGGCTTCTCCGATGCCGCGAGAGGCGCCGGTTACGAGGGCGATCTGGCCGGTGAGAGTGAAGTCGAGAATGGGCATGGGCGGAGTCTCCTGTGTGCCATCCGTGCGTCCGATGACTGCCGCACAGAGTGGTTCGCCGGTAGCGCGAGCCGCGCCACCTGGGTTCGGGTTCGGCGCGTGAGCATACGCCGAGCGCCGGCGACGACAACGGTCGCGGGTCGGCTACAGCGCGTCCTTCACGGCTGGTCTGGCGGTTCGCCGAGCGACTTCTTGAACAGGTCGATCTCGCCCCGGACATCTCCCGGCTCGTCGATGGACTCTCCCCGCGCGGCCCTCAGGTGGAGTCTCAAGCTGCTTTCGCAACAGGAGGCGACGAACTCGATGAACTCCCTCAGGTCCCCGGCGACCGGCGAACGCCCGGTTCGCTGCCCTCGCTCCAGGATGTCGATGTATAGGCCCCGGTCCTCTGCGCGGATCATGGCCACCGCAAAACCGTGCCGGCTGAGAATCAGATTCATCAGCAGGCGGGCCATGCGACCGTTGCCGTCGTCGAAGGGGTGGATCGCGACGAAGCGATAGTGAAGGACCGCCGCCAGCACGATCGGGTGTTCGCCCCTCTGTTCGCCGTCGTGGTACCAGTCGAGCAGGTCGGTCATCTCGGGCTTCACGACTTCGGGCGCCGTGAAGTAGTGGACCTCGCCGGTGGTGGTCAGGACGTTGTTCGGCGCCGTCTTGTAGCTGCCGATCGAGATCCGGCGCTTGACGATGCGGCCGCCCGGTGCCCTTGCGTCCATGTCGTACGGCTCTCTCAAGAGCACCCGGTGCAGATTTCGGATGAAGACCTCGTTCAGGGCCTCCTCGTTCTGCGCCGCCTCTTCGACCGCCTTGACGGCGTCGTCGTGACCCTGGATGTCCAGGTGGTCCCGCATCGGCTTGCCGTGAGCGGTGATGCCGTGGAGGATCAGGCTCCTCGTCTCGCCCAGCGTCAGCGAGTTCCCTTCGACGGCGTTGGAGTGATAGTTCCACTCCAGACGTAGCTTCTGACCGACCTGCCCGACGACATCAGGCGGCAGCGGCCGGAGCGTGTCGAGTTCCGACTTGAGCTGATCGATCCTCTCAAGGATGTTGGCGGCCACGGTGGATTATCGCCGATCGGGCGTCCACGTTCGTCCCACAGGCGCTGCCGCCGGTGGCGCCCCGTGAGTTGCGTCGATCAGCTTTCCGAGGCGTCGGCGACGGCCGCTTCAATCAAGGACACAAGTTCGTCAGACAGTTCGTGCGTTCTGGCGAGAATCCGGCCTCGGTGGTCGGCGAGCAGGTACGTGGGGAACGTCTCGACGTCGAGTTGCCATTGCACGGCGCTTCCTACGCCGACATGCCAGTTCGCCCAGGGTACGGGCTTCTCGTCGAGGAGTTGGACGACGTGGTCCTCGCCGAAGAACGTGGTGGCTGTTCGGAGATCGGCATCGACGCTGATCGCAAGGAGAGCGAACCGATCGGACGGCAACCGGTCGACTAGCTCGCGCAGCTCGGGCAGGGCTGCCACGCAGGGCCCGCACCAGGTGGCCCAGAAGTCGAGGAGCAGCACCCGTCCGAGGTAGTCGTCGAGGGCCTCCTCGACGCCATCAAAGCGGGTACCGGTCAGGTCGGGCAGTGTGCCACCCACGGTCGCGTGGTGTATCCGGTGGACGAGGTCCGCTTCGGCAATCTCGAACGTCCTGGTTGCCGAGCCGCCGAATGCCGGTACGAGGAGTTCTTCTTGTTCCACTCCCCGCATCAGTCCGGTGGCCGTCTTGAGGGCCTGACGGCGCCGGTCGTCGCGCTGTTCCGGCGACAGCGAGAGGTCGTCCGTGGACCGCATCAGTCCAGCCGCGAGGAAGTAGCGCGCGGCGGATCGGAGCAGAGGATCGTCGGCCTCGGAAGCCGCCTTTCGAAGGAACTCATCAGTAGCGGGCCGAGCAGAGCCCATGACCATCATGACCTCACCGAGGCGGTGTGCTTGAAGCAGCACCTGTGGCCATTCCTGGTAGTCGGGAGCGTGGATGAGAAGGCCCTTCGCACCCTCGTAGACTTGCTTGTCGATTCCCGGCAGGCCGGGGTTGTGGAGCCTGAAACGAGTCAGATTGGCGAGGAATTCCGCGGCCTCGACGGTCTTCTCGTGCTTGCCGTCCCGTTCGAGGATCGCCCTCGCTGCGGCTGCGGCATGGTAGATGCTGGAGTCTTCGGCCTCATCGATGTAGTTCTGTACGGCTTCCCAGTCCGGACCTGGGTTCCGGAGTGGGGACCAGAACTCCTCGGGATCCCGAGGGCCACTGTGGTCGATGCGCTCGCACGCGGAAGCCGACAGGAGTAGCCCGAATGCGGTGAGAGTGACGGCAATCGACGCGGCGAAGCCGGGTGGCTTGATCTCGTTGGTGTGCGCCACGGTGGTTGTCGCACTCTAGCTGGTGGCTGCTACCGTGCCGATTCGTGGCGGATCCGCCCTGCTCCAACCTGCGCGTGATCGAAGTCGCCGGTTCGCCGGCGGGTGCTTATGCGGGACGGCTGCTTGCCGTTTGCGGCGCCGACGTGCTGCGACTTGAGCCGCCGGATGGTGATCCTTGGCGGGCTGTCGGTGAGCGCTGGCGTGGCACAGGAGCGGAATTCGCGTACCTGAATGTCGGCAAGCGTGCTGCGCGGCTGCGGTCGAGCGAAGACGGTGGGCGAGCGCAGATCCTCGAGTTGGTCGAACGTCGTCGTGCCGAGGTCGTGATCGAGAGTGCCGCGCCGGGGCCGCTAGAGCCGTTGATCCACGAGACCGATGCGCCGCACGCCGTGCTGCTGCGGATTTCGCCGTTCGGTCGGGGCGCGGGCGTAGAGGGGGCTTGGGGTGAAGATCGCCCACCGCGTTCGAACGGCTTCACGGACGACGCCTGGTCCGGCCATCTCTACCTCAACGGCGCTCCGGACCGGGAACCCATCGCGCGGCCGGGACTGCACCCGGCCTGCCAGGCCGGCGCCCACGCGGTGATCGGCGGTCTGGCCGCGCTCCTCGCACGGCCAGCGATCGAACGAGGTCAAACCATCGATGTATCCCACGTCGAGGCCCTGGCCGCTCTGCACCAGTACACGACCGTGATGTGGACCCAGGCCGGATACATCCTCGGCCGGGTCGGCAACTCCCAGGGCGGTCCGTGGCATCCGGTCGGCGTCCACCGCTGCAAGGACGGCTACGTGGCTCTCTCGATGCCGAGCCGGGAGATGCTTCAGCCGTTCCTCGATGCGGCCGATCTGGCTCACGTTCTGGAGGACCCGCGCTTCGATGAGGATGCCGACCGCGCCGAACACCGCGAGGAGTTCGATCGGGCGATCGATCCGTGGATGATGGCCCACACCGCGGCCGAGGTCATCGAGCTGGGCGAGCGGGTACGGGTTCCGATCGGCCCGGTGCTCGACGGGCTGGAGGTGCTGGACGATCCGCACTTTCGGGCCCGCGGTTTCTTCGTGCCGATC
>JAPOVF010000243.1:0-8788 GCA_026708285.1 Acidobacteriota bacterium
TACCAGGAGACGCCGAACAGATCCAGAACTCCGCGCAGGAAGCGGCCCCGGATGTTGTACTTGCTCGCACCCTTCGTGCGCGCACGGTGTCCGACCGGGATCTCAGCGTAGTTGCGGCCGTGCCGCAAGGCCAACAAGGGCAGAAAGCGGTGAAGCCCGTCGAAGGGGGGCAGGTCTTCGAGAGTGGCGGCGCGATAGCCCTTGAGTGCGCAGCCGATGTCGGTACATGGGTCGCTGAGAACGACTCGCCGGACCCGGTTCGACACCCGGCTGGCAAGCCGCCTCAGGAGCGGGTCCTTGCGTCTCGTTCGTATGCCGGAGACGACGTCGTGGTCGTCGAGCAGGGCGACGATGGCCGGGATGTCGGCGGGGTCGTTCTGGAGATCGGCGTCCATCGTCACGATCAGTGGCGCTCGCGAGGCGCGAATTCCGGCGAGCAGGGCCGCGGACTGACCGGCGTGTCGCTCCAGTCCGAGAACCCGCAACCTGACGTCGTCCTTCGCCAGGGCGACGAGTTCCTCGCGGCTGCCGTCCGTGCTCACGTCGTCGACCAGGATCAACTCGTAGTGGATTCCGGCTGCGGACATCGCGTCGGCGGTTTCGGCCGCGAGACGTTTCAGGTTGCCCGCTTCGTTGAAGACCGGGGCGACGATCGAGAGCTGCGGCGGCATGGCGGCTGCTCCGATCCTAGCTATCGGCGCGTTGATACCCTGCCGCCCGTGCTCCTGATCGTGCGCCACGGCGAGACCGCCGCGAACGCCGCCCGGATCGTCCAGGTACCGGAAACGCCGCTCAACGAGCGTGGGATGGCGCAGGCCGAGCGGCTGGCCGCCCGGTTGGCGAAGCACCATCGGGAGCGGCCGATCGGATCCGTCGTCGCCAGCGACCTTCGTCGGGCGGAGATGACCGCCGAGCCGGTGGCGGAGACACTCGGGCTGCCGCTCGTCATCGAGCCGCTGCTGGCCGAACGTAACTTCGGCGATCTGCGAGGTCGCGCCTATGCGGAGATCGGTTTCGACATCATGGAACCCGGCTACGAACCTCCGGCGGGGGAGGACTGGCTGTCGTTTCACCGGCGTGTCGACCGGGCCTGGACCAGGATTCGCGAGTTGGCCCTGGAGACCGCCGGTGACAGCGTCTTCGTGACCCACGGTCTCGTCTGCCACTCTCTTGCGCTCTTTCACCTGCGTCTTGGCGACGACCTGGAGCAGCCTGATCGTTGGGGCAACACTTCGGTCACTCACGTGGAGAGTCGGGCGCCGTGGCGGGCGACCCGAATCAACTGCTGCGACCACCTGGATGCGTCGACGACGGACGGCGGTCAGATGTCCGGCATTTGACGACGCCGCGGAGGCCCCCGACCGCGCCCGTCTGTCGCCCTGTAGCAGGCGGCTCGGATAGAGTTTTGGAGTCTGCGCCGGCTCGGGAAGAACCGGGGCGAGCGACGGGTTTGAATGACCGTTAGGGATCCGACCGAGATGACCGTGGATACCAGCGAGACCGTCCCCTCCGACCCGCCTGCGGCGCCCCGGGTGGCGCCGCCCGTTGCCCCACCCCTGGGACCCGGCGTCAGCGAGGAGCTTCGGGTCGAGATCGCGAGCCAGGCCGACCTGTTGCAGCGGGTTCGCGCGGAGGTGGGCAAGGTGATCGTCGGCCAGACCTACATGATCGACCGCCTGCTGATGGCCCTGATCGCGGACGGACACGTCCTGATCGAGGGCATTCCGGGCCTGGCCAAGACGACCGCGATCAAGACGCTCTCCCAGGCGGTCGAGACGGGCTTCTCGCGCATTCAGTTCACGCCCGATCTGCTGCCGGCCGATCTCCTCGGCACGCAGATCTACCGTGTGGATCAGCACGACTTCCAGGTCAAGCAGGGGCCGATCTTCACGAACCTCCTGCTCGCGGACGAGATCAACCGGGCCCCCGCCAAGGTCCAGAGCGCGCTGCTCGAGGCGATGCAGGAACGGCAGGTCACTCTGGGCGATGAGACCTTCGATCTGCCCGATCCGTTCCTGGTCCTTGCGACCCAGAATCCGATCGAACAGGAGGGCACCTACCCGCTGCCGGAAGCCCAGGTCGACCGGTTCATGCTCAAGCTGCGCGTGGACTACCCGAACCGGGAGGAAGAGCGGGAGATCATGCGCCGGATGGCCCGGCGCGAGCGGCCCACCGTCGAGGCGGTCGTGAGACCGGACGACATCCGCCGCGCGCGCGGCGTGGCCGACTCGATCTACCTGGACCCCAAGGTCGAGGAGTACATCGTCGACCTCGTGTTCGCGACCAGGGAGCCGGCGGAAGTGGCGCTGGAACGCCTGGAGCCGCTGATCGAGTACGGGGCGTCGCCTCGCGCCACGATCTTCCTCGCCGCCGCGGCCCGCGTGCAGGCGCTGATGTCCGGCCGGGCCTACGTGACGCCCCAGGACGTCAAGACGGTCGGTCCGGACGTTCTCCGGCACCGGGTGCTGGTCTCGTACGAGGCGGAGGCGCGGGACCTCAGCTCGGACGATCTGATCCAGGAGATCATGGGCACTGTCGACGTTCCCTGAGGTCGCTCTGGAGCGCGATCGATGTGGTTCTTCCGGCGTCACGAGACCGAGGAGCGGAAACGCAAGGAGGCGACCCTCTCGCCTGAGCTGCTGGCGCGGATCAAGACGATCCAGCTCCGTACGCAGCGCCTCGTGACGGACGCCCTGGCGGGTGAGTACCACAGCGCCTTCAAGGGCCGGGGCATGGAGTTCGAACAGGTAAGGGAGTACGCACCGGGGGACGACATCCGCCACATCGACTGGAACGTGACGGCCCGGATGTCGAGTCCGTTCGTGAAGGAGCACCGCGAAGAGCGCGAACTGACGGTCATGCTGATCGTCGACGTCAGTTCTTCGGGCGCCTTCGGCACCGCCGAGAAGCAGAAGCGGGAGGTCGTCGCCGAGGTTGCCGCCGTGCTCGCCTACCTGGCGATCCAGAACAACGACCGGGTCGGCATGATCATCTTCTCGGACCGGATCGAGCACTTCATCCCGCCCAAGAAGGGGCGCTCCCACGTCTGGCGGGTGATCCGCGAGGTCCTGAGCTTTCGACCCACCGGACGCGGCACCGATCTAGACGGCGCCCTCGACTACCTGGGCCGCGTGGTGCCGCGACGGTCGGTGGGCTTCGTCATTTCGGACTTCCTGGATGAGGGTTTCTCCGAGCGCCTGCGCGTGGCGGCTCGCCGCCACGACCTGACCGCGATCCGCGTGCTCGACCAGCGGGAGGTCCGATTGCCGCGGATGGGTCTGATCGAACTCGAGGACGCCGAGACCGGGCAGACGATCGTCGTCGACACGGCGAGCCGGCGAGTCGCGGAGAGCTTCGTGCGATTGGCGAAGGAGGATCTGGCGCGGCGCTCGGAGCAGTTTCGCCAGGCGGGCGTCGGCGAGATCCAGGTCTGGGCCGATCGTCCTTGGATCGAGCCGATCGTTCGTTACTTGCGGGCTCGTGAGCGAACGGTGCGGGTGTAGACGTGCGCTCCTGTTCCTTGGCCGTGCTCGTTCTGCCTCTCGCGCTCGCGTGCGGGGCGGCCGATGATCGGGCGGACGTGGCCACGTCGCCGAAGCCGCCCGCCGAGCTGCGGGCGGCGGTTGACCAGGCGACCGCGACGACGGGTGACCTGATCACGTACGAGGTGGAAGTCGAGCGCGAGCCGGATGTGAGCGTCGAGCTGGTCGATCCCGGAACGGGAATCGTGGGTTTCCGCATCGTCGATCTCGGCCAGGATCCGCCGGAGACCCTCGCTTCGGGCCGGATCGTCGAGCGTCGCTGGTTCAGGCTCCGGGCCGACCTGGTCGGTTCCTATGTGCTGCCGGCGCTCTCCGCCACGTATGGCGGAGCCGCCGGTGACGCGGGCGAACTCGCGACGCCGGAGATCCCGGTCGAAGTCGAATCGGTGTTGCCGGCGGACGGCACCGAAGTGACGGACATCCGCGACATCAAGCCACTCCGGAGGGTCGAGGCCGGCCGGCCCTGGCTGCTGTGGCTGGGGATCGCCTCAGCGGTTCTCGCACTGGCGGCAACGGCATGGTGGTGGCACCGGCGTCGGAAGCGTGGCGACGCTTCTCCCGAAACGCCCCCGGTTCCACCCTACGAGTTGGCGATCCAGGAGCTGGAGCGGCTGCGGCGTACCGACTTCTCGAACCTGCGGGAACTGCGCCGCTACTACTTCGCTGTTTCTGCGGTCTTGCGTGCCTACATCGAAGGCCGCTTCGATCTGAATGCGACCGATTTGACGACGGAAGAGATCCTGAGTCGATTGGGCGAGCCCGCACCCATCGCGATTCGGCTCGATCCCGTCCAGGCGCGGCGCCTGGAGCGATTCCTCCTGGCGACGGACCAGGTCAAGTTCGCGGCTCATCTCCCCGGTCCCGAGGAGATCGACCGTACCTATGAGCAGGCTCTCGGCTTCGTGCGGGCCACCCGCCCGTCCATCGACGATGGGGACGAGGATCCTGGTAGCGGAGAGGAACGGGCGGCGGCGCCCGACCACAGGGGAAAGGCGGCATGAACGAGCAACTGCTCCTCGCCGATGCCCGCTGGCTCTGGGTGCTCTTGCCGCTCTACGTGATCTGGGCACTCCTTTGGTGGCTTCGTCCACGCTGGCGTCACCTGGGGGTGCGCCGGCCTTTCTCGGTGCGAGGGAAGGCCCCGGGCAGAGCGGCCGTGTCCTACTCGTCTCTCGTTCATGCGCGTCAGTCGGCGCGTTCGAGTGCACCGACTGCGCGGCGCCTGGTGTCGGCACTGCGTCTGGTCGTCGTCGCCCTGGTGCTGCTCGCCGTGATGCGCCCCCAGACGGGCCGTGCGCTCACGGAGGTGAGCACGGAGGGGATCGACATCGTCCTCGTGATCGACACTTCGGGGTCGATGAGGGCGCTCGACCTCGATGCCCACGAGCGCTCGCTGAGTCGCCGAAGAGACCGCCTGGAAGTGGCCAAGGACGTCGTCGAGACGTTCATCGCGGCCAGACCGAACGACCGCATCGGCCTCGTCGTGTTCGGTGCGGAGGCCTTCACCCAGTGTCCCTTGACGCTGGATCACGGCATCGCCGCGACCTTCCTCGAGCAGCTCGAGATCGGCATGGCGGGCGATGCGACAGCGATCGGATCGGCGGTGGGCGTGGCGACCAAGCGCCTCCGGAACACCGAGGCCGAGTCGAAGGTCGCGGTTCTGTTGACGGACGGTCGCAGCAACGCCGGAGCCCTGACGCCGCTGCGAGCGGCGGAGGCCGCCGCCGCGCTTGGCGTCAAGCTCTACACGATCGGCGTCGGAACCCGCGGACAGGCGCCGATCGTGGTCGAGACGCGGTTCGGCCCGCGCGTCGTCTACGAGGACGTCGAGATCGACGAGGACACTCTCCGGCAGATGGCGACCGTTACCGGGGGCGCGTACTTCCGGGCCGAGGACGTCGCCGGCCTGGAAACGATCTACGAGCGGATCGACGAGCTCGAGAAGACCGAGATCACCCAGGAGTCGTTCATGGAGTACGAGGAGCGCTTTGCCTGGCTGGTGACGCCGGCGGTGTTCCTGCTCCTGCTCGAGGTCGTGCTGCTCGACACCCGCCTGAGGAAGCTGCCGTGAGGGGTGAGCCGACAAGGTCGAATCCGGCCCCGAGCTGCGGCGGGCGAAGTTGGCGGGCGCTCCTGGCGCTCCTACCGGTCGCGTTCCTCGTGGTCGGTTGCGAGGTCCGCACCGGCCGCCCGGATGCGCTCTGGCTGCTGTGGCTGGGGCCCGGACTGCTGCTCTTCTACATCTACGCATTCCGCACCCGGAGCCGCCTGCTCGGGCGCTTCGCGTCGCCCGAGATGTTGCCGGCGCTGGTCGCCGGAGTCAGCCGGCCGCGACGGCGGCTCAAGGCTGTGCTCGTGCTCGTGGCGCTCCTCGCCCTGGTGGCGTCGCTCTCTCAGCCCCGTTGGGGCTTCGTCTGGGAGGAGGTCCACCGCGAGGGCGTCGACATCGTGGTGGCTCTCGACGTCTCGGATTCCATGCTGGTGCGTGACGCGGAGGCGGGCGGCGAACTCAGCCGTCTGGAGCGCGCCAAACGCGAGATTGCCGACCTCCTCGGACGCCTGGAGGGCGACCGCATCGCGCTGGTGGCCTTCGCCGGCGCTGCCTTCCTGGAACTGCCGCTGACGCTCGACTACTCGGCGGCGGCACTCTTCCTGGAGGCGATGGAGCCGGATCTGATTCCGACCAAGGGCACTGCGATCGGTGATGCGCTTCGGGTATCGCTCGAGGCGTTCGAGCGGGTCGCCTCGGTCGGATCGCGGCAGTCGAGGGCGGTGATTCTCATCACCGACGGCGAGGATCATCTGGGCGAGGCGCAGGAAGTCGCCGAGACTGCCGCCGCGGCCGGCGTGCGGGTGTTCGCGATCGGCATCGGACGCGACGAGGGCGCGCCCATCCCCAGGGAGGGGGGCGGTTTCCGGACGGACCGCCGTGGCGAGATCATCCTCAGCCGGCTGGACGAGGCGGCGTTGCAGCGGATCGCCCTGACCACGGGCGGCCGGTACGTCCGCTCGGTGACCGGAGATGTGGATCTGGAGCAGATCTACGCCCAGGGAATCAAGGCGCAATTGGAGGATCAGGAACTCGGTTCCAGCCGTCGGCAGCGCTGGCAGGAACGCTTCCAGTGGCTGCTGGTCTTGGCTTTGGCGGCTCTGATGTTGGAGCCTCTGATCAGCGATCGATTGCGGCGCCGCAGAGTGACGGTCGCCTCGGCCGTTTGTCTCGCCTGGCTCCTCTCGCTTCCCGACGGGGCGCTAGCACAGCCGCAAGCCCCGGAGTCCCTCCCTGCCGCATCGGAGACTTCGCCGGCGGCCGAGTACTCCTCGCCCTATGAGGCGTTCGACGCCGGCGCCTATGCCCGGGCTCTCGAAGGCTTCGTTGACCGGCAGACCAGACAGCCCGACGATCCCGAAGTGAGTCTCAACGTCGGCGCGGCGCACTACAAGCTGAACGACTTCGATGCCGCCGACGCCCAGTTCTTCCGCGCCGCGGCCACCGGCGACGATGCGCTTCGGGCCGAGGCGCTCTACAACCTCGGCAACAGCGCTTACCGTCAGGACAGGCTGGGGGAGGCGATCGACCTCTACATGGCGTCCCTGGAGGTGAATCCGGACGACCTGGACACGAAGTTCAATCTGGAGTTCGTGCGTGAGGAGCTGAAGAAGCGGCAGCAACAGCAGCAGAACCAGGACCAGAACGAACAGAACCAGGATCAGGAGGAGCAGAGCCAGGAGGGCGCCGAGCAGCAGGCGGAGGACCGGAGCCAGGACGAGGGCGAGCAGCCCGAAGACCAGCGGCAGGATCGTGGCGGCCAGGACCCGTCGCAGGACCCCGAGTCGCAGGATGGTCAGGATCCCGAGGACTCCGACGCCCAGGATTCGCCACCCGAGGGCGAGCGCCCGGACCAGGGTGGCCAGAGCGGCCCGCAGGAACCGCGGCAGGGCATGACGCCGGAAGAGGCCGAGCGCTACCTCCAGGCGCTGGAGGAGGGACGCCTCGACCCGAAGCGGCGTGGTCAGCGTGGCCGCCCCAGCCGGCAGGCGAAGGACTGGTAAGTCGATGGAGTCCTGGAACGGGCCGTTCGGGCTGCCGAGGCGTGCCGTGGCTGGCGGCTGGTCCACCGTGCTGTGCTGCGCGGTCGCCGTCCTGCCCTGGGCGACCGCTGTGGGCGCGCAGAGTGACGGAGGAATCCAGGTCACGGTCGACCGTAATCAGGTTGCGCTGGGCACCCAGATCTACATGACGGTCAGGATCGACGGATCGCCGGACGAACCGCCGCGACTGCCCGAGTTGCCTGACTTCCGAGTCGTCTCGCGTGGCCAGCAGCGCAGTACCCAGATCGACAACTTCAGCGTCAGCCACAGCACGTCGTACAACTACCTGCTGATTCCGACCCGGGCCGGCACGTTCGATGTCGGGGCCGCGACCGCGGTGATCGACGGCGTCGAAGTGAAGAGCCAGCCGTTCAGGATCGAGGTGACGGAGGCAGAGGACCAGGGCGATGAGCGGGACAGGGACCTCTTCGTCACCGCGAACGCGTCGACGGATCAGCCGTGGCAGGGCCAGCAGGTGATCTACACGTGGAGGTTCTACAGCCGTGTGCCGGTGGGCCAGGGATCGATCGAGTCGATGGAGTTCGGCAACGATGTGGTGGTCGAGGACCTCGGCGAGGTGCGTCAGTTCCAGACGACGATCGACGGTGTCCAGTACTCGGTGAACGAGGTGCGGAAGGCGCTCTTTCCCCAGCGCTCCGGCGAGTTGACGCTGCCGCAGACCCAGCTCCGCGTGGAGGTGCAGGTGGAGCAGGCGCGCCGGCCGAGCCGGCGGCGCAGCATCTTCGACGACTTCGACGATCTGCTCGGAGGGGGCGGGCGCTGGGTGACGAAGTACCTCCTCACCGAGCCCCTGACTCTCGACGTCCGGCCGCTGCCGCCGGCGCCCCAGGGTTGGAACGGCCTGGTCGGCGACTTCGACATCCAGGCGCAGTTGAGCAGGCGCGAGCTGCAGGTGGGCCAGTCGGCGACACTCGAAGTGCAGGTCGGGGGTACCGGCAACGTCCACCTCCTGTCCGAGCCCGGGTTCCCGGAGCTGCCCACGTTCAAGATCTATCCGGACCAGCCGGACGCGAACATCGACCGAAGTGGACGCCGGCTCACCGGGCGCAAGGTGTTCCGGCGGGCCCTGGTCCCGCTGGTGGCAGGAGCCCTCGACATTCCGCCGATCGATCTCGTCTACTTCGATCCGGAGC
>JAPOVF010000243.1:9131-37847 GCA_026708285.1 Acidobacteriota bacterium
GAAGGTCCGTTCCGGCGTGGGGCCCGGTTCGGCGGCGGAGGCCTCCGGGATCGTGCGCCGCTACGTCGGCGACAAGCTCGGTCTGGAGGGGTCGGCCCTGACTCCCTCGGAGGCGGAGACCGCGCTGGTGCTGGCTGGCGTGGACGGTGCCGTAGCGGCGCGCTGCCGGACGCAGCTCGAGCAACTCGAGGCCGCCCAGTACGGATTGGCGGCGGTGGCCGGCGGCGGGGGGCTGGCGGCGGAGACGAGCACCGAAGGACTGAGTGATCTGATCAAGACGATCGACCGGCAGATCCGGGGACGGAGGCCATGAGAGGCCTGGCGCTCTTCGTCGCGTTCGGTGTGGCGGCGGCGGTCCCGGGATTCGCCCAGGACGAGGATCTGCCTGTGGTCACCGAGGCTCAGTCGGCCGACGAAGCGCCGGCGGCCCCGGAACCGGCGGAGCTGTGGGTCAACGGCAACGCTGCGTATGAGGCAGGCGACTTCGCGCAGGCGGTTGCCCTCTACCGCGAGATGCGGGAGATGGGGATCGACAACGGTCACCTCCACTACAACCTCGGCAACGCCTACCTGCGCGCCGGCGAGCTGGGCCGGGCGATCGCGTCGTACCGGCGTTCGCTGCGACTGTTGCCGCGCGACGAGGATGCTCTGGCCAACCTGGCATTCGCTCGCCGCAGCGCCCGCGACGAGATTGCTCCGCCTGAACCGCCGGCGCTGCTGCGGACGCTCCTGTTCTGGCACTACGGCCTGGCGCCGGTCGAGCTTCTACGCAGCGTCGTCGTGGTCGGCGCGGCGTTCTGGATCGTGCTCGCGTTGCGCCTCTACCGTCGCGCTTCGGAAGTGCTCCGGTGGTCCTCGGTCTGCCTGCTCCTTGTCGTGCTCGCTCTGGGCGGTTCGCTGGTCGCCCACGCCGCCTTCGCGCCCAGCATCGCCGTCGTCCTGCCGCAGGAGATCGACCTCCACGCTGCCGCCGGTGAAGGTTCGGTTGTCCGCTTCCGTCTCCATGCAGGCACCGAGGTGCGGGTCATCGAGCAGCGCCCGGAGTGGGTCCGCATCGAACTGCCCGACGGCCAGAGGGGCTGGTCGAGACGCGAGTACCTGGGGCTCGTGGAGTGAGCCGGCGTTAGGTGGCTGCCGGGAATCTCCGGTCGAGGATCTCGAAGAAGGCGGCAAGGAACCGGAAGGTCAGACCCCAGACGATGTGCCGTTTCGGGTCGCCGACGATGACGCCGGGGAAGCTGATTTCGGGATACGGCGGATGGCGGTAGTCGATGACCCGGGCGGGATCCTCGAACCAGGCCAGCGGAACCCAGAGGGCCTCGGCAACCTCGTAGTTCAGGACCAGGTCGTTGCCGGTCCCGGAGGCGAGCTCATAGACGAACGCCGCGATCCTGAGCTGCCGGCCCTGACCGGCCCGCTGCCCGGTCTGATCGTCGAGCCGACCGACCAGGCGGGCGCCGCCCAGAGAGAGGCCGACCTCCTCCTCGGTCTCCCGTTCGGCCGTGTGCCGCAGATCCCGATCGTCGTCGTCGAGCCGGCCGCCGGGGAACGCCATCTGACCCGACCACGGGTCCTGTGGCTTCTTCGACCTTTCGATGAACAGGGCTTCCGCCCCGTCGGCCGACGGGCGGAGCACCATCGCCACGCTGGCCTCGAACGCGGCCGGCGGGAGGATGCGCGGTTCATGGGCCGTCAGCCTCCGACGGATCTCGGCGATGTGCATGGCGGGTCGAGGCGAGGCGGCCGTGCCGTCGTCGGCCGGCAGCCGGCTACGCGAACGTCGCCTTCAGCCAGTCGATCAGCACCCGGTTGAACTCCTCGGGCTTCTCCTGCTGGGTCCAGTGGCCGCAGTCCCTGATCGTGTGCTTGGCGATGTTCGGCACCAGCGCCTCGATGCCGTCGGCGGAGGAGGGCGGCAGGACGACGTCGTTCTCCGCGCCGATGTAGAGGCAGGGCTGGTCGATCTTCTGATCGATGTCCTTCATCAGCTCCCAGTTGCGGTCGATGTTCCGGTACCAGTTGACGCCGCCGGTGAAGCCGGTGCGCTCGTAGGTGGTCACGAAGTGGGCTAGTTCCTCGTCGGTGAGCAGGAGTTCGCCCCGCAACGATTCCGGGGAACCGTGCTTGATGATCTCGAGCAACTGGAACTTCCGCTCCGGAGCGTCCGCCGGAAGCTTGTTGAACTCTTCCGCGTTCCACGTGCCGCGGCGCATGAACGTGCGGAAGCTCTTCTCGGTGTCCGATTCGAGAACCTCTTCCGCCTTGTAGGGCTCCTGGAACGCGACGACGTAGTTGTCCTCTCCGCGCGCCCGGCGGAGGAGTTCGATCGGCGGCAGTGGCGGTTGCGGACCGGTGGGAGTGTTCACGCCGACCACGCCGAGGACGCGGTCCGAGTGAAGCCGCGGCATCGCCCAGACGACGCCTCCGCCCCAGTCGTGGCCGACGAACACCGCCTTGTCGATGCCGCGGGCGTCGAGCAGGCCGACCAGGTCGGCGCACAACTCGTTCATGTTGTAGGCCTCGATCGCCAGCGGCCGCTGGGTGTTGCCGTAGCCGCGCTGGTCAGGCGCCAGCACGCGAAAGCCGGCCGCGGCAAGCGCCGGCAACTGGTGGCGCCAGGAGTAGGCGAGTTCCGGGAAGCCGTGGCTGAGGACGACCGGCACACCCTCGGCTCCGGCCTCGTAGACGGCCATTCTGAGGCCGCCGTTGGTGCGGACGTAGTTCGGCTCGGGCCAGGTCGGGCTGTCGTGCTCAGCCGCTGCGGCGGCGCCCGGGTTCGCGGCCAGCGCGGCCGCGCCGGCGGCCGAGCTGGCGATCAGCGTGCGGCGGGTCATCGGTGTGTCGGGGTCGCTGGAGTCGTCGTGTTTGATCATGGCGGGCCATGCTAGCCGAGGGTCAGGAGGTCGGCGCTGGCGGCCAGGGCTTGGTGCGGATCACACGGCCGATGTCCTCGGGCCCGGCGATCCGGCGCTGCGTCTTCAGAACCTCTTCGAAGCGTTCGTGGATCTCGGGCGGGAAGAGCGTGCTGCGCCGGGTGTCCAGGTCGATGTGGATGCTCAGTAACTCGTGGGTGGCGGCGACGTAGCGCTCTTCGGCGTGGAGCATGCGCATGAAGGTGTGGTACTTCTTGTCATCGAAGGCGAGCAGCTCCGCTTCGATGACGATCGGCGCTCCCTCGGGCAGCTCCCTCAGCCAGGTGAGGTGGCTGTCGATCGAGAACGTGGAGCGCCGCTTCGACTTGCGGTAGGTCTGGTCGATCCCCAGAAACGCGGTCCATGGGCCGGTCGCGTCGTCGAAGGCGACCAGATAGTAGCCCGCGTTCATGTGGCCGTTGTGGTCGATCCACTCCGGCAGGACGGTGGCCGTCCAGATCTGTTGCGGGTCGGTCATGGCGGTGTGAAGGACCTCGAGCGAGGGCTCGGCGGTGCCGGAGCATACCGGCGCGCCTTTCCCGGTTCAGCTACGATCGCGCGCCGTCCGCCTGAACCACAAGGGAGGATCCACGATGAGGGTCGGCATCTCACTACCCGTCCGTGAACTCAAGGACGACCTCGGAGCCGTCAAGGCGTTCGCGCAGGCGGCCGATGAGCTCGGCTACACGCACCTGCGGGTTCCGGACCTGATTGCGCGGCCGAAGAGCGGGCACCTGCACGAGCCCCTCGTGATGCTGTCCTATGTCGCGGCGGTCGTGAAGAAGATCGAACTCGTGCCTTCGGTCATCGTCACCCCGTCCCGGCAGACCGTGCTGCTCGCGAAGCAGATGGCGAGCCTCGACCGACTCTCGGGGGGCGGCGTGCGCCTGGGCGTCGGCGTCGGTGGCAGCGAGGCGGAGTACCGTGCGCTGGGTCAGGACTTCCACACCCGCGGCGCTCGCTGCGAGGAGCAGATCGAGCTGCTGCGGAAGCTGTGGACGGAACCCGTGGTCGAGTTCGAGGGCCGTTGGGACAGCGTGTCGGGGACGGGCATCGATCCGCTGCCAGCGCGGCCGATCCCGATCTGGATCGGCGCGCGCGGGTTGCCGGTGCCTCGCATCCGCCGGCGCATCGGCCGGCAGGCGGACGGCTGGTTCGTCCTGTGCTCGCCGGAGGACTTCGACGATCTCTCGGCCGACATTCACGCCGCGGCGCGGGCCGCCGGCCGCGATCCGGCGGGCATCGGCACGGAGGCGGGGGTCGCCGTCGTCGGGCCGCGCGAGCACGAGTGGAAAGACCGCGTCCGCGGCTGGCGGGAGAAGGGGTTGACCCACCTGTGCCTCCGGACGCTGGGAGGCGGTCTCGGCGGGGATGCGGACGCGCACATTGCGAAGGCAAGACAGGCCTTCGAGGAGCTGCAGGAGCTGTTTTGACGCCTGTCGAGCATCGCTCGGCTTCACCCTTCGCCTTGACACGCTGGCACGCAGCGAGCACAATCCGCGCTTCCATGACTCAATCGACGATCGCACCGTCTCTGGTCAAGCCGCTGCACAAGCGGGGCGCGAAGCCCCGACTTCAGGACTGGGTGCCCATCGCCTAGAGACCCGCAGCGACACTTCTCGGCCGGCCATCCAGTTCAGGATGCGCCGGCTTTCTTGTATCCGGAGGATCCCTCCATGCCTTCCCATCCAGCCATCATCGAGTCGACCCTGCGCGAGGGTGAGCAGTTCGCCAACGCGTTCTTCGACAGTGCCCAGAAGGTGGAGATCGCGCACCTGTTGGACGCGTTCGGGGTCGAGTACCTCGAGTTGACCTCGCCTGCCGCGAGTCGTGGCAGCCGGGACGACTGCGAACGGGTGGCGAACCTCGGGCTCCGCGCCAGGGTACTGACCCACACCCGCTGCCACCTGGACGACGCCAGGCTGGCGCTCGAAACCGGCGTCGACGGGATCGACGTCGTGTTCGGCACCTCCCGCTACCTGCGGGAGTACTCCCACGGCAAGAGCATGGAGCAGGTGATCGAGACGGCTATCGAGGTGGTCGAGTACATCCGGTCGCACGATGTCGAGGTTCGTTTCAGCACGGAGGACTCCTTCCGCAGCGATCTGGAGGATCTGATCCGCGCCTACCGCGCGGTCAACGCGGTGGGCGTGAACCGGGTCGGCGTTGCCGACACGGTGGGCGTGGCGAGTCCCAGGCAGGTCTACGACCTGGTGGGGCGGTTGCGGCGGGAAGTCGACTGCGACATCGAGTTCCACGGTCACAACGACACCGGCTGCGCAGTGGCCAACGCTTTCTGCGCGCTGGAAGCGGGCGCGACCCATGTCGATACGTCGGTGCTCGGAATCGGCGAGCGGAACGGCATCACGCCGCTCGGCGGCCTGGTCGCGCGGCTCTACGCCGAGGATCCCGAAGGTGTACGCGCCCGCTACGACCTGCCGCTCCTTCGCGAGATCGAGAACTACGTCGCTTCCCTGGTCGAGGTCGACGTGCCGTTCAACAACTACATCACCGGCTACACGGCCTTCACGCACAAGGCGGGCATCCACGCCAAGGCGATCCTCAACGACCCGTCGAGCTACGAGATCCTGGATCCGGCCGACTTCGGGCTCGACCGCTACGTCCACGTCGCGCATCGCCTCACCGGCTGGAATGCGATCAAGTCCCGCGTCGAGCAGTTGCGGCTTGAACTGAGCGATGCGCAGATCAAGGAGATCACGGCCCACATCAAGGCGCTGGCCGATGAGAAGCCGCTCAGCCTGTCGGACGTTGACGCCCTGCTGCGCGACTACCACACGGCTGAGTTGTTGCCTGCAGTGGCGGGAGTTGCCGGGTGACCGAGGTCGGTCGGCCGGCCGACATGGTCCGGACCTTCGCGCAGAAGGCCCTGGCGAGGGCCTCCGGTCAGAAGGCCCTCGCTGTCGGAGAGATCGTCGATGCGCGGCCGGACATCGCCTTGAGCCACGACAACACGGCGGCGATCGCCGAGATCTGGCGGCAGTTCGGACAGAAGCGGGTCGCCATCCCGGAGCGGATGGCGGTCACGCTCGACCACGCGGTGCCGGCGCCGACCGTGCGGCACGCGCAGAACCATGTGGAGGTCCGCGCCTTCGTTGCCGAGCAGGGCATCGGCCATTTCTTCGAGGTCGGGCGCGGCATCTGCCACCAGGTGCTGAGCGAGGAGGCGGTGGTGCTTCCGGGAGACCTGATCCTGGGTTCGGATTCCCACACGCCGCACTTCGGCTGGCTGGGCGCGTTCGGCGCCGGAGTCGGCCGCAGCGAGATGGCGGTGCTCTGGGCGACCGGCGAACTATGGCTTCGGGTGCCGGAGTCGATTCGGATTCGGCTCGAGGGCGCGCTCGGCGAGTGGGTGACGACCAAGGACGTGGCCTTGACCCTGATCGGCGATCTGGGCGCGGACGGCGCGCTCTACCGCAGCGTCGAGTTCGAGGGACCGGCAATCGCGAGCCTGAGCCTCGACTCGCGCGCGGCGCTCGTCAACATGATGGCCGAGATGGGGGCGAAGAACGCGTACATGCCGCCGGACGAGGACGTGTTCCGGTACCTGGCTGAACGGTTGCTGACACGTCCGGGGCGTTGCCCGGGTCGCGGGGCGGAACCCTGTGAGACGCCCGGCGAGGTTGCCGTCCGGCTCAGGCGGCGAGCTCTCTATCCGGATGCCGGCGCGGCGTACGCGGCGGAACATCTTCTCGACCTCTCTTCCGTTAAGCCCCAGGTCGCTCGCCCGCACCAGGTCGACGACACGGTCGACGTGGCCGAACTCGAGTCGGTACGGGTCGACCAGGCGTTCATCGGCACCTGCACGAACGGCCGGCTGGAGGATCTGGGCGCGGTCCATCGGGTGATGGCCGGACGGCGTACGGCGCGTGGTACGCGAATGGTCATCGTGCCTGCATCGAGCGAGGTCTGGAACGAGGCCCTGGCTCGCGGCTGGGTGGCCGACCTCGCCGCGTCCGGTGCCGTCTTCGGAACGCCTGGCTGCGGCCCGTGCATGGGCAACCATCTCGGCGTGCTGGCTCCGGGCGAGGTCTGTATCTCCAGCGCCAACCGGAACTTCCAGGGCCGGATGGGAGACCGCGGCGCCACGATCTACCTCGCCTCTCCGGCGGTCGTGGCAGCGAGCGCTGTCGCCGGACGGATCGTCCATCCGCGGGAGGTGGTCGAATGAACGGTCCGGTGGATGTGGCGCAGCCCTTCCACGGCCGCGTGTTCCGCTACGGCGACCACGTGAACACGGACGTCATCTTTCCCGGCCGCTATACCTACACGAAGAGCCGGCCCGAGGAGGTCGCGCCCCACGCCCTGGAGGACCTCGACCCGACCTTTGTCGAGCGCGTGCGCCCCGGCGACGTGATCGTCGCCGGCTGGAACTGGGGCTGCGGGTCGAGTCGCGAGCAGGCGGCGGTCTGCCTGCGCTACTCCGGTGTCGGCGCGGTGATCGCGCGCAGCTTCGGCCGGATTTTCTACCGCAACGCGCTGAACAACGGCCTGCTCGCCATCCTTTGCCCGGAGGCGGTCGATTCGCTGGAGGAGGGCGCCGAAGTCGAGGTCGACCTCGAAGCGTCCGTGATCCGCTGCGGCGAGGCCGCCTACGGCTTCTCGCCCTTCAGCCCGGCCGTGCGCTCCATGATCGCGGCCGGCGGCCTGATCGAGCAGACGAAGCGCCGGCTGGCGGCGGGGTAGGCGAGCGGTGGCACCGACCAGCGACGACTCGGCGGCGGTACCGGTGCGCCTTGCCCGCATCGGTGGCGATGGCATCGGTCCGGAGGTTGTGGACGCCGCGGTACGGGTCGTCAACGCGGTCTGCGACGACCGCATCGAATGGGTCGGGGCCGAGATGGGCTGGCGGACCTTCGAACGCACGGATCGCGCACTGCCCGAGGTCACGGTCGAGATCCTGGACAACTGCGCCGGCGCCCTGTTCGGCGCCGTCTCGTCGCCGAGCCACGCGGTGGATGGGTACCGGAGTCCGATCGTCGAGCTGCGGCGACGCCTGGACCTCTATGCGAACGTGCGGCCGCTCAAGAGCGGCCCCATCGACACCGTTGTCGTGCGCGAGAACACGGAAGGGCTCTACGCCGGCCGCGAACGCTGGGAGAGGGAAGGCGAAGTGGCCATCGCCGAGCGCGTGATCAGCCGCCGGGCGACGGAACGGATCGCCCGCTTCGCCTGCGAGCTGGCGCGGTCGCGCGCCGCGCGGCGCGGAAGGGGCGCCCGGCTCACCGTCGTCCACAAGGCGAACGTCCTGCGACGGAGCGACGGCCTCTTCCGCGAGACGGCGCTCGACGTCGCGGCCGGCTTCCCGGAGATCGCGGTCGAGGAGCAGCTCGTCGACTCGATGGTCTACCGCCTGATCCTGGAGCCGGAGCGCTACGACGTGATCGTCGCGCCCAATCTCTACGGCGACATCCTCAGCGATGCCGGCGCCGCCCTCGCCGGCGGCCTTGGCGTCGTCGGTTCAGCCAACTGCGGCGAAGGCTTCTGCCTGGTAGAGCCCGTCCACGGAAGCGCTCCCGATATCGCTGGACGAGGAATCGCCAACCCGATCGCCGCCGTGTCCGCCGCCGCCTTGCTCCTTGAACGGGTGGGCTTCGCCGCCGACGCGGCCCGGATTGACGAGCTGGTTGCGGCCTGCCGGAAGAGCGGTCCAAGAACTCCCGACCGGGGCGGTGCCGCCACGACAGAGGACGTGGTCGCCGACCTGCTGGCTCGGGTCTGACTAGCGCTGGAACCAGAACGGCTTGCGCTGCCGCTTCTCGCCGGCGATCTCGTTCATCGACAGGGCGTCGAAGATGCGGCCGCCGACCATCACGTAGCGGACGAGCTCCGAGCTCCGCAGGTTCTCGAGCGGGTTCTGCTCGAGGACGATCAGGTCGGCCAGCTTGCCGGCTTCGAGCGACCCGAGGTCGGCCTCCATGCCGAGGTAGCGCGCTCCGTTGATCGTGCCGGCGATCAGGGCCCGGTGCGGTGACATCCCGCCCTGCTCGAACATCCACAGCTCCCAGTGGGCGGCGAGGCCCTCGCGCTGGCCGTGGGCGCCCAGCATGATCGGCACGCCGGCCTGGTCGAGGGCGTTCACCACGCCGGCCGCCAGGATGTGGTTGTACTCGCCGTCCGGCGCCTTCTGGCGTCGGCGGGCGCGGGCGTCGATCTGCTCCTGCGGCACGTAGTTCAGCAATCGTTCGTTCGCCCAGACGTCCGTGTGTTCGTACCAGTAGTCCTCGCCCTGGATGCCGCC
Organism: Acidobacteriota bacterium; assembly: GCA_026708285.1. GTDB lineage: Bacteria > Acidobacteriota > Thermoanaerobaculia > Multivoradales > Multivoraceae > Multivorans. Next base: position 18,303 of record JAPOVF010000243.1, read on the forward strand.
GTAGGCCACCCCCAGGGTGGGCGTGTTGCCGACCCGGCTGCTGCCCCAGAACTGGATGACGTCGTCGTAGATCGCGCCCACCGAGAGCGAGTGCTCGATGCCGGTGTGGCCGTCGGCGACCATCGTCATGTTGTGCTGGAACAGGGCGCCGCCTTCGTTGACGACCAGCATGCCGAGGTCCTGCGCCGCCGCGACGATCATCTGGCGCTGGTCGCGGCGCGGCTGGTTGTAGCTCTTGACGCTGATCGCGCCCACCTTCTGCAGGCGGCGCAGGTGCTGGACCGCGTCGTCCGGGGTCTCGACGATGGCGCGGAAGGATCCGAAGGCGCCGTAGAGGATCGTGCCGGTGGCGAACAGCCGCGGGCCGACGATCTCGCCGGCGCGCTGCATCTCGCTGGCGGCGAAGAACGTGCTGGTGTCGGTCGAGGGGTCGTGCGCCGTCGTCACGCCGAAGGTGAGGGTCGCGTAGAGCTCGGAGTTCTGCTGCGGGATGACCTCCTGGCTGCCCTGCGGGCCGTGCCAGTGGACGTCGATCAGACCCGGCATGACGGTCAGGCCCGAGGCATCGATGACCGTGGCGCCGGCCGGCACGTCGACCTGCCGGGACGGGCCGACGGCCGCGATCCGGTCGCCGTCGACGACGACCGTGCCGCGGCGGATGATCTCCATGTTGTCCTCCCCGGCCATCGTGATCAGGCGGGCGTTCGTGATCGCGATCGTGCCGTCGGGGCGGTAGGCGTCCACCTCGAAGCCGAGGTCGAGACCGGCGGCGTCTTCCGCCTCGTCCCCGTCTTCGCCGGCCGCGTCACCTTCACCGCTTGCGTCCTCGTCGTCTTCCGGCGCGAAGGCGTCCTCCAGCCTCCGCTCGAACAGTTCCGGTCCCAGGGCCCAGTACAGCGTCGAGCCGTCGCCGGAGAAGTGGAGGTAGGCGCCGTCGTCGGTCGAGACGTTGCGAACCGGCAGGCCGGGCGTCGCCGGCCCGATCTCGATCGCCTTCGACGCCGGGGTGAAGGGCACGACGTGGGCGTCGAAGCGCTCGGCGAAGGCCAGCCAGCGGCCGTCCGGCGACACCCGCATCTCGGTGGCCACCTTGCTGCCGGCATGATCGCGCGGCTCGGCTTCCCCCGTGCTCGCGAGCGGCAGGCTGCGGAGCAACTGCCGGTCCCAGCGTTGGGGGGCAGTGAAGTAGACGCGCTCGGCATCGGCGCCGAAGTGCGGGTTGGAGCCGGATCGCGAGAAGCGCACCGGGGCGTCGGAGCCGCCGGCATCGATCCGGTAGAGGCCCGGATCCTTGGACCAGAGGGGACTCAGGATGCCGCCGCTGCGGCTCTTTCGGTAGACGACGGTGCCGCCGTCCGGTGAGAAGGACGGTTCGAGGTAGAAGCCGGGATCGGGCGTGAGCTTGCGTCCCTCGCCGCCGGAGGCGGGCGCGATGCGGACCGAGCCCAGGTCCTCGTCGTGCCAGCTCGTGTAGACGATCCACTCGCCGTCGCGCGACCAGGACGGGTAGAACTCGAAGTGGTCGTTCTGGGTGGTCAGTCGCTGCGGCTCGCCGACTTCGCCGGTCTCGGGGTTGCGGTTGCGGGTCCACAGCCGGCCCAGGCTCTGGAAGACGACGTGATCGCCGGCGGGAGAGACCTGGATCCAGCGCAGCATCTTCGTCCGGAACGTCTCCGGCGCCGCTTCGAATTCGAACGTGAGCGCCCGCTTCATCCGGTGGGTCGCACGGACCCGGAACGGGATTGCCTGGACCTCCCGGGTCTGGATGTCGACCCGGTGCAGGCCGCCCCGTGCCCAGAAGACGATTGAGCGGCTGTCCGGCGTCCAGGCCATGCTCGAGTAGACGCCGTGGACGGCCCAGATCTCCTGCATGTCCCGGTCGAGCGCGTCATGGATGGGGATGTTCTCGCCACTGCGCAGATCATGGAGGAACAGGTGGCTCTGGAAGCGCACGCGTCGCACGAAGGCGAGGTACTTGCCGTCCGGCGACGGCGTCGGCCGCACGGCGCCGCCGGGGCCGGCGATCACCGTCTCGATGTCCCCGGTCTCGCGGTCGATGCGGCGGATGGAGTAGATGCCTTCGGCCGCGTTCTTGCCGTACTGGAAGGTGCCGCCGGGCGTCGTGTCCTGGCTGAAGTAGACGTACCGTCCGTCCGGTGAGAACGCCGGTTCGCCGAGGTCCTTCTGCTCGTTCGGCTTCTCATTCAACTGCAGGCCGGAGCCCTCGCCGCTCGCGTGGTAGAGCCAGATCTCGCCGCTGCCGAGCGAGCGGGTCGAGACGAAGTGCTTGCGGGCCGCGATGAAGCGCCCGTCCGGGCTCCAGACGGGGTTGTTGACGAGCCGGAAGTCCTCGCGGCTGATCTGCCGCGGCTCGCCACCGTCAGCGGCCATCGTCCAGACGTTGTCGCCGCCGTTACGGTCGCTGATGAAGGCGATCTCCGAGCCGTCCGGGCTGAAGCGGGGCATCATGTCCCAGACCATCCCGTTCGTCAGCGCCTCGGCGTCGCCGCCGCCGATCGGGATCAGGTAGAGGTCGCCCAGCAGGTCGAAGACGATCCGCTCGCCGTCGGGGGAGACGTCGAGGTTCATCCACGTGCCTTCGGTCACATCGAGCTCGAACTCGACCTCGTCCCCTGGCGGGTCGTTGACGTCCCATTTCTTCTCGTCGTCGGCGAGGGACGGCGCGGTGGCGAGCGTCAGGAGCAGGCCTGCGGAGAGTTGGGACCGAAGGCTGGAGCGCAGGATTGGACGTGTCATCCCGCGAGTCTACGACCGACGGGGTGGCAACGGTGTTGGCCGGGCACTACGGTTGCCAGAGGTAGTTGAACTTGACGATCAACTCGCGCCGCGCCGTTTCTCTGGCGCTGAAGGTCGGCGCGTCCCAGTTGTGGTTGTAGACGACGAAGAGGTTGGCGCCAGGCTTGTAGATCCAGTTGAAGCGCACGTTGACGCCGGCCAGTTGGGCCGCCTCGTTGTACTGGGCGAGCGTGTTGAGGCGCAGGTCCGGGCTGAAGGCGGCGTCGAGGCGGACGGTGTAGATCGTGGCGGTGAAGTCGCCCTGCGGGAGCGTCACGTCGTTGTAGTTCCACTGGAACTCGGTCAGCAGGTGCCGCGAGAGGCGGACGAAACTCGACAGGACGTAGCTCTGGCGGTCGCCGCCGAAGAACTCGCCGGCGTTGATGTTGCCCCGCCAGGCAAGCCGCCGGCCCTGGTTCGAGAAGCCCCGCAGGAAGATGGAGTTGAAGCGGTAGAGGCCTGGTGGGATCACGATGCCGGGACGGATCTCGAAGGGCTCGAAGAGCTGCTCGATCTCGTCGACGAAGGCCAGGCGAAACCGATCGTCGCCGGTGGTGCGCATCCCGATCGGTGCCAGGAGGAGCCTGCGGCTCTCTACGTGGCCCAGGCTCTCGCGCTCGAAGTAGTCGAGTTCGACCTCCAGCGCGAGGCTGCGAACGACGCCGCGGTTGATCCGCGGTTCCCAGCGTACCCTCGGGTTGTAGCGCCGGAAGTCCCGGCGCAGGAGGAAACCGGAGCCGGGGTTGAACTGCGCCTGGGCCTCCATCAGATCGACGTTGGCGCGAATCGTGCGCGTCGTGTAGCCCCACCCGGTGCCGAGGGCGCCGGCGTCTCGGCTCCGCCCCTGGTCTTCGGTGCCGGCCCCGAACAGGTAGAAGGTGGACTGGCGGTTCGGCTTGTAGTCGAGGTCGACGCCGTAGAGCCGGTTGCCCTCGCCGACGCGCGGATCGAGTTCGGTGTAGATCATGCCGACGCTGGATCGTTCGCCGAGATTGCGCTTGAGCCGGAAGACGCTGTGTTGCGCTGCGGCGGTCTCGGGGCGGTTTCCCGCCGCAACGGCCTCGGTCCCCACCGTGAGAAGACCCAGGTTCCAGGCCCCTGCCCGCCCGGTCAGGCGGGCGCCGAGGTCGATGGGAACCTCTTCGCCCCGATCGAGACCGATGCGCCGGGAGAAGAAGGCCTTCATCAGCGGCGGCCGCATACCTCCTCCCGGACTCGGCGGACCGAACTCGAAGATGCCCGCGTTCTCCAGGAAGAACTCCCGCTTCTCGGGGAAGAAGAGCGAGAAGCGGGTGAGGTTGACCTGCTGCTGATCCACCTCCACCTGTGCGAAGTCGGTGTTGTAGGTGAGATCGAGGGTCAGCGACTTGGTCAGTCCCCACTTCAGGTCGATGCCGCCGTCGATGTCATCGACTGTTCCGCCGGTCTGAGCCCGCGGCTCTTCCGCGGCGGAGGCGAGGACGAAGGGCTTGACGTCGAGGCGCCGTCCCGGTTTGACACCCGAGATCCCGGTGAGGTCGCCGGCGAGCGAGACCCAGTGCGCCGCGTACATGCGGCTGACGGCGCGCGGGCCGATCTCGCGTCCGATCGGCGCCCAGTAGCTCTCCTCGTTCGTTCGGCGGACCACCCGGCGGACGTTCAGGCCCCAGGTGCTCTCGGCGGGGTCGAAGCGTAGGGTCGAGAAGGGGATCGCGACCTCGGCCTGCCAGCCTTCCGCCGTTCTCCGGGCCGTCGCGTTCCAGACCCCGTTCCACTCGACGTTCTGGTCCTTGCCCTCGTCGGTGACCAGGGAGTCCGTGCGGGCGCCGAGCGGGTTGACCTCGAAGCTGAAGCTGTTGCGCTGGTCGTGGAAGGTGTCGAGCACGATGGCCAGCGAGTCGTCGTTGCGGCCATGGTCCGAGTCGCGCTGCAGTTCCTTGGCGACGATGGCCTCCGGCTGTGAGTCGAAGGCGCGGATTCCGAAGTAGAGGATGTCCTCCGTGTAGACGACGGAGAACTCGGTCCGCTGCGCGGCCGCGCGGTCGTCTTCCGGCTCACGGGCGGTGAAGTCGGAGCCGACGGGCGCCTGGTCCCAGGCGGCCTCGTCGAGCACGCCGTCGACCCGGATCGGTGTGTCGATGCGAAGGGCCGCGATCGTGGGGCGCGGGCTGGTGCTCGTCTGCGCGGCTATGGGGGAGTGGAGGAGCCCGAGGACGAGGAGGAATCCCGCGACAACATGGTCGCTGCTTCGCGGCGCGTCTCTCCTCAGAAGCCGGCCAGAAGGCCGGCGTACCCAGTCTTTGCGGTGCAAGCTCCTAGACGGCCTTCGTCCGCTGGTCGGCCAGGCTGAACTCCTGGTGCCAGGTGGAGTCGCCGCCGTCGCCCTTGCGGTCGACGACCACGTCGACGAGGAATGGCTCGCCGGCGCGGGTGACTTCGATGCCGCGTCGAATGGCGGGCCGCAGGTCGGCGGCGGACTCGACGGTGACGCCGTCGACGCCCTGACTCCGGGCGAGGCCGGCGAAGTCGATGTCCGGGTCGCCCAGGTGCATGCCGGTGTACCGGTTGGCTGCCTTCATCCTGCCGTCGTAGCGGGCGTAGGCGAAGCGGACCGTCTGGTAGTTGCGGTTGTTCGTGACCACGGTCAGCACCGGCACGCCGTAGCGGGCCTGGCTCCAGAAGCCGGCGGCGCTGTACATGACCGAGCCGTCGCCGATGTTGCAGACGACCTGCCGGTCTGGTTGGCCGAGCTTGGCGCCGGTCGCGGCGCCGATGCCCCAGCCGAGGCCGGCGCCGGACGTGGCGAGCCAGATCTTCTCGTTGTCGCGATGGCCGGTGGAGAAGAACTGGTTCGAGCCGCTCAGGTTCTCGCTGACGATGATCGCGCTCGGGTCGAGCTCGGTCTCGAGCACATGCCCCAGTTCGTCGGCGTGGATCGGGCTCTTGCCCACGTTGGCCGGGTCGAGCTGCGGCTGCCGGCGGGCGGATTCGGGTCTCGAGTCGCGGATCTTCTTCCGGCGTTCCTCCGTTGTGAGCGATTCGACGGCCTCGACGAGTGCTTCCGCGGCCAGCTTCGTGTTCGCGACGACGGCGCGGCCGAACGGACGGTCGCCGCCGATGGCGCCGGTGTTCAGGCCGATCCAGGCGCTCCGGGAGCCCTCGGCGTCGGGCCCGGCGGCGGCGGTGCCGCCGATGTCGCCGACGCCGATGCGCAGCACGAAGTCGCGGCCGCGGCTGTTGTAGCCGCCGGCGAACAGCGGGTGCATGCGCGGGAAGTTGTGGTAGGGCCAGTTCGCGTCGGCCACCGGCACCTGGAGCATCTCCGCAAGCTCCAGCACAGCCTGCTGGGCGCCGGCCTTGCTCACCTCGTCGCCGACGTGGAGGATCGGTGACTCGGCCTCGATCAGAGTCCGGGCCACCGCTTCGACGTCCTCGTCGCGAGCCGGGATGTCGTCGGGAATGATGAAGGAGGGGCGGTCGTGGATCGTGGCGGAGACGCCCTTCGCCTCCAGTGCGTGGTTGGCCAGGGCCAGGTAGGTCGGGCCTCCGGGCGCCGTGGTCGCGACCTTGAAGGCGCGTCGGAGCATGACCGGAATCGACTCCGGATCCCGGGTCTCCCAGGACATCTTCGTGAACTGCCGGTTCACGTCCTTCTGGTCGAAGCCGGGACGCGCCGCCAGCAGCAGGTTGTCGTCCTGCATCTCGTTGTCGAGCAGGCCGGCGGTGACGACGAGAGCGGAGCCGTCGCGGCTCGAGTTGTAGAGCTGGCCGGCGGACTGTGCGGTGCCGGCGATCACGTGGACGTTGACGAAGGCCGGCTCGCCGGAGGCCTTGTGGTAGCCGTCGGCCATCGAGATGACGATCCCCTCGTGGAGCCCCATGATGAGCTGCATCTTCGGCCGGTCGAGGAAGGCGTCGAAGAGGCCGACCTCGAAGGACCCGGGGTTCGTGAACAGGAAGCGGACGCCGGCGGCCTCCATCTGCTCGACCATCAGTTCGCCGCCCGTGCCGTTTGCGGTGCGGCTACCCGTTTCCGGATCGGCGTTCGCGGCGGCGGCCGCCGCGTTGGCGGTCGACTCGGCGATCGTGCCGGTCAGTCCGAGCGCGGTCAGCGCCTGGATGAACCCGCGGCGGGAGAGATCGTTGCGGAGAAAGCGGTAGACCAGTTCGTTCACGGTGGGTCCTCCCTTGCCTTCAGCAGGATGTCGTTGCGCCAGCGTAGCAGCCGCATCGGAGGTTCCCGTTGCCGGCGAACCCGTCGCCAAGGCTGCTATGATCGCCGGCCGAACGAGACCGCCCCGACGCCCGCAGCCGAGCGTCGAGTAGATGGAGTCCTGAAATGCCCAGAGTCTGCCGGATCACCGGCAAGAAGCCGCTGAGCGGCCATAACATCTCCCACGCGCACAACGTCACGAACAAGTGGCAGCGTCCGAACATCCAGACGAAGCGGCTGTACGTGCCCGAGTTGAAGCGGACGCTGAAGCTCAAGGTGTCGACCCGCGCGCTGCGGACGATCGACAGGAAGGGCCTGTTGCCCTACCTGAAGAGCCGCGGTCTGACCGTGCGCGACGTCACCTAGGTTCCAGGCACACAGCAAGACCGAGCCGGCGGTACGCGCCGGCTCAGGGCTCGGGATCGGCTTGCGGTTCCGCAGGAGACGGCTCGGGTGAGTCCGTTTCGCCGCCCTCGCTGCTGCCCAAGTATTCCGGCAGCTTGATGCCGACGTTCTTCGTCAGTTCGTGCAGCGGCGGCAGTGAACCGACCAGGCCGGAGACGAAGTCCGCCGTGGCGGTCTTGCCGTTTTCGCCGCGGCCGGAGTCCCATACGGTCACGTTGTCGATCTGGAGACCGGCGATCGCCTTGACCTGCTCCTCGACCAGCTTCGGAAGTTGCTCGGTGGCCAGCAGCAACGCTGCGTTGTCGGCGCCGCCGATCGCTTCGACGATCTGGTCGAAGCCCTCGGCCTTCTTCTTGAGCACCGCCTCGATGCCGGCCGCCTCGGCTTCCTTGAGCCGCTGGATGCGGTCGGCGTCGGCCTCGGTCAACGACCGGATGCCGTCGGCTTCGCCTCGCTTCAGGCGCCGATTGCGCTCGGCCTCGGCCTCGGCCAGGGTCGCGATTTCCTCCTTCTTGATCTCGGCGGGAACGACGACATCCGCGCGCTGGGTGGCCTGCTCGCGGCTGGCGCGCGCGACCTCGGACTCCTGCTGCGCCGCGTAGGCTTCCTGCAGCGCCTGCGCGGCCTTGACCTTCTCGGCGGCGGAGGCGTCACGTTCGGCCTCGGCCTCTTCCTTTCTCCGACTTGAGTCGGACTGGGCCACCCGCACCGCGGACTCGTTCTCACCCTCCTGAGCCGTCGCTCTGGCCTCGGCCACCTGGATGCGCCGGTCGCGCTCGGCCGCCGCGGCGCCGACCTCGCCGTCGCGCTCCTGCTCGGCGACCTTGACCTTCGCCTCGTTGATCGCCCGCGCCGCGGCCTCCTTGCCGAGCGCGTCGATGTAGCCGGACTCGTCCGTGATGTCCTGGATGTTCACGTTGATCAGCCGCAGGCCCACCTTCTTCAGCTCGACCTCGACGCCGTTCGAGATGTTCTCGATCAACTTGTCGCGGTCGGCGTTGATCTCCTCGATCGGCATCGTCGCCAGGACGACCCGCATCTGACCGAAGATGATGTCCCGGGCGAGCGCGGACACACGCTCCATCTGCATGCCTAGCAGGCGCTCGGCCGCGTTCTCCATCACCCCGGCTTCGGTCGAGATGCCGACCGTGAACGTGGATGGGCAGTTGACGCGGATGTTCTGCTTCGAGAGCGCCCCGGTCAGGTTGATGTCCATCGTCATCGGTTCGAGATCGAGGAACTGGTGCGCCTGCAGGATCGGGATGATGAATGCGGCGCCGCCGTGGTAGCACTTCGCCGAACCGGTGCCGCCGATCTTGCCGTAGACCACGAGGATGCGGTCCGACGGGCAACGCCGGTAGCGGCTCGAGAGCGAGAAGATGAGGATGAGGACCGCCGCCAGGGCGGACAGGATGAGGATGATCAGATCCACGGTTTGGTTCTCCCGGGTACTGGCTACTTCGTGTCTTGTGGTTCGCCCGCTTCCGCGTCGAGGGGAGCGACGAGCAGGGTGTTCGAATCGAGAGTGTCGACCACGCGGATGCGGGTCAGGGTGGGCAGATCCTGGTCGTGCCGCGTCATCGCGGCGACCGTCCGCAGCCGGCCCTGGACCAGGACTTCGACCTGGCCGGGCTTCTTGAGGCCGCCTCCGATCGGCGCGTAGACCTTGCCGGCCACACCGACCGCGTTCCTGTAGTCGATCGTGCCGCTGTGGCGCAGGCCCATCATCACGCGGATGATCAGGAGCAGGATGCCGGCGAAGAGGAGGCCGACGGCGGTGCCGCCGATCGAGGCGGCCAGGGTGGAGTAGCCGGCTCGCATCATCACGACGCCGGTCCAGCCGAAGCCGGCCAAGAAACCGCTGACGGTGCGCATCGAGAGCAGCGACGTCCCTTCGCCGTCGACGGCGTCGATCAGGTCGTCGATCCCGAAGACCGTGAGAATGACCTGAATCAGCAGGGCCAGGGCGGAGACGATGCCGAGCGCGTAGAAGACGCGGTACGCCCCCTCCAGTGAACCCCACCAGTTGCCGACTGCCTCCATCGCTCCTCCCTCTTTTACGTCGTTTCGCGGCGTGCTGTTCTTGCTGGTGCCTAGGTCACTCCCTCGGCGCGCCTCATCCCCCGCGCCTCGTCGACCCGCAGTAGCAGCAGGCCGCCGACGAGGAAGAACCCGAGGACGACGGATACACCGGCGCGCTGGCCGTGGCCGGCGGTGATCAGTCCGAGCAACAATGGTCCGAGGAAGGCAGTTGCCTTGCCGGAGAAGGCGAAGAAACCGAAGAACTCCGACTCGTAGCGCTTCGGAGCGAACCGCGCCATCAGCGACCGGCTCGCGGACTGGGTAGGGCCGATGAACAGGCCGGAGACCACGACGGCCACCCAGAACAGGACCTTGCTCGTGGCGACGATCGCGACCAGGGTGCAGAGGAACAGACCGACCAGGCTCCAGAGCACGGTCGTCCGGCCTCCGACCCGATCGTCCACGAGGCCGAACAGGAAGGCGCCCAGCCCGGCCGTGACGTTGATCGAGATGGCGAAGAGGATCACCTCACCCGTGTCCATGCCGAAGGTCCCGGCAGCGTAGACGCCGCCGAAGGCCATCATCGTGATCAGGCCGTCGTTGTAGACCAGACGGGCGAGCAGGAAGCGAACGATGTCCCTGAAGTCGCGGATGCGGGCGAAGGTACGCTGAAGGTCGCGGAACGCCTTGCCGATGGAGGCTGCGAACCCGGCGGGGGGCGCGCTCCGGGCCGCCACCCGATCCCGGACCAGCAGGAGCATCGGCAGGCTGAAGAGGAGAAACCAACCCGCGACGAGGAGGTTCGAGGCGCGGACGTTGAAGCCGTCCTCGGTGCTCAGCGACACCCAGGGCGGGGCGTCGCCGAGTCCGACCAGTCCGAGTAGCGCCAGCGCCAGGCTCACGAGACCGCCGGCGTAGCCGATGCCCCAGCCGATGCCGGAGATGCGGCCGATCGACGCCGGGGTCGCTACCTGTGGCAGGAAGGCGTTGTAGAACACCATGCCGACCTCGAAGCCGACGTTCGCCACGACGAACAGGGTGAGAGCGGCCAGCACGGCGTTGCCGCCTCCCGGCACGATGAAGGTGAGCCAGGCGGTGGCCGCGATGGAGATCAGGGTGGCCGCGGCCAGGAAGGGGCGGCGGAGGCCGGATCGGTCGGCCATCGCGCCCAGGACCGGCGAGACGAGAGCGATGATCAGGGAACTGACCGTGACGCCGCGCGACCAGAGGACGGTGCCCCGGTCCGCGTTCTCGGCGAAAGTCTGGGTGAAGTACGTGGCGTAGACGAAGGTCACCACCAGGGTGGTGAACGCGGAGTTGGCCCAGTCGTAGAGACACCAGGACGCCACCGACTTGCGGTCGGGGACGGCCGTCGAAGCGCTGGCGTCAGGGTTCAGAACGGCTCGTCCTCCCACCACGGGAAGTAGGGCGGCAGATCGGAACTGACCTTCATCGGAAACTCGGCCGGGCGCTTCTCGAGGAAGGACGTCACGCCTTCCCGAGCGTCGTCGCTCTTGCCTCGCCAGTAGATGCCCTTCGATTCGACCCGGTGCGCGGCCATCGGCGACTCGGCGTCGAGGCCCTTCCACAGCATGTGCCGGGTGATTGCCACCGACACGGGCGACGTGTTTGCGGCGATCTCCCTTGCCAGCTCGCGGGCCGCCGGCAGCAGCTCGTCCGGCGGCAGGACGCGGTTGACGAGGCCGGCCTCGAGCGCCTCGGATGCGGGAAAGACCCTGCCGGTGAGCGCCCACTCGGTCGCCCTGCCCATGCCGACCAGGCGGGGCAGGAAGTAGCTGCTGCAGGCTTCGGGAACCATGCCGCGGCGGACGAAGACGAAGCCCATCCGCGCCTCGGTCGAGGCCAGGCGGATATCCATCGGCAGGGTCATCGTGATGCCGACGCCGACCGCGGGTCCGTTGATCGCCGCGATGATCGGCTTGCGGACGTTGTAGATCGCAAGCGAGAGGACGCCGCCGCCGTCGCGGTAGGTGTCTCCGTCCGCTTCGGGGTGCGAGAACGTGTCGCCGCCGGAGGAGAGGTCGGCGCCGGCGCAGAAGCCGCGTCCTTCGCCGGTGACGATGACGGCGCGCACGGAATCATCGCCGTCGGCGCGGTTCAGCGCATCCATCATCTCCCGCATCATCTGGCCGTTGAACGCGTTCAGGCGCTCCGGCCGGTTCAGCGTCATCGTCAGGACGCCGTCATGTACGTCGTAGCGGATTGCCTCGTACGTCGGTTCCGTGGGCATCTGGTTCCTCGTCGGTCCTACAGTCTGTGCGTGGTCGTTCCGCCCGCGTCCACCGCCACGCCTGGTACCGGGAAACGCAGACAGAACTGCTCGATGTCCTGGCGCATCGCGTCCAGGCGTTCGTCGTCGCCGTGCCGCCGCAGTGCGTCCGTGATCCACTCGGCGAGCAGCTTCATCTCCGCTTCTTCCATGCCGCGCGTGGTCGCCGCGGGGCTGCCGAGACGGATGCCGCTGGGTCGCAGCGGCGGCCGCGGATCGTCGGGGATCAACTGCTTGTTCACGGTGATCGACACCTTGTCGAGTGTCTCCTCCGCGATGCGGCCGTCGATGTCGAAGCTCTTCCGGGTGTCGAGAACCATCATGTGGTTCTCCGTGCCGCCGGTGACCAGTTCGGCGCCCCGAGCCATCAGTTCCTTCGCCAGCACCTTCGCGTTGGTCAGCACCTGCCGGGCATAGACCGCGAACTCCGGCTCCAGCGCCTTGCCCAGAGTGATCGCCAGGGCGGCAACGGCGTTCATGTGCGGTCCGCCCTGGAGTCCCGGGAACACCGCCTTGTCGATCTTCCGGCGGTGCTCGGCGCGGCTGAGAATCAGGCCGCTGCGGGGGCCGCGAAGCGTCTTGTGACCGGTCGTCGTCATCACGTCGAAGCCGTGGTCGAGCGGGTTGGCCATCGCGTTGCCGGCGATCAGCCCGCCGATATGGGATACGTCGGCCATCGTCAGCGCGCCGATGTCGTCCGCGACCTGCTTGAACTCCCGGTAGTCGTAGTCGCGTGGGTAGGAGGAGTAGCCACAGAGGATCATCTTCGGGCGGTGCTCGCGGGCCTGGGCGAGCAGGGCGTCGAAGTCGATGGCGCCGGCGTTGTCCGGGTCGGTCTTGTAGCGGATGAAGTTGAAGACCCGGCCCATGTGGGATACCGGGGCGCCGTGCGTCAGGTGGCCGCCGTGCGACAGGTCCATCGCCAGCACGGTGTCGCCGGGATCGAGGAAGGCGAAGTAGACCGCCTGGTTCATCGGCGAGCCGGAGAGCGCCTGAACGTTCGCGTGTTCGGCCCGGAATACCCGGCAGGCCCGCTCGATCGCGATCCGTTCGACCGCGTCCGTGAACTCCTGGCCGCCGTAGTAGCGGCGGCCGGGGTAGCCCTCGGCGTACTTGTTCGTCAGCACCGAGCCATTGGCCGCGAAGACCTCAGGGTAGGTGTAGTTCTCCGAAGGGATCAGTTCGACGCCGCGCCGCTCGCGCTCCTCCTCGCCGGCGATCGCCGCCCACACCGCGGGATCGTTGCGTGCCAGCGCCTGTCGGTTCGAATCCACTACTCGGTCGGCCGCCGGCGAACTCGGCCGCCGGTAGCGCTGGCTACTTGAGCGCCGCCTTCGCGGCCTCGAGCAGAACCGTCTCCGGGAGACGGACCCTGAAGTCCGGGTTCACGTAGTGGAAGGCGATCCGCCCGTCCGTGTCGAGCACGAAGACGGCGGGCACCGGCAGCATGTGGTGATCGTCGCCGGCGTACTCTTCGAGGTCGAGCTGGTAGCTCTCCCGGTAGGTCCGCACCATCTCCTCGTTGCGAAAGGCGATGCCGAACGCCTGCGAGGCCGCCATGCCCCGATCCGAGAGGAGCCGGTACTTCAGCTCGTTCTTGTCGACGGTGGCGTGGAGTTGCGCGACGATGTCCGGTGAAACCGCGAACAGCTGATAGCCAAGGTTGATCAGATCCTGCTCTATCTCCTGCAACTGACCCAGTTGCGTGTTGCAGTACGGTCACCAGCCGCCGCGGTAGAAGATCAGGATCGTGGGTTTGGCCCTGGCCTCGGCGAGCAGATCGACCTCGCCGCCGTCGGCGGCGGGAAGCACGACGTCCGGTACGGCGCTGCCGACCAGAAGCGGCCGAACGTCCTCCGCGGATGCCGGAACTTCGGCAGCCGGGGCAGAAGAAGCGGTGGCGCAGACAAGGGCCGCGCTGGCGAGGATGGTCGCGGTTTTCATGGTTCGCAGGGTATCACGCGGACCGGTGCCGGAAGGCCTATCTGGCCTGCCGCGCGGCTCGCCGGCGTTCGATCAGTTCCGCCCAAGGCACGACGCCCGTACGGGCGGCCCACGCCTCCCACAAGGAGGCGAGACGGGCGACTTTCTCCGGTTCGTCGTCGGCGAGATCGTCAGCCTCCGTGCGGTCGGCCACCAGGTCGTAGAGTTCCCATTCCCCCGGGTGGCGGGAGACCAGTTTCCACTTGCCGGATCGTACGGCGCGGTTGCCCTCGTGTTCCCAGAAGACGGCCTCGCGTTCAAGCGGCTGGTCCTGGAACACCGGCAGCAGGCTCGTTCCCTCGACCGGAATCGAGTCGCGACCGGCTCGGCTGCCCGGGTGGGGCGCATCCGCGGAGTCGAGCGCGGTCGCCATCAGGTCCACGACATGGGCCGTTTCGCCAACGATGCCGCCGCCTTCGGTGATGCGGTTCGGCCAATGAACGATCAGCGGCGAAGCGATGCCGCCTTCGTGGACCCAGTGCTTGTAGAGGCGAAAGGGCGTGTTGCTGACGTGCGCCCAGTGCGGGCCGTAACTCTGGTAGCTCGACTCGGGGCCGGGAAGCACCTCCGTGTCGTTGCCGACCGCCACCGGGCTGCCGTCGAGGGCTTGACGCGGGATCGCGAGGCCGGTCCACCGGTCCGTCAGGACCTCCGCGCAACCACCGTTGTCCGCCAGGAACAGGATCAGCGCGTTGTCGAGCCGGCCGGTCTCCTCGAGTGCCGCCACCAACGTCCCGATCCCCTGATCCATGCGGTCGATCTGGGCGGCGTAGACCTCCATCGCCCGCTCGAACCAGGGGCGTTCTTCCTCGGGGACATCGTCCCATGCGGGTACTCGTGGATCGCGCTCGGCGAGCAACCAGTCTTGGTCGATGAGACCCAGTTCGATCAGCCGTTCCTGGCGCTTTTCCCGGATCACGTCCCAGCCCGCCGCGTAGCGACCCCGGTAGCGGTCGATGTCTTCCGGCAGCGCGTGGAGAGGCCAGTGCGGGGCCGTGTGGGCGACGTAGAGAAACAGTGGGTCGTCACTCCGGTTGCCGGCCGCATGCTCGCGTACGAAACGCGCCGCGTACTCCGAGATCGCGTCGGTGTAGTAGTACGGCGCGTCGGAGTCGTTGGACGGCTCCAGCTCGACCGGCGTGTTGCCCTCGGTCAGCGAGATCGGATCGTAGAAGCTGCCTGCGCCGTGGATCGTGCCGTAGAAGCGGTCGAACCCGCGTTGCAAAGGCCAGTTATGAGTCGAGGTCAACTCGTCGTTGCCGCTCCAGTTGCCGACGTGGCGGGTGACGTGCCACTTGCCCGACATGTAGGTGCCGTAACCGGCCTCGCCGAGCGCTTCGGCGATCGTCACCGCATTGGCGGCAAGGTCTCCGCGGTAGCCCGGAAGGTCGTCGTCGCCCATCATGTGGCCGACGCCGGCCTGGTGCGCGTAGAGGCCGGTCAGGAGCGACGCCCTGGTCGGGCAGCAACGGGCCGTGTTGTAGAAGTGGCTGAAACGCAGACCGTTCGCGGCCAGGCGGTCCAGATTGGGTGTTTCGATCTCGCCGCCGTAGCTGCCAAGATCCGAAAAGCCCATGTCGTCGGCCATGATCAGGACGATGTCGGGCGGGGGCGGGGCTTCCTCGCCGCCGCAACCGAGGAGTGGGAAGGAGATTGCGGCTACCGAGGCGAGGAGGGCGGCCGATCCCCGAGAGTAAGGGGGACCGCCAGCCGGTTTCTTGCACGGGGACATCGCCGCAGTGTACTTAGGCCGGTCCGCGTGACCGACTCGGAGTACGATGACGAAACCCACTGGACTCGAGAGGTGGCGCTTGGAGGAGGACGTTGTGCGCTTCGCTTTGAGCAGGTTGAGGTGCGGTGGATCCAAGGTTGGCGGCTTACTGCTGGTGGTGGTGCTCGTGCTCCTTTCGGCACCTGTCCAGAGTCAACGCCTGCTGACCCTGACGCCGCAGGCGACGGGGCGTGCAACCGTCGGCGATCCGAACTTCGCATCGGAGATCGCTGCGTTCGCCGCCCAGGTCGACCTGGAGTTGCTTCGCACGGAGCCGGGACGGCTGGAACTGCCGACGCCGGACGGCCGTGTTCTGGACGCGGAACTGAGGGTGTTCGAGGATCGTGGCGGCGGCGACCTGATGTGGTCCGGCGGTCTGCCGGGTGCGGGCTACGACAGCGTCGTGCTGACGCTCGAGGGCGGCCGCCTCGTGGGTTGGTTCGGTGAGCCCGTCGGTGTCCGCTACCGGATCAGCGCCCGGCCCGACGGCAGCGGCTGGTTGGAGTCCGGCTTCAACCTGCCGGGCGGGCAACCGGACGTCTTCTGTGCCGTCGGCTCCGATCGCGAACAGCTCCCACAGATCGCTCCGGTGCGCATGGCCGGAGCGGTGAGGCACGATCCGCCTACGCGAGTCGTCGCCCCGCAGAGTCACGACACACTCGACATCCTCGTCGTCTACACGCCCACGGCGGCCGGGAACTGGGCTGGCCGCGGCGGAGCACAAGCGGCGATCCGGAACGCCGGCGACTACCTGAACATGGTCCTGCGGAACGGCCGCATCGACATTCGCACGAGCATCGTCCACACGGCCGAGGTATCGGGACTCGATCGGGTCGGAAGGGACGGAACCGGTCTCTACGGCTCCTCGATCATCAGTCAGCTCAGGTTCCACGGGGAGGCGCTCCGGCTGCGCCGGGAGCATGGAGCCGACCTGGTTCACCTGTTCACCGGCGAGTCGCCCTGGCTGTTCAGCGCTTGCGGCCAGCACTACCTGCTCTCTCGCGATGAAACCGCGGAGGGCTTTTCGGAGTTCGGGTACGGCTGGACCGCCAACTCCTGCTACGCCGACGGACCGATCTTCGCCCACGAAGTCGGCCACGGCCTGGGCGCCCACCACGATCCGGACAATGGCGGTTCGCCGGAGTCCGCTGTCAGACCGTATGCCTTCGGTCACGGCAATCTCGACCGGATTCCGAACGTCGGGACGATCATGAGCTACACGGGCCAGGGAGAGCCGTACCTGTCGAGTGTGCGGATCAAGCCCCAAGGCCGCGTGATTGGCATCGCGGGTGAGCGGGAAAACGACCGCGCCCTCCAGGAGACGATCCACATCGGCGTGGAGTACGGCGACTTCGTTCCCCGGCTGCCCGCAGGCGCGCCGGCGGCGCCGACCGGTCTGCGGGTGACGATGGAGAGCGAGACGTCGGTGCGGCTCTCGTGGCAGGACGAAGCGACCGACGAGGATGGATACGAAGTGACCTTCTGGCGCCTGGGTCAGGAACCCGTGACGCGCGCACTCGACGGTCGCGCAACGGCGGTAGTGGACCTGCCCGTCGCGAACGCCGGTACGCGCTACTTCTTCCGGGTCGAAGCGTACAGAGGCGAAACGAGGTCCGCGAGCAGCAGCACCGTCACCCTCGTGACTCCGGGAGCCGAGCCTGCGCCGCCATCCGCGCTCGCGTGGGAACCGGCGCCGGTGACGGACCCGGCCCAAATGGGAACGAACGCCGCCCGCGTGACCTGGGCCGACAACTCGGACGACGAGTACTACTTCGAAGTCCAGCTCCTGATCGGCGGTAATCCCGTGCGGCGAAAGTACGTGCCTGCGAACTCGCGCTCGACGGTGATGTCGCGCCTGGCACCGGGGCGGACCTACGGGATACGTGTGAGTAGCATTGCCCCCGGCGGCACGGCGAGAAGCAGCGAGTTCCTGTTGCTGCGATCACCTCCATCGCCCGGCCCGGCGGCGGTCACGGACCTGACCGCGAGTGCCACCGGTCCCACCTCGGTTCGCTTGAACTGGACCGATAACTCCATCAACGAGCTCGGCTTCCGGGTCCTGGCACTGGTGTCGGGCTGGTTCGGTGTGTTCGAGGCCGAGGCCGACACGGAATCCACGGAGATCCTGGGGCTGGCGCGTGGTGGCAGCTACGTCTTCTACGTGTTGCCATTCGACGATTCCGGTCTGGGAAGTCGCACCGGAGTCGGCCTGGCGCTGGGTTCTCCAGGGCGCGGCCCCGTCGCTCCGACAAAGCTCAGTTGGGCGGTCTCCGGAGGTGCGGCCCGCCTTGCCTGGGAGCACGGTTCGAATGATGAGACCGGTTTTGAGATTCAGTCACGCCCCGACTACGACAACGCGGACACGGTCGTCGTCGGGGGCGGCCGCTGGACTCGGGTGGCTCTGGCGCCGGCGGGAGCCAGGGCCTTCGAATTCGAACGCAGCGAAGAGGTGGACTACCGGGTCTTCGCCTACAACGGGACTGGATTCTCGAAGGCCAGCAACACGGTCAGGGGGATGCCGTTCGACGGGACCGGTCCGACGCCGAGCGGGGGTGACCTGACGGCGATCCCGTCCGGCGAGACGTCGGTGGAGCTCGCCTGGAAAGGTAGGTGGATCCGGGCGGCCCGGGGCACGCTTTCGATCGAGGCGCGTAGCCCCGCGAGCGAGTGGGTCGAAGTGGCGACTGCCGCGCCGACGATGGGGAGTGCCGTCGTCACGGGCCTGGAGGCCGAGACGCCCTACACGTTCCGGCTGCGGGCCGGCCGCGCGGACTACTCGCCGGAAGTCAGCGTGACCACCGGCGCCCATGAGGGCGCCTGCCGTGGCGGTTCGGAGCATCTCTGTCTCCGAGACGGCCGTTTCGAGGTGCGGGCACACTGGAGCAAGCCGGACAGCCCCAGCGAGTACGGTGCGGGTACGGCGGTGTCGGTCGATGTTTCGGACGTGTCCGGTCTGTTCTGGTTCTTCGAGCCCGAGAACATCGAGCTGGTGGTCAAGGTCCTGGACGGCCGGGCGCTCAATGACCGTTACTGGGTCTTCTTCGGCGCGCTGTCCGACGTGGAGTACTGGATCACGGTGAGGGACGCGACGACCGGGGAGCGGCGGACGTACCACAACTCCCCGCGTGAAGTCTGCGGACAGAAGGACCTGGACGCGTTCCGCGATCCGGGCGCGGCGTCTACCCGATTGGCCAAGGTTGGCCACGGTCGGGGCGGACCTGGAATCGAGCTCGTGCGAATGAGCGCTGTCGCGTTCGAGGCGTTCGGTGTCGGCCGTTCGAGTCAAGGCGGCGGCGACTGCGAGGCGGCCGAGGACCGTCTCTGTCTCCTGGACGATCGCTTCTCGGTCGAGGTCGGCTTCGTCGATCCGAACGCCGGCACCGGCTTGCAGGAACGGGCTCAGGTGGTTCCGTCGCTCATGATGGGGAAGACGGGCTTCTTCTGGTTCTTCAACTCCTCGAACATCGAGCTGGCAGTGAAGATGCTGGACGGTCGCCCCCTGAACGGTCACTTCTGGCTCTTGTACGGCGGACTGTCCGATGTCGAGTACGAGATCACGGTCACGGACACTGTGAATGGCGAGCCCTCGACCTACCGCAACGAGCCGGGCAGCCTCTGTGGTCAAATCGACATCGAGGCGTTCTAGTCGCGGCTTGCCGCCGCTTGCCGGTTTTCCGTGGATCGCGATACCTACCGAAGCCTGATCGGCCGCTTCGCCACCGGCGTCACGGTGGTGACGACGAACGTGCGTGGCCGCTTGCATGGCATGACCGCGAACGCGGTCTGTTCGCTTTCGCTCGACCCGCTCCAGTTGCTGGTCTGCGTCGACCGCGCGTCGAACTGCTACATCCAGATGCAGGGCGCCGAGGTCTTTGGTGTCAGCATCCTCGGGGCGGACCAGGAGGAGATCTCGAACGTGTTCGCCCAATCCACGAAACCAGCCGAGGGCTCCCTTCTCGGTGTGGAGTACAGGCTCGGTCGCCTGGGGGCGCCGCTGATCGAGAACGCGCTAGCCCATCTCGAGTGCCGGGTCGCGGAGCGTGTCCCTGGCGGCGACCACATCATCGTGATCGGGGACGTGGTGGC
>JAPOVF010000036.1 GCA_026708285.1 Acidobacteriota bacterium
CCGGGGCGAGCTGGCGGGGTTCGGTGAAGCCTCCGGAGCCGAGTCCCTCGATCAGCTTCCACCTCCGCGGCGTGCCGTCGTCGTCGACCTCGTCGAAGCGGAGGGCGAACATGCCGCGAGCGCTGTGGTGGATCAGGGAATCGCGGGGCGCTGGTGCGTCCGCGTCGCCCCGGAGCACAGGCCACAGGTCGACACTGTCCTCGGCGCTGCCCGCGGGCAGTTCGCGGCCCAGGAGAGAGGCCACGGTACGGAAGATGTCGAGCAGACCAGCGAGTTCCGAGCGGACCGAACCAGCGGGGATGTGGCCGGGCCAGCGCGCGACGAAGGGAACACGATGACCGCCCTCGTGGATGTCGGCCTTCTGGCCGCGCAGCGCACCGTTGGCGCGGTGCCCGGTTTCTTCGATGTCGCCTGAGAGCCAGTGGGCGCCGTTGTCGCTCGTGAACAGAACCAGGGTGTCTTCGGCGAGGTTCACAGCGTCGAGATCGGCGAGCAGCCGGCCGACGCCGGCGTCGACCTGGGCCACGAAGTCGCCGTAGACGCCGGCGCCGCTTGAGCCCTCGAACTCGGGGAGCGGCATCCAGGGAGTATGGGGCGAGGGCAGGGGCAGGTAGAGGAAGAACGGGCGGCCGTTGTCGGCGGGCGCTCGCTGCCTGATGTAGCTGCTCGCGCGGTCGAAGAGCGTCGGCGTCACCTGGAGGAAGTCGAAGCCCGGGGCGATCTGGCCGGCGCGCCAGAAACCGCCTCCGCCGCGACGCCTCATGTCACTGGCTTCGACTGTTCCGGTCGCGGCCTCGACCACGCCCTCGTCCTCGATGTACAGGTAGGGCTCCATGTCGAGGGACGCCGGAATGCCGAAGTAGTGATCGAAGCCGACCGTCAACGGACCCGGCCGAAGCGGCGCGCCGTAGTCGGTGCGTCCGGGTTCGTCGTCGTGGGGGTCCGCGTCGGCGCCCAGGCCCAGGTGCCACTTGCCGATCCCGGCCGTCGCGTACCCGTTTGTCTGCAGGAAGGCGGGGAGCGTCTGCCGCCCCGGTTCGATCAGTGCCGTCGAGCGGCCGCTCAGGACGCTGCTCTTGAGTCGGGAACGCCACGCATAACGGCCGGTAAGGAGCGCGTACCGGGTCGGCGTGCAGACCGAGGATGGGCTGTGGGCGTCGGTCAGCCGCACGCCCTCGGAGGCCAGGCGGTCCAGGTGGGGGGTCGGTATGCGGGAGTCCGGGTTGTAGGCGCCGAGGTCGCCGTAGCCGAGGTCGTCGGCGAGGATGAGAAGGATGTTCGGGCGCGCTCCCGGCGTCGTGTCGTTCGACTCAGGCGGTGAGCAGGCGGCAAGAAGCGTCGACGCGACCGCGAAGCAGACGGTGGCGCCGCCCGGGTTCGCCTGCCGAGGTGCGCGCCGGTGGCAGCAGGATCGTTGGTACAGTTCGCCGCTTCCCTTCAGACCGGATCGTAACCGCTGACGTCGCCTTCATGCCGCGCAAGCCGCAGTCCAGTTCCTGGCGCCGCAAGCACCTGGTGTGCCGCGGCGTCCGCGGCGCGACCACGGTTCCGGGCTCCAGCCGCGAGCAGATCCTGACCTCCACCGCGGAACTGCTGGAGCGGATGGTCCAGGCAAACGGAATCGAGCAGGAGGATGTCGCGAGCGCCGTCTTCACGACGACGCCCGACCTGACGGCCGAGTACCCGGCGCTCGCCGCCCGCTTGATGGGCTGGCGCGACGTGGCGCTGCTGTGCGGTCACGAGATGGCGGTGCCAGGCGGCCTGGATCGCTGTGTGCGCATCCTCCTGCACTGGAACACGATGCGGTCCGCTTCCGAGATCGAGCATGTCTACATCCACGGTGCGGCGAATCTGCGGCCCGATCGTAGCGAGCTCGAAGAGCTACGCCGGCAGCTTGAGGCGGCGGAGCGTAAGTAGCCGGAACTCCATGACCTGGCGACCGGGGATCTCCAGGGCGCGGAGAGTGAGCGTGCCGCGACCGGGTTCGAGTTCAATCTCGCCCAGAACCTTCGGCCGGAAGTCCTTCACATAGGACTCGATGCGCAGCACCCGGTCGTCGTCCATGCCGACGAGCGGCGGGGCGTGCGCTTCGTTGATCCGGCCGGTCAGTGCGTGCTCGCCGAGCCCGAGTTCAATGACGGCACCCGTGTCGGCTTCGGCGCAGGTGTAGTAGAGGACGGCCTCGAAGCGGCCACCGGAGAGGACCTCAACGTCCCACGTGATCGCGTCCTCAGGGCTTGTCCAGTTGGTGAAGTAGGAGTCGTTCGGGTGGCGGCTGGACCGTTCGATACCGCCTCGGGCGACGCCGTCGCGTGCCGGCAGATGCGTGTACTCGTGTGCGGGTTGGCCGATCGGAAACGGCCGTGTGTCGGTTTCGGGGAGTTCGGGAGTTACCCGCTCGATCCAGGTGTCGCGGGTAGCGGTGAGCCTTGCTGCCACGTCCGGTTGTTCGACGGCGATGTCGTTTCGTTGCCCCGGGTCGGCCGCCATGTCGAACAACTGCCCTTGATGATCGAGTCGGTACCGCTGGCTACGGATGCTGGTGCGGCCGCGCCAGTGGTTCACCAGATGGCGGTCGGGCCATCCGCCGGCCGCCGTAGATCCGGGCTCGAGCAGCGGTTTCAGGCTGAGGCCGTCGATGGTGTGGGCGGTGGTGTACGGGATGCCGGCGAGTTCGGCCAGAGTCGGCAGCAGGTCGATCGCTCCGGCGATCCGGTCGACGGTCGTGCCGGTTTTGATGGCACCTGGCCAGCGGACGAAGAAGGGGGACCGGACGCCGCCTTCATCGGTTGAACCCTTGCGCCCCTTCATGCCGCCGTTCCAGCGCCAACCGTTGGGTCCGTTGTCGGTCAGGTAGATGACGATCGTGTCGTTCTCCAAGTCGAGTTCAGCGAGCCGCGCCGTCATCCGCCCGACGTTCCAGTCGATGTTCTCGACCATTGCCAGGGCGGCCCGGGTGTGATCCGGCTGCTCCCTCTCGGGATCGCGGTGGCGCTGGACGATCGGGTCGGCCGCCAGCCGGGTCCACCAGCGGTCGGGAACCTGCATCGGGCTGTGGGGCGTGTTGTAGGCGATCCAGACGAAGAAGGGCTCGGTTTGATGGTCCTCGATGAACCGGATGGCGTGGTCCGTGAAGTCGTCGGTGACATAGCCGTTGCCCCTGACGACGCGGCCGTTGTGGTCCAGGGGTGGGTCGAAGTAGTGCCCCCAATGGCCCGACGTGAAGCCGTAGAACTCGTCGAATCCGCGCGCGTTGGGGTGGTAGGGCGGCTGCG
>JAPOVF010000132.1 GCA_026708285.1 Acidobacteriota bacterium
CGACGAACTCGGCGACCGCTCGGCGAACGGCAGCTACCTCGTCGCCTTCGACAAGGCGACCGGCGAACTCCTGGCCCAGCTCGAAGTCGACCGCAGCCTCCACGGCGGCCCGATGACCTACATGCAGGAAGGCCGCCAGTACATCCTCGTCGCCGGCGGCGGCGAACGCCCCGGCCCCGGCACCCCCGTGGAAGCAGTGGCCGTGGCCGGCGCGACGCGCCCGACACCGCGCCACCCGCCCCGCAAGTCCGAACTCCTCGCCTTCGCGCTACCGCAGTAGCGCTTGCGCGGCGCCGCCGTTACGTGCGCAGGCCGGCCAGAGGGCCGACGAGGGAGATGTAGTCGCCGCGTTGGCCGTAGGCGTGGTGGAGGCCGACGTGGTTGAGGTCGAGGCCCATGGCGCGGGCGACGCTGACCAGGAGGTGCTGGTGGGGCAGGCCGGCGAAGCGCGTGAGGCCGCCGGGGGCGACCTGGGCCGGGACCCGCATCTGGGCGGGCGTCTCGTGGGGCCAGTACAGGTACCGGCCGGTGTCGAAGGCCCAGGAGCCGCCGATGAGGACGGGGCAGTAGTTGCGGTAGCCGTGCCAGCCGTCGCCGAGTTCGGAGCCCCAGACGATCAGGGTGTTGTCCATCAGCGAGCCGCCGCCGGCGTCCGGGATCGACTCCAGGGTGCTGACGAGACGGGCGACCTGCTGGCCGTGGTAGGCCGCGTAGTGCGTCATCGCGTCATGCTTGCGGACATCCTCGTGGATGTAGTGGGCGATGCCCTTGTGCACCTTGTCGCTGATGTGGTCGGCGCCGAACTCCGCCGTCGGCATCTCGCCGAGGGAGAACGAGACGACCCGCGTGATGTCGCAACTGAAGGCGGCGGCGATGATGTCGACGAAAGCGTCGAACTGCAGGTCGTAGCGGTCGAACGAGGCGGCGGGACGGGGCGGCGCGTCGCAGGAGAGGGTCGCCAGACCCTCGAGCCGGTGGCCGAGCCGGTCGACCAGGCCGAAGTGGGACTCGAGCCGGGCACGGTCGTTGGCGTCGAAGCGCGCGGCCACGGCCCGGTACTCCTGGTACGCGAAATCCAGGGTGCTGCGCCGGTACGCGCCGACCGTGTCGCCGGAGGAGGCGGGTCCGAAGACCCGGTTCCAGGCGCGCAGCGGCGTGTTTTCGGCCGGCAGCCGTACGCCGCCGCTGTTGTAGCTGATCGGACGGCCCGCTTCGAGCGCGGCGTCGACGGAGACTTCCAGCGACGGCAACCGGTCCGCCCGGGCCACGTGCGCGGCGACCAGCTGATCGAGGGAGGCCGACCTCGACCGGGTGTCGCGGGCACCAAAGTCCGCGTCGTTGCCGGTCCAGGCGTGGACCCAGCCGCGGTCGTGCCGATTGCCGCCGCCATCGAGTTCAGCCGTGGCCAGGGACAGACCGTCGAGGGCGAGGATGCGGCGCCGGTGTTCGTAGAGCGGAGCGAGCGGCGTACTGAACGCCGTCTTCGGGAACTGCTCCAGGTCGACCGACCAGGGTTCGCTCTCGGAGACGCCCTCCGGGCGCATCTTCCAGGTGGCGTAGGGCCAGCCGTGGCAGTGGCTGATCAGGATCAGGCGGCGGACCTGGGCGGGGCTCTGGGCCAGCGCCCGCAAAGCGCCGCCCGGCCAGCCGGCGCCGAGCGCGGTGAGGCCTCCGAGTTGCAGCAGGTGGCGTCTCGAGATCATGGGCCGCTCTCGAAGCCTATCTCGGCGGAACGGGCGCGAAAGAGGTCGCTGGTGGCGATGGAGACGAGGAGTTCCTTGACCGAGTCGTTCTCGCGGAAGCGCTTCTGGATCGGTTCGAGCCCGGGAGCGTTCCGGTCCAGGTGGCTGCCGAGGGCGTACCGCGTCCAGTGAAGCGCGTAGCAGTCCCGCACCCGGCGGCTCGCCGCCAGCTCGTGCGCGAACTCGACGCCGTCGTCGAAAACGAGTTCCTCGGCGCCGGGCAGCCGGAGCGAGCCGCTGGCGTCGACCGGAAGTCCGTTGTCCTCGGCCCGCCAGGCGCCCATCGCGTCGTAGTGCTCGAACGCAAAACCGGCCGGGTTGATCCGGCGGTGGCACGAGTTGCACTCGCTCGGCTTGGTGGCGGCAGCCGTCCGTTGGCGGTTCGTGCTCTCGACGCCGAGCGCGTCCGGCGGCAGCGCGCTCTCGACGCCTTCGATCGGATCGCCCATTTCCATGCAGGCGATGCGCTCCAGGATGCGCACGCCCCGGGGGATCGGACCGGGTTGCACGGCGTAGGCGCCGATGGCTAGAACCGACGGCAGGGTCAGCACCCCTGCCCGCTGCGTGGGGTCCAGCACGACCGGATCGAGGGTGAGCGGTTTCTTGCGTCCGACCGATACGGAGACGTACTCGATCTGCCGTGTCACGGCCGTACGTCCTGGGTCCGGGGTCGTCGTGGCGCCGTAGATCGGCGACGTGTTGCGCGACATGTAGCCGTGATTGCCGGTCATCAGCTCGGTGAACGTTCCCGCGCGATCGAAGATCGCTTCTTCGACGAACAGCTCGGTCTCCAGCCTCATCGAGTGCCGGATCGGACCCATGATCGCCGGCCACTTCGTGTCGTCGTCGCGCGCGTTCCTGAGTGTTCGGGAAATGCCGAACCGCGGCCCGAAGGCGCGGCGCGCGGGCGCGATGAGAAGCACCTGGTTGGTACCAAGCCACTGGTGATGAAAGTGAACGACGGCCGGTCGGGCCTTCGGGTCGTCGAGCATGCGCCGTGCCTGCTGTTCGACGCCTTCCGTGGTCTCGAGTTCGCCGGCGCCTGCGGCCCGGAAGAGCTCGTCGTCCGGCATCGAGTCCCAGAGGAAGTAGGAGAGTCGCGTAGCCAGTTGCCAGGCATCGAACTCCGTGGCGCCGGTCGCGTCCGGCTCCAGCTTGAAGTGGAACGCGGGCGCTTGCAGGATGCCGGCGACGGTGAGCGCCACCGCCTCGTCGATCGGTTCAGCGGCGACCTGCGCCTGCCAGAACGCTTCGATCCGATCGCGCTCTCCATCGCGCAGCGGCCGGCGATACGCTCGTTCGGCGAAGCGGAGGATGCTCGTCGCGGCACAGTCCTCGCGTTCCGCGGCCGGCAGGTCGGACCATCCCGAGCAGTCGAAGAAGGTCGGCGAGAGCAGGGCGAAGGCCCCGAAGTGCATCCCGGCGAGGTGGAGTTCCTCGACCTGGTAAGAGGATGGACTCTGGCCCTGTGCAATGCCCTCGAAGCCGTCGGCGCCGGGCTCGGCCGG
>JAPOVF010000308.1 GCA_026708285.1 Acidobacteriota bacterium
CGCCGACCCCGACCGACAGGACGAGGCTCGCCCCGATGATCAGGTAGTCGAGGAGGTGGAGGGACGGGGTGTCCATGGGCTAGGCGGAGGTCAGCGGAGCCGGCCGAAGGCCGGCGACCTTCTTCCACCCCCCAACCAACACGCCGCAGCTACCTCAGAACGCCCACCTCATGCCGACGTTGAAGGTCCGGCCGGTGATGTCCTGCTGGGAAGCCCGGCTTGCGATGCCCCGGTAGAGATAGACGATCTCTTCCGTCAGGTTGTTGGCCTGCAGGAACAACTCGAGACCACTGTCGAAGAGATAGGTGAACGAGTAGTCGAGGTACATCGCCGAGTCGGCCCATTCGTCCGTGCCGGCCTCGTCGCCGACCTCGCTCAGCCACCGGTCGCTCAGGTTTAGGGCGAGCCGGGTCAGGACCCGGTTCTTCTCGTAGATGAGCGCGAGGTTGCCCACGTTCTCTCTCTGTTCGGGCAGCACGTTGATGTCGTCCCGGTCGGTCTGTTCGCCCAGGTCGATGCTCATCACATTGGTGTACGTGTAGTTCGCGTAGATGCCGAAACCCGAATCCCAGTGCTGCTGCCAGGCGACCTCGATGCCCATCAGGTCCGCGTTGCCGCCGTTGACCGGTTCCTCCACGTCGTAGCCGTCGAACTCGCCGCCGCGCTGAGTCGTCGCGGTGACGAAGTTGAAGTCGTCGACGCTCTTGAAGAACACGCCGCCGGAGATGATGCCGACGTTGTCCAGGAACCGTTCGACCAGGAAGTCGAGGTTGTTGGCCAGCGCCGGATCGAGATACGGATTGCCGCGGATGATCTCCTCGTCGTCCGTGTGGGTGTACGAGAACGGCATCGAATCCCAGAAGTTGGGCCGCGCCATGCTGCGCGTGAACGCGGCTCGCACGAGGGTTTCGTCCGACACGGCGTAGCGGAACTGCAGGTTGGGATAAACGAAGTCGTAGGACCGCGACACGCTTTCCTGCGTGTTTCTGAGCACGTCGTCGTCGTTGACCACGAGGTTCGCTGCCGAGTAGTCGAGGTCGTTGAACTCGGCCCGCACGCCCAGCAGCATCGTCAGCTTTCCGTACTCCTGGGTGGTCATCGCGTAGACGCTGTTGATGTCCTCCTCGGCGTTGTACGGCTCGCCCAGGTTGACGTCGTTGCGCACTTCCTCGACGAACCCGTTCGGGCCCTGGTTGCCGTAGAAGAAGGAGCGGAAACCCGAGCGGTTGTACTGCTGGCCGAGGTTGTAGCCGCCCTCGGTCATGTTCGTACCCCCGGCCTCGAACTGGTCGAGGAACAGGTTGTCGCCCTTCCACTTCCACTTCGAGCGGAGGTCGGCGCGATCCTTCTGCAGCGCGCGGACCTTCACGCCCAGCTTGAACTCGCCGGTATCGCTGCCCCACTGCATCGGCCGGGTCAGATCGACCTTGGCGGTGTCGATCGTGCTGGTCGTGTTCTCGAACTTCTCGTCCACGGCGTCGAACTCGAAGATGCCGCTGTTGTGAATGTCCTGCCTGGTCGAATCCCAACCCGGCGCCTTGCTACCGATGTTGGTCACGTTCAGGTCGAACCCGCGGGCCTGGAACTCCGGCTTGAGCTGCCCTTCCGGCTTCTTGGTGAAGGCGGAACTCGTGGACAGGCTGAAGTCGAGCACGGACAGCCCCAACCGGTGCTCCCCGCTGACGCTGTAGGCCGTGATCTCCTGCTCCTCGAGCCGGTCGTGCAGGGACTTCACCAGCCGCAGGCCCTCGACCTCCGTCGGGCTGAGGTACTTGCCCTTGTCCCAGCGAATCCGCGTGATCTGACGGTCCTGGTCGTCTTCGCGGTAGTTCTGCACCACGGCGAAGTCCAGCTTGTGGTTGTCGTTGATCCGCACCTCGAGGCGCGCGTTGGCGCCGTAGCGGTCGCGTTCGTTGGCCGAGAACTGCGCCTCCGTGTTGGTCAGCGCGTAGGGGATCTCGACGCCGCCGACGGTGTCCTCGCTCCCCCACTTGTGCTCGTTGTTGTGGCGTTCGGCCGCGGTGCGGGCGAAGTTGACGCCGATCGAGAACCCGAGGTTGTCGTTCGCGCCCCCGACGGTCGAGTAGTTGAACGCCGAGCGCGAGTGGGTGCCGTCGGCGATCGAGTTGTCGCCGAAGCCCAGCGTGAAGTTGGTCACGCCGTCCGGCTGGTCGAACGCGCTGCGCGTCTTCAAGTTGACCGCACCGCCGACCGAGTCGGCGTCCATGTCCGGCGTCAGGACCTTGGTCACCTCGATGCCGGTCAACTGAGCCGCCGAAATCACGTCGAGCTCGACCATGCGATTCGCACTGTTCGAGTACGCCACCTGCTGGCCGTTGATCGTGATGTTCGTCATCGCCGACGGCGTGCCGCGCATGGAGACGAAGCGGCCTTCGCCGTTGTCCCGCTGAATGGCGACGCCGCTGACGCGCTGCAGCACCTCGGCCGTGTTCAGGTCGGGGAAGCTCTGAATCTGCTCTTCGGACAGAACGGTCTTGATGTTGATCGCCTGCTTCTGCTCGTTGAGCGCCTTGCTCTGCCCGAACCGGACCGCCTGAACGACGATCTCCTCGGCGAACTCGTAGCGGGCGTCCAGCTCGATCGCCAGGGAGACCGTCTCCCCGGCCGCGACCGTGACGCTGGCCTCGAAGTCCTCGAAACCGACGTAGTTCACGTCGAGCGTGTAGTCACCGGCCGGCACGCCGTCGAGCCGGTAGCGGCCGTCACTTCCCGACAGGGTGCGGTGGGGAGTGTCTCGTAGCGACACCTCCGCGCCCGGGAGCAGGGCTCCGGATTCCTTCTCGGTGATCGTCCCCTGGACGGACGGTCCGTTCTGCGCCCAGGCGGCCCCGGCGCAGACGAGGACAGCCAGGGCCGCGACACCGGTGTACGTCAAGCGAACCGTGGATCTCTGTCTCATGGCGCAATCTCCCTCCGGACTTAGGTGAAAAGGACACTCACCCGCGCTTGAAAGCGGGGTGCTGATCGGCTGAGAGGGGCGCTAGCTGTTAGGACGCCGTAACGTCTAACGCTGTTCCAACAAGCTAGCACACGGACCCGTCCCGGGTGACGGGAAGGCGATGGGATCCAAGGGGTTGGATACTGGGTGGTGTACTTGAAAGCGGCGCTCTGCGCCGGATGCCGGCCAGAACCCGGCTGGCGCGTCCTCGCGCCAGCCGCGTCAC
>JAPOVF010000144.1 GCA_026708285.1 Acidobacteriota bacterium
ATTGCTCTTCGGCGGTGACGTGAACGGCCGCTTCAAGGCCTACAGCCAGGAGACCGGCGAGGTGTTGTGGGAAGTCAACCTCGGTGCGCCGGTGACCGGTTACCCGATCACCTACGCCGTCGACGGCACCCAGTACGTGGCGGTCAGCACCGGCATCTCGGCGACCACGTCGAGCTTCCTGCGGCTGACGCCCGAACTCAAGCCCGGGTTCGCGAACAACCTGTTCGTCTTCGCGCTGGAGTACCCCGACCCGTAGAGCAGCGCACGCTACGGCGGCAGGCGCTCGACCGCTATTCCCTGAAGCAGCAGTGGGTCCGCGGCCAGTTCCCGATCGCCCGCCGGGTAGCCGTTCGCTCTGAGCACGAAAGCGACAAGGTCGATGTACGCCTGGTCGCCGAGAGTGTCGGGCTCTTCCGGCGGCATGGTCGACTCGATGCTCTCGTAGATGTCCGCCACCTTGAGCCCGCGCCAGCGGAACCTGAACGCCACGCCGGTCAGACCCGGCGCCATTTCGCCGCCGCCCAGGCCCTCGCCGTGGCATTCGGCGCAGTGCGCGTCGTAGGCGGCCCGACCTCGCTCCGCCTGTGCTTCGGTGAAGATGCGGTCGAGAACGGAGGCCGGCGGAGCGGCCGGTTCGGGCTCCACTGCCTCGAGCGGCGCTTCGACCTGAGCGGACCGGGGCGCCGTCACCACGGCCGTCGAGCAAGCCAACGCGAACATCAGGAACAGAACCGCGGCTCCAAGCGCCGCGATGAGAACCCTCACGAAACCTCGCTGAACACATCCTCGTCCGTCGACCAGCCACGAGCTTCGGCGAACGACGCTACGCCGCACCGCAGTTCCTCGAGGCGCGCTACCGCGAGTTGCCGGCATATTGCCTCGCGCACGAATGCGCTCCGGCTACCACCGGTACGGGCCACGACTTCGCGAAGCTGAGCATCGAGTCGATCGTCGAGCCGGACGGTCAAGGTCGCCACATCGTCCAACGTACTACGTCACCGACAGGACCGTCCACACGACGACGGCTGCTATCGTCTCCGAATGGCCGAAGGTGAACTCATCGTGCACTGGCAGAAGTGCACCGCAGTCGAGCAGCACCCGGGAAAGGTCAGCGGTGCCTGGGTGTTCCAAGGCAGTCGTGTACCGGTAGCCGCACTGTTCGCGAACTTGCGAGACGGAGCTTCGGTCGAGGAGTTCCTGGAGTGGTTCCCCGGAGTCGATCCGGCGAGCGTCGAGGCCGTACTCGACTTCGAGGCGAAGATGCTGTCGGCGACCACCTTGCCTCGAGCCGAGAGTTCCGCCGCCAGCCCGTCGGCGTGAGGATACTGTTCGATCAAGGAACGCCCGCGCCTCTTCGACGCCACCTGCCGGGACACTCGGTGGCTACGGCCTTCGAACACGGCTGGTCCGATCTTCGGAACGGTGATCTCCTCGATCGGGCGGAGGCGGCGGGTTTCGAGCTGTTGATCACTACGGATCAGCAGCTCCGATACGAACAAGACCTCTCGGGCCGAAGCATGGCCGTGCTCGTGCTGCTCACCACTTCGTGGCCGAGGATCAGCCGGAGAGTCGAGCAGGTAGCTGCGGCCGTGGCGAGAATGCAGTCCGGCGACTACGAAGAAGTGAACATCGAGTAGGCCAAACACCTTCTCCGCGCCGACGAGGCA
The DNA here is from genome assembly GCA_026708285.1 of Acidobacteriota bacterium. Lineage (GTDB taxonomy): Bacteria > Acidobacteriota > Thermoanaerobaculia > Multivoradales > Multivoraceae > Multivorans. Next base: position 1,668 of record JAPOVF010000144.1, read on the forward strand.
TCAAGCGGCTCTTCAGAACGACGACCCGGGCTCCCGGAGGAACGCAATCTCCTCTGGCGTCGAAGAGCGGCCGAGCACCCGGTTCCGATGCGGGTAGCGACCGAAGCGATCGATGATCGCCTTGTGCCGCCGCTCGAAGTCGAGACTCCCAGGGACGTCGAGGCTCTCGAACAACGGGACCGCCGCTCGGTGGATCCGCCGCGACTCGCTGTGCTGGTAGGGCATGTAGAAAAACTGCCGCTGGACGGGCGGAACAGCTTGATCGGCGCCGATCCGCACGGCCTCCTGTGCCACCGCCAGCGCCATCCCGTCGGCGGCGAAGGCACGCGGGTCGTCGCGATACAGGTTGCGCGAGAACTGGTCGAGCACGACGATCTCCGCGAGGCGCCCCTCAGGCGTGTCCCGCCAGTCGTACAGCTCTCCCAGAACCGCCCGGTCGTGAAGCGCTCCGAACTGAGAACGGATCGTCGCGTCGAACCGCGGATCGCTGCTCCACCACTGCTCGGGACCGTTCTCTTCGAACCAGAAAGTCAGGACTTCTTCGATCATGCTCACGTCCCCTCATCGAAGGTGGGGCACATGGAGAAGCTAGCAAGGAGCCGGCGGGGACGCCGGCGCACCCAGTGTGGTTTATCCTCTACTGTCCCCATGCTTCCTAGAGCGCTTCGCCTGGTCCTGGTAGCGACGGCCATTGCCGTCTGCGGCCCGGCGACGTCGCAGGGAACGACGGCCGCCGAGCCCGCTCCCGCCGTCGACTTCCAGCGCGACGTCCGGCCGATCCTCTCCGACAACTGCTTCGCCTGTCACGGGCCCGACGAAGCGACCCGGGAGGCGGACCTCAGGCTCGACACACGCGACGGCGCGTTCAGTCCTCGGCCTCCCGCCGGCCGAAGCAACCGGCCTCGCGGCCCGGCGGTCGTTGCGGGCGACATCGACGCCAGTCTGCTGGTCCAGCGCATCAGCCACAGCGACCCACTCCGGCGGATGCCGCCCGAGGTGTCGCAGAAGTCGCTGTCCGCGGAGGAGATCGAGCTCCTCAGCACCTGGGTCGAGCAGGGGGCTCCCTGGGACGAGCACTGGTCATTCGCGGCCATCGAGCGGCAGGTGCCGCCCACTGTCGACGACGAGGCCTGGGCCCGCGATCCGCTCGACCGATTCATCCTGGCGCGTCTCGAGGCAGAGGAACTCACACCCGCCGAGGAAGCTGATCGCCGCGCGCTTGCCCGCCGCGCCGCCCTCGACCTGACCGGCCTGCCGCCAGATCCCGGCATGCTCGAGACCTTCCTCGACGACCCGGACGAAGGCGCCTACGGGCGCTTCGTCGACCGCCTCCTCGACTCGCCCCACTGGGGCGAGCACCGGGCCCGCTACTGGCTGGACGCGGCGCGCTACGGCGACACCCACGGCATCCACATCGACAACTACCGCGAGATGTACGCCTACCGCGACTGGGTGATCCAGGCGTTCAACCGGAACCAGCCGTTCGACGAGTTCACGCTCGATCAGATCGCCG
>JAPOVF010000334.1 GCA_026708285.1 Acidobacteriota bacterium
TTGTCGAGCGCCTGCTGGGTCTCGATCATCGGGATGCAGTAGATCTGCTCGTTCGCTTCCTCGAGGTAGTTCCCGCCGTAGAGCAGACCGGCCCGGAACGGACCGAAGCTGCGCTTCCCGCGCGGCGGGTACCGGCACGCGGCCGCCGCGGCCTCCGCCTCGGCGCGGCTGTTCACCATCGGGATGATGATCCCGTGAGCGCCGGCGTCCAGCATCTTGCCGATGATCCCTGGCTCGTTCCAGGGCACCCGGACGATCGGCGTCGTGTCGGAGGCGGTCATCGCCTGCAGCATCTCGGTGGCCCGCTGGTAGTCGACCAGGCCGTGCTGCATGTCGATCGTCGCCCAGTCGAAGCCGAGGCGCGACATGAGTTCGGCGCTGTGGGTGTCCGGGAACGCGAGCCAGGCGCCGAGCACCGGCTCTCCCTTGTCGATCTTGTCGCGCAGACGGTTCTTCATCGGCATTGCCTCTTTGCCCCTTCCTTCGTGCTTTGCGGTGGTGTGGCGGCGAATACTACGAGCTTGCGTCGCCGAGCGCACGAGACCGGCTCAGGGGATGAGCGATTCGTCCGGTTCGAGAGACGCTGCGAAGCCCGCGAGCAGATCGGCCGAGTGATCGATGTCGTCCAGCGAGATCGTCTCGACGGCGCTGTGCATGTAGCGGTTCGGAACGCTGATCAGCCCCGTCGCGACGCCCGCCCGGGTGATCTGGATCGAGTTCGCGTCGTTCGGCGCGGCTCGTCCCAGAGCCGCCAACTGGAATGGGATCTTCTCGGCTTCCGCGACTGCCTCCAGGCGGTCGCTGACCTTCGGGTTCATGTTCGGGCCGCGCACGATGACCGGCCCGCCACCCAGGCTCAGATCGCCCTCCTGGCGCTTGCTGATCGTCGGACAGTCCGTCGCGTGGGTGACGTCGACCGCGATGCCCACGTCGGGGTCGACGCCGTGGGTGCTGGTCCGGGCGCCACGCAGACCGATCTCTTCGCAAACCGTCGACACAGCGTAGACAGCGACCTTCGGTTTCTTCCTGGCAACGCGCCGCAATGCCTCGATGACCACCCACAGGCCGGTCGTGTTGTCCATCTTCGGGGCGTTCGCCAGGCCGTTGCGCATCTCCTGGAAGCCGAGGTCGAGCGTCACCGGATCGCCGACCCGCACCGCGCTCTTCGCGTCGTCGCCGTCCTTCGCGCCGATGTCGAGCCAGAGGTTCTCCATCTTGACCACCCGCTTGCGCTCCTCCATGTCGAGCAGGTGGATCGGCTTGCGGGCGATGACCGCTGGGACCGGCCCGTCCTTCGACCACACCGTCATCCGCTGGCCGATCAGTTGCTGCGGATCCCAGCCGCCGATCGGCTGCACCCACAGGAAGCCCTTGTCGTCGATGTAGCTCACGATCAGGCCGATCTGGTCGCAGTGGCCCGCGAACAGTACGCGGCGACCGTCCGGCTTCTCGCCGGCCTCGACGTTCACCGCCGCGATCACGTTGCCGTGAACGTCGGTCGAAACGTCCTCGGCGAACCTGCCCGCGTAGGCTCGAACGACTTGCTGTACCGGCTCCTCGTGCCCCGAGGGGCTCGGCGCGGCCAACAGATCAACAAAGAACTTGCGTGCTGTCTTGTTCACTTGCTACTCCCAGTCGCTACTTCGCCCGACCGCGCGTCACGGTCGGGCGACTACCGCGGCTGTCCGGTGTTCCTGGTGTCCCCGATTCTCAACGTCCTCTGCGGCGCTGACGGCTGCTGTACGACCTCAGCGCGCGCAGGAGGTCGATCTTACGCAGAGCGGGCCAGTGCGTGTCGCAGAAGTAGTACTCCGAGTACGTGCTCTGCCAGAGCAGGAAGCCACTCAGGCGAACCTCTCCGCTGGTACGGAGGATCAGGTCGGGCTCGGGTTGACCGGAGGTGTAGAGGTAGCGCTCGATCGACGAGGCACTGAACTCGTCGACGACCTCGTCGAGGGACTTGCCGACCGCCGAGTTGTCCAGCAGGTAGTTGCGGAAGGCGCTCGCGATCTCCTCCCGACCGCCGTAGGCCATCGCGATGTTCAGCCGGTATCGGTCGTAGCCGCTGGTGGCCGCCTCCGCTTCGCGAATCGCGGTCTGGAGGCTCTCCGGCAGGAGTCCGATCTGTCCCAGAAAGCGCACGCGGATGCCTTTCTGATGGACATCGTCGTGGTTCGTGAGTTCCCGGGTCTTCTCCTCGAACAGGTCGAACAGCGCCTGCACTTCCTTGGCAGAGCGATTGAAGTTGTCGAGCGACATGCTCCACACCGTGACCGTCGAGACGTCCGCCTCGTAGCACCAGTTGAGAACTTCCCACAGCTTCTCGGCGCCCCGGAAGTGTCCCGCACTGACGTTGCCCAGCCCCTGCTGGCGCGCAAAGCGCCGGTTGCCGTCCATGATCAGACCGATGTGCTGGGGCAGCCGCCAAGTCCGCACCTTGGACTCGAGCCGGCGCTGGTAGACGACGTAGAACGGCCACTTGATCAGGGCCTTGATACGCCGCCAGAGTTCGCTTGCAGGACGTGTTCCGCGTGCCGGAACGGCGCCGGACGGGGCGGAGTCGAAGACGCTCACAGGCAACTTCTCCGCCGGTCGGCGGGCTCGGCTGGCAAGCGACTGTTCACGCTCGAAGCTCTCTGTTTTCCGTGTGCTATTTTCCGTCGTCGCCCGCCCGCAGCCCGAAAGACACAATCGCAAGCCGCCCGAGGCCAGCCAACGATGACACCGCGAGACTCACGGGAGTCGGCCCGGCATCATAGCGACCTTCCGGGGCCCGGGGACAACGTGACGGCAGGGGCCGCCCGCCATCGACAACGCCGCGTGAGGCACCCGATCTTCCCGGCTCTGGCGCTGTTCGCTCTCGCCAGCCTGGCCGGGCCTGCACCGGCACCAGCGCTCGAGACGACCGAGGGCACCGAGGCCCTGCGCCTGTTCCTCGACTGCGACTGGGGCTGCGACACAACCTTCCAGCGCAGCCAGATCACATACGTCAACTGGGTGCGCGATCGCCAGGATGCCGAGGTCCACGTGCTTGTGACGATCCAATCCGGCGGCAACTCCCGCGAGTACACGTTCAACTTCATCGGCCTCGAGCGCTTCGAAGGTGTCGATCAGAGGTTGATCTACACGTCGTCGTTCACCGACACGGACGACGAACGACGCCGCGGCGTGCAGCGCATGCTGGAGTTGGGTCTGGTGCGCTACGTGCTCGAGACGCCGCAGGCCGAAGGGCTCATCGTCGAGTTCGAGAACGGCGAGGGCGAGGGCGAGCCGCACCGCGGTCACTTCCATCCCGAGCCGAACACTCTCGTTGCCGACGCCGAAGACGATCCCTGGAACCACTGGGTCTACCGCCTTCGCCTGAACACCGACTTCCGAAGCGAGGATCGCAGAGACTCGCAGTCCTACCAGACGAGCGCTTCGGCGGGCCGTACGACGGACTTGTGGCGCATGGGAATGGGCGTCTTCTATTCCTACCGGGAGAGCAACTTCGAGTTCGAGGACGGCAGCACCTACAAGAACGTCTCCCGCAGCACGAGCTACTTCGGCCAGGTGATCCGCACCCTGGCCCCGCACTGGGGAGTAGGCGTCGGCGCCAGCAGCAGGCGCTCGACCTTCCTGAATCTCGACAACTCCTACCGCGCGGCGGCGGCCATCGAGTACAACTACTTCCCCTACAGCGAGTCGTCCGAGCGCGAGTTCACCTTCGCCTACTTCATCGGCGGCACGCGTCTCGACTACGAAGAGATCACGGTCTACGACAAGCTGGACGAGACCTTCACCGACCAGGGCGCATACATCGCCTTCGGCATGGAGAGACCCTGGGGCGAGGCCCACCTCGACCTCCAGTACAGCCACTTCATCGACGATTTCGACCGCAGCCGGATCGAGTTCAACACGGACGTCGAGTACCACATCGTGCGCGGTCTGAGCTTCGACGTCTACGCCGGCGTATCGAGAATCAGGGATCAGATCTACCTGCCGAAGGGCGGAGCGACCGACGCAGAGGTCCTCGTCGCCAGACGCCAATTGGAGACGGACCTCTCGTTCCGAGGCGGCGTTCAACTCCGCTACACCTTCGGCTCGATCTACAACAACGTGGTGAACTCCAGGCTGAGCAGCGAGAGCGGCGGCTTCTCGAGAATCTTCTAGACGCAAGGACCGCTCCGCTATCGTCACGGGATGACGGTCGTCATCGCGGGGGGCGGAGACATCGCATACCTGCTCGCGTCCTCGCTGGCACGCGATGAGGATGTCTTCGTCGTCGTGCCTACCGAGATGGACCGTGGCCGGTTCGAGAACCTGGACCTGCAGATCACGGTCGGCCCGGCGGCAAGCCGCACCACGCTGAACCATGTCGGCCTCTCCGACGGGGACACGTTCATCGCCTGTGCGGACTCGGACGAGCGCAACATCATCGCCTGCCTGGCAGCCCGCGGCCGGTCGAAGGCGACGACCTACTGCTTCATCTCGCAGGACGAGCATCACGAGAGCTTCAACGACCCGGAGCAGACGACCCTCGAAGAGGTCATCGACCACCTGATCTGGCCCCAGTGGTCATTGGCCAGGGAGATCGCGCGGATCGTGCTGGAGCCCCGGGCGCTCGATGTGGAGAACTTCCACCGAGGCAGGATCTGGCTGATGGAGTACCGCCTGCCGGCGGACTCCCCGCTGTGCGGGCCGACGCTTGCCGCGGCGCCCCTCCCCGGCAACACCCTCGTCGTCAGCCGGGTGAGGAACGGCGAGCTGATCATTCCGCGCGGGCAGGACCGCCTGGAAGCTGGCGACAAGGTCCTGTTCATGGGTCGGCGCACCGCATTGCGGCAGGTTGCGAAGCAGTTCTTCGCCGCCCCCGAAACCGTCGTGCGCAGCGTGACGATCATCGGCGCCGGCCGCACGGGCAGGCTCCTGGCACAGGAGCTGACGCGGGGCCTCTGGCCCGAGGTGCGGATCATCGAGGTCTCGCGACGCCGTTGCGAGGACATCGCCGGACAGGTGGGCCGCGCGATCGTCTTCTGCGGCGACGGCACGGACCTGAAGGTCCTGGAGGAAGTCGGCGTCGCACGCAGCGACGCCCTGGTCGCCATGGCGGGCGACGACCAGACGAATCTGCTCTGCTCCCTGATCGCCAAGCAACTCGGGATTCCGAAGGTCGTGACCGGCGTCAGTCAGGACACGAGCAGCGCACTGTTCGAACGGGTCGGCATCGACGTCACCCTGAACGCACGGGCCGCCGCCATCGCCGAGGTGCTGCACCAGATCCAGGCGCCACGCCTGGAGTACCGGGCCACGCTAGAGGACGGGAGGGCGGAGGTGGTCGAAGTCGCCGTCCCGCCGGACTTCGAGACAACGCGGCTGCGCGAGATGGACATGCCGACCGGCGTCATCGTCGGCGCCGTCCTGCGGCAGTACAACACGATCGTTCCCGGTGGCGACGACGACGTGCGGCCCGGCGACCGCCTGCTGGTCGTCGCTACGCCCGAGGGCGCGGAGACCGTCGGTCCGGCCTTCGGCCTGACGCCGGACGATCGCTAGCGCCATCCCCAGTGCGCGTTTCCCTGGTCCTCCGCACGACGCTGGCCCTGGTCGGCTGCTTCGGGGCGGTTCTTCTGGCGCCGTCCGCGGTCGAGGCGGCCTACGGACACGGCCGCAGCGCGATCGCCTTTCTCGGCGCCGCCCTGCTCGCCATTCTGCTGGGGCTGGCTTCCAGGCTCCTGCCGGGGCGGGGGCTCGAGATGCGGAGGATGGAAGGTCTGGCGACCGTGGCCGTGGCCTGGCTGTTCCTGGTCCTGATCGGCGCCATCCCCTACTCCGTGAACGGCTTCGCTCCAGCCGACGCGCTCTTCGAGTCGATGTCGGGCCTGACCGGCACCGGCGCCACGATCCTCACCGACTTCGAGGCCGTGAGTGAAGGCGTCTTCCTGTGGCGCAGCCTGAGCGAGTGGGTGGGCAGCATGGGCATCATCGCCCTCTTCATCGCCGTGCTGCCGGCGCTGCGCATCGCGGGTCGCCAGATGTTCTTCGCCGAAGCGCCCGGGCCCACCGAGGAGCGCCTGACGCCTCGTATCCGCAACACGGCGCTCTATCTGTACTCCCTCTACGTCGGCCTGACCGCCCTGGAAGTCGGTCTCCTGATCCGGTTCGGCATGCCGCCCTTCGACGCCGTCTGCAACTCCCTCTCCACGGTGTCGGCCGGTGGCTTCTCTCCCAACCCGAGCAGCATCGGCGGCTACAGCAGCAGCCTGATCGAGTGGACCGTGATGGCCTTCATGCTCCTCGCCGGCGCGAACTACGCCTTTCAGTTCCAGGCTGTCCGGGGCCGTCCTCTGACCCTGCTGCGAAGCGAAGAGTTCCGGCTCTATCTCCTGATCGTCGCCGCCGCGACCCTGCTTCTGGCCTGCACCCTGAAGAGCGACGACGTCTCGATGCTGGATTGGATCGCCACGGACGCCCTGTCGGAGGACACCCTGCGGCGCGCCGGCTTCCAGGCCCTGACGATCATCACGACGACCGGATTCGCGACCGAGGATTTCGCCCTCTGGGCTCAGGCGAGTCAGACGATCCTGCTGCTGCTCATGTTCTGCGGCGGCTGCGGCGGATCGGCAGCAGGCGGTCCCAAGCTCGTGCGCGTCTGGCTGATCGCCAAGTCGACCCTGCTCGAACTGTTCCAGACCATCTTCCCGCGAGCCGTGCGACCGCTGCGCCTGGACGGCCGCAGAGTGCCCGGTGACGTGGTCCGCGCCGTCGTGTCCTTCCTCCTTCTCTACCTCGTGCTGTTCGCCGCGAGCGTCGGCGTCGTCGGGCTGGCAGGCACCGACATGCCCACCGCGGTGACCGCCAGCATCGCCACGCTGGGCAACATCGGCCCGGGCCTGGGCGAGGTCGGTCCGTTCGGCAGCTACGCGCACTTCTCCGATCCAATCAAGGTCTATCTGTGCCTCAACATGTGGATCGGGCGGCTCGAGATCATCACCGTCCTGATCTTCCTGCACCCCGCCGCCTGGTTGGGGGTGCGCTGGCGGTAGGTTGCTACAGTGCGCGCGCCATGGAACTCCTGGCGTCCGGCTACACCCTGATCGAAGGACCCCGCGTCGACGCGGAGGACCGCCTCTACTTCAGCGACGTCCTGGACGGCGGTGTCTACCGGCGCAGCCCGGACGGCGCGATCGAAACCGTCGTGCCGAAGCGCCGCGGCGTCGGCGGCATCGCGCTCCACGCCGAGGGAGGCATCGTGTGCTCCGGCCGCAACATCTGCCACGTCCGGGACGGCGTGACGCGGATCCTGTTCGACCCGCCCGAGACTCCCGGCTTCAACGACCTGTTCACCGACTCGCAAGGCCGCGTGATCACCGGCACGATGCGCACGAGTCCCTTCACCGGCGAGAAGGAACGGACACCCGGTGAATGCTGGCGGATCGAGGCGGAAGGCGAAGCGACCGAACTCTACGGCGACATCAGCCTGACCAACGGCATCGGCTTTTCACCGGACGACCGCACCCTTTACCACGCCGACACCGCCAGGGGCCACGTGGTCGCCCACGACGTGACGGACGACGGCCGCTGCGTCAACCGGCGGGCGATCGCCGAGCCCGACCGCGGCCGCCCCGACGGTCTAGCCGTCGACGAAGAGGGCTGCCTCTGGGTGGCCTGTGTCGCCGGAGGCTGCGTCACCCGTTTCGATCCCACCGGGCGGATTCTCAGCCACCTGGAGGTTCCCGCCAGGAACATCACCAGCGTCAGCTTCGGCGGCAGCGACCGGCGGGACCTCTACGTCGTCACCACCGGCGATCCGGACGAGCCTGGAAGCAGCGGCTCGATCTTCCGGACGCGGTCGCCGGTGGCGGGCCTACTCGTGCCGATGGCGACGATCTGACGAGCTACGAACCCAGGCGCTCGACCTCGTAGACCACCCGGCCGGACACGTCGCGGTGCCGGAGGACGATCCGGGGCCGCTCGACGACCCAGTCGACGTCGACGCTGAGGAACCCGCCGCCGACCCGGTGGAAGCGGTGGTACTCGGGGTCTTCGCCCGGCGTGCCGCCGGCGTGGGCATCGCTGGCCGGGCCGACCGAGAACTCGTGCAGGCCCGTCTCCGGGTGGACCGAGTGGTACTGCCAGTGGCGGTCGCCGACGATGACTAGGAAACTGTCGTCCAGGTTCCCGCGGAACCACTCGCGGACCGCGTCACCTTCGTGGCTGAAGGCCGCGTTGGCATGGTTGTCGGCCTTGTTGCTGCGGTCCGGTCCGACGATCGGCGTGGGCGAGACGAGGATCTTCCAGTCCGCGTCACTCGCGAGCAGCGAGTCCCGCAGCCAGCGCCACTGCTCGGCGCCCCAGATCGTCTTGCCGGGGCCGTCCGGCATGTCGTTGGGCGACCGGAAGTCGCGACCCTCGACCAGCCAGAGCTGCAGGCCCTTGCCCCAGCGGACGGTGCGGTACGGCAGTTCCGGTGCCGGCGTCTGTTCGACGAACACGGCCAGTCCCTCTTCGAAGGTCAGCGGCGCGGAGATGCCGGGTTGGATCTCCGGCCAGGAGTCGTTCAGGAGCAGGTCGTGGTCGTCCTTGAGCCAGTAACCGGGCACCGAGCGCAGGAAGGACGCGATCGCCGGCAGGGTGAACATCCGCTGCCAGTGATAGCGCGCCAGCTCGACCGAGGTCGCCCGAGGTGATTCGTTGTCGTAGTAGACGTTGTCGCCGATCGACAGGTAGAAGTCCGGCCGGCCGGCGGCCATCGACGGATAGATCTGGAAGCCGTCGGGCCGGTCACGCCGCCCGTAGTACTGGCAGGTCATCGCAGTGAAGCGAATCGGGCGCCGCTGGTCAGGTGTCGGCGCGGTTCGGAAGCTCGCAGTTTCGATGGCGCTCGTTGCCCCGTCAACGGCCGAGCGCGCTTCGACAGTGACCAGGTAGACGGTATCGGGCCTCAGCTCGTCGAAGACCACCTGGCGAGTGAAGTCTCGGTCGGAATCGGTCGGCAACCAGCCGGAGACTCGCACCGGATGCCCGTCGCCGTTGTCGCCAGCCGGCTCGCCCTCACGTAGGGTGACCCGGACCTCCCCGTCCGCACCAGGAACGGCGCCCTCGAGCGACGAGACGTTCACTCCAGCCGCAAGGGTGACCACCGGACGACCTGAAACTTCCCGCCCGGCTCGCCGCTGCGGTTCGGCCGTCGTCCGTGTCCAGACAACCGCCGAAGTCGCGCTCACTTCCCCGACCCGGGCGCCGCTGGCGAGAAACACGCCACCCGGATCGTCGCCAGCCGTCTGCCCGGCCACCGCACCGGCGGCGAGCAGTAGCGCCGCAGGGAAGGAGATCAACCGCAGCCGACTACTCCGCCGTCGACGGTGAAGCTCTGGCCCGTGGTCCACGAGCCGGCACGTGAGGCGAGGTAGACCGCGATGCCCGCACAGTCGACCGGCTCGCCGAGGCGCCGCAGCGGGGTTCTCGCGGCGACGGCCTGCTCCCGTTCCGGGTCCGCCCACAGGGCGCGGGCGAAGTCCGTCTTGACCAGGCCGGGGCAGATGCTGTTCACGCGGATGTTGTCGGGACCGAACTCCGCCGCCAGGTTCCGCGCGAGCTGCATGTCCGCGGCCTTGGAGATCGCGTAGGCGCCGAGCACCGCGTTGCCACGGAAGCCGCCGACGGAGGACACGATGACGATCGACCCGTCCCTTCGCTCCTGCATCTCGGGAATCACCATCTGGCACAGCCAGTGGACGCTACGGATGTTGACCTCCATCACCTTGTCGAAGGCCGAGTCAGGAATGCCCAGGCTCGATCCGTAGTACGGATTCACCGCAGCGTTGACGACCAGATTGTCGATCTTCCCCCAGCGCTCCCGGGTCGCCCCGACCAGCCGTTCCAACTGGTCCTTGTGACCGACGTGGCACGGATGCGCCATCGCCTCGCCGCCGCTCTCGTTGATTGCCGCCGCGACCGCCTCGCAGGCGTCCGCCTTGCGGCTCGAGATGACGACCTTCGACCCGAAGGCCGCGAGCGCTTCGGCGATCGCCTTGCCGATTCCCTTGGTCGAGCCGGTGACTACGCTCACCTTGCCGGTGAGGTCGAAGAGATCCTTCATCGTGCGCTTCTCCTTGCCTAGCAGGTGTAAGGCGGCAGAGGGTAACACCGCTGCTACAGTGCGCGCCGCAATGAGCGAACAAGGAACAGCGTCGGAAACGGCCACCGAGCAGATCCCGATGCGGGTCGGCATGACCGCGCCCGAAGCCTTCCCGGCGGCCGAGATGGCCGAGGCGGCCGGCCGCGCCATCCTCGACATCGGGAAGGACTTCGCCTTCTACCCCGGCGACCTGGGTCATCCCGGTCTGCGCGAGGTGCTGGCCCGGCGCGAAGCGGACCGCGAAGGCATGGACTTCGATCCCGACGAGATCGCGCTGACCAACGGTTCCATGCAGGCGGTGACGCTGGTTGGCAGGGTGCTGATGGAAGAGCCGGGCGACGTCGTGATCACGGAGGAGACGACCTACTCGGGCACCCTCGGCGCCTACCGCGGGCTCGGCTACCGGCTGGTCGGCGTGCCGGGCGACGAACAGGGAATGGACATCGCTGCCCTGCGCGGGACGCTCAGGAGCCTTGCGGCGGGCGGTCATAAGCCGCGCTTCATCTACACGCTGCCGACCTACCACAACCCGACCGGTGCCGTGATGCCTCGCGAGCGGCGTCTCGAGATGATCGAGGCCGCGCGCGAGTTCGACATCCTCCTGGTCGAGGACAACTGCTACGCCGACGTCCACTACGAGGACGCGCCGCGACCGCCGCAAAGCCTCTACACGCTGGCAAACGGCGACGGCGTCGTCTACATCGGCTCGCTGTCCAAGATCCTCGGCGCGGGGGTCCGGATCGGCTACCTCGTCGCCAGGCAGCCGCTCCAGCAGCGCTTCCTCGACCAACGCTTCGACGCCGGACAGAGCACCCTGTCGTCCAGCATCGTGGCGGAACTGCTGCGGGGCCGTCTACCCGCCCAGATCGAGCGCAACAACGCCGCCCTGCTACCGAAGCGTGACGCCTTGCTGGCCGCGCTCGCCGAGCAACTCGGCGGCATCTGCACCTGGCGCAAGCCCGCCGGCGCCATGTTCCTCTGGGTCGGCCTGCCCGAAGAAGTGGACCGCGAAGCGCTGTTCGCGCTGAGCGAGCAGCGCGGCCTTGAGTACGGCTACGGCGCCGCCTACCACGCCCGCGGCGACGACGTCCCGTTCCTGCGCCTGGCGTACGCCTGTCCTTCGATCGCCAGGATCCAGGAAGGAATCGACCTGCTGGCCGAGTGCCTGCGGGAACTCGTGCCGGAGCGTTTTCCTCAGTCCACGTAGCCCAGCGCCCTCAGCCGCCGGCGCACGTCCTCGTCGATCTGATCGTCCTCGATCTCTTCGGCGGATGTGATTTCGCCGGCGAGATTCCGTTCGGCCAGCAGGCCGAGCATCCGCTCCACGACGTCCGGCCGGTGGGCTGCCAGGTCCTCCAGCTCGCCCGGATCCACTTCCAGGTCGAAGAGCATCGGCTCCGCTCCCTGGGACGGTGACTGCGGCAGCACGAGCTTGTAGCGGCCGCGGATCACGGAGGCGGCGCGGTGGCCGTCGACATCGAGGTGAGTGTAGACATCTGGCGGATCGTCGCCGCGGCGGCGGGGCGCAAGCAGGTCGCGTCCGTCAGTGGGCGGCGCCTCGATGCCGAGGTAGCCGAGCAGCGTCGGCAACACGTCGACGTGCTGAGCCGGCGCCTCGACGCGCCGCGGCGACACACCGGGGAGGCTCATGACGAGGGGTATCCGCAGCACTTCCTCGTAGAGCGAGAGCCCGTGCTCCCAGCGGCCGTGCTCCTGGAACTCCTCACCGTGGTCCGAGACGTAGACCACGGCAGTCTCCTCGGCCAGGCCGCGCGCCTCCAGGTCGTCGAGCAAGTCGCCGAAGACGCGGTCGTTCTGGGCCACCTCGGCGTCGTACAGCCGCGACATCGCCTCGGCTGTACCGGCATCCGGCTCGACCTCGCCGCGGTTCAGCCGGAGCAGATAGCGCACGGTCCGGTAGTGCGCAGGAGCGCCGCCGGCCTCGAACATCTCCTCGAACTCGGGCGCGGGATCGTAGGGCCCGTGGGGGTCGATCGCGTGCAGGAAGAGGAAGAAGGGCTGTTCGCTCCCTTCGCGCTCATCCAGCCACAGGCGAACACGGTCCAGCATCGTCTCGTCCCGGTCGCGGTCCTCGCTGCGGAAGCGGGCGAACCCCTGAGCGAAGCCGAACGCGCGGCTAACGTTCGGATTGCGGACCAGGCCCATCCCCTCGTAGCCGTTGGCGGTCAGGATCTCGGCCAGGGTTGTCGCGTCCTCGGGCAGCACGGAACGGCGGCCGACGGTGCGATGCGCCGGCGGCAGCAGACCGGTGAACAGGGAGGCCACGGCCGGCCGAGTCCACGAGGACTGGGCGTAGGCGTTCTCGAACAGGACCGCGCCCGCGGCGAAGGCGTCCAGTCGAGGCGATGTCGGCTTCTCGTAGCCATAGACGCCGAGCCGGTCGGCGCGGACGGTATCCACGACATAGAGAACGATGTTCGGCCGCCGCGCCTCGGACGTCCGGTCCGGCAGCCCGCCGCCGCAAGCGGCCAGAACGGCCGCCAACGCCGCTCCACACAGGAGGCGGAACATGGAACGAGCGTCGCTCACGAGGCAACCGAACCGTAGCAAGTCCTGCTACCCTCCGCCCCCCATGAACTCAATCACGGCGCTCGCTTCCCCCCTCGTGGCCGGCCTCGCGCTGGTGACCGGCCTCGTCGGCGTACTCGGTGCCCGCATCGACCTGATCGATCCCCTTGCGGGCTTCCTCCTGTTCGCCTTCCTGATGCCCCTCGGCGCCGCGCTCGCCCTGATCCTCGGCCTGATCGGCGCACTACGGACGAGGCCCCGGCAGCGCCGCGGGGGCGCTTCGCAGGCCTGGGGCGGCATCCTCCTCTCGACGGTGATCGTCGGCTGGGTCTTCGTGCTCGGCTACGACACGACCCAGGCGCCGCCGATCCACGACATCACGACGAACATCGACGATCCGCCGACCTTCGTTGCGGCCGCCTCCGAGGACAGTCGCGGCGGAGGCTTCGCCTACCCGAGCGGCGGCGCGCAGGTCCCGGATCTCCAGCGGCAGGGCTATCCCGACCTCGGTACGCTGCACCTGGACATCTCACGGCAGGAAGCGCTCTGGCGCGTCCGGCACACGGCCGAAGACATGGGCTGGGAACTGCTCCGAGGCGACGACGAGAGCGGCGAGGTCGAGTTCGCCGACGCGACCCCGTGGTTCCACTTCGTCGACTTCGTCTCGGTCCGGGTCCGGGCCGAGGAGGCCGGAGCGGCCGTCGACGTGCGCTCCGTGTCCCAGGTCGGAGGCGGCGACCTGGGCGAGAACGCGGACCGCATTCGACGCTTTCTCGACCGGCTCGGCCACGCTCACTGAGCGGCTACGATACCGCTCCCTTCCGCGCAACGATCCAACGTCAACACACCGGCGCGCCCGCGCCAGGAGAGAACATAGGCATGACCCCACTCACCGACATGGTCGACTACGAAGTCCGCGGCGAGGTCGCCCTGATCGTGATCGACAACCCGCCCGTCAACGCGCTCAGCCACGGCGTGCGCGCCGGCATGGTCGAGGGACTGGCGAAGGCCGCGGCCGCCGACGAGGTGACCGCGGTGCTCCTGGTCTGCAGGGGCCGCACGTTCATCGCCGGCGCCGACATCACCGAGTTCGGCAAACCGATGAAGGAGCCAGGACTCAACGAGGCGATCGAGGCGATGGAGCACGCGACAAAGCCCGTCGTGGCGGCGATCCACGGCACGGCTTTGGGCGGCGGTCTGGAGACGGCGATGGCCTGCCACTACCGCGTGGGCACAGCTACGGCCCGCTTCGGTCAGCCCGAGGTCAAGCTGGGGATTCTGCCGGGCGCGGGCGGCACGCAGCGGCTGCCCAGACTCGTCGGCTACCCGAAGGCGCTCGAAATGTGCGTGATCGGCAACCCGATCGGCGCCAAGGAGGCCCTGGAAGGCGGTCTGATCGACGAGATCGTCGACGACGTGTTCGAGGGCGGCGTCGCCTTCGCCGAGAAGGTGATCGCCGAGGACCGGCCGCTCAAGAAGATCCGCGACCTGGACGCGAAGGTCAACGAGGCGCGGGCCAACCGCAAGGAGATCTTCGACGGCTTCCGGCGCAAGATCGCCCGCCGCACCCGCGGCTTCGAGGCGCCGGAAGCGAACGTGCGGGCGATCGAGGCCGGTCTCGACATGTCCTTCGACGACGCCCTGGACTACGAGCGGAAGCTGTTCGCCGAGCTCATGTCGGGCAAGCAGTCGATCGCCCAGCGCTACTACTTCTTCGCCGAGCGCCAGGCGGCCAAGGTGCCCGACGTGCCCCGAGACACCCCGATGCGGAAGATCGAGAAGGTCGGCGTGCTCGGCTGCGGCACGATGGGCGGCGGCATCTCGATGAACTTCGCCAACCGCGGCATCGGCGTGACGATCGTCGAGGCCGAGCAGAGCCGGCTCGACCACGGTTTCGGCGTCATCCGCAAGAACTACGAGCGGACTGCAAGCCGGGGCCGGATGACGATGGAACAGGTCGACCAGTGCATGGGCCTGCTCGACGGCGTGACCGACCGCGAGGCGCTCGCCGACTGCGACCTGGTGATCGAGGCCGTGTTCGAGAACATGGACCTGAAGAAGGAGATCTTCGCCAGCCTCGACCGGATCGTGAAGCCGGGCGCCGTGCTGGCCACGAACACCTCTGCGCTCGACGTGAACGAGATCGCCGCCGCCACCAGCCGGCCCGAGGACGTGATCGGCATGCACTTCTTCTCGCCCGCCAACATCATGCGCCTGCTCGAGGTGGTACGCGGCGAGAAGACGGCGAAGGACGTGATTCACACCGCGATGACGATTTCCAAGCAGATCGGCAAGGTTCCGGTGCTGGTCGGGGTCTGCCGCGGCTTCGTCGGCAACCGGATCCTGTTCCAGCGCCAGCAGCAGGCGCAGGCGATCATCCTCCAGGGCGCGAAGTACTACGACGTCGACCGCGTCCTCTACGACTTCGGCTTCCCGATGGGACCGTTCGCGATGAGCGATCTCGCCGGTCTCGACATCGGCTGGAACGAGAAGGAGTCGGCGTCCCGGGACATCCGCGAGATCCTCTGCGAATCCGGGCGGCGCGGCCAGAAGAACGGCCGCGGTTACTACGTCTACGACCCGGAGACGCGCGCCTCCGCGCCCGACGCCGAGGTGGAGCAGATCATCAGCGACTTCGGTTCCGCCCAGGGCATCGAACAGCGCGAGGTCGGCGAGGAGGAGATCCTCGAACGCTGCCTCTACCCGATGGTCAATGAGGGCGCCAGGATCCTCGAGGAGGGGATCGCGATCCGACCCTCCGACATCGACGTGATCTGGGTCAACGGCTATGGCTGGCCGGTGTATCGCGGCGGCCCGATGCATTGGGGCGACAGTGTCGGTCTTTCGAAGATCGTGGCTCGGATGCGCGAGTTCGCGGACGAGAGCGGTGACGGGTTCTGGCGGCCGACGGCGCTGCTCGCTGAGCTGGCCGACGCAGGCAAGAGCTTCAGCGACTGGAGAGCCGGCTGAAGGAGACGCGCGTCGAAATCGGGCTGACGCCCTGGGTGGACTACCTGGGAGATCAGGTGGGCGTGATCGCCGACCAGGCGGAGTTCGCCGACCGGCTCGGCTTCCACTCGCTCTTCCTGCCGGAAAGCCACTTCACCGGCGCCGCCGCCTGCCCATCGCCCATCGTCGTTCTTGCCGCAGCCGCCGCGAGAACGACGCACCTGCGGTTGGGGACGACGTCCTATCTGCTCCCGGTCCGCAACCCGTTCCAGGCCGCCGAAGAGGTCGCCGTTCTCGACCGCCTCTCGAACGGCCGGGTCATCCTCGGCCTCGGCCGCGGTTTCCGACCGGCCCTCTTCGCCGCCTTCGGCGTCGATCCACGCACCAAGCGCCAGCAGTTCGCCCGGTCCCTCGACCTGATGCTGCGGGCCTGGGCGGGCGAGGCGATCGAGGTCGGCGAGGGAGAGGCACGCCGTCCGATCCGGCTGGCCCCTCTACCGGTTCAGAAGCCGCACCCGGAACTCTGGGTCGCGGCCTTCGGTCCACTGGCACTCAAGCAGGCCGGCGAGCTGGGCCTGCCGTACCTGTCGTCGCCGCTCGAGACGATCGACCGTCTCGTCCGGAACCACGAGCTCCACCGCGCCGCGTTGCCCGAAGGCGTTCCCCGGCCCATTGTGCCGGTCATGCGCACCGTGTTCATCTCGGACGACCGCCGGACATGCGAGCGCGTCAGCGCCGGCCTCGTCGCCCAGGCGGTTCGCATGGCACGCGCAGGCAGCCGCCTGGTGCCGGAACAGGAACTGGCCGAGATCGACAACTGGGCCATCGTCGGCAACCAGGACGAAGTCCGCGCCGACCTCGAGCGCTACCGGGAGCAGATCGGAATGACCCATGTCATCGCCCGCTGCGGAGTCCCCGAAGCGGCACTGGGGGAGGTCGAAGACTCAATCCGGCTGTTGGCGCAGCTCTATGGGTGAAGGCCGCTGGTGCTACGACTCGCAGGCATCGGGAAACGCGGAGGAGTCCGTGAGTGCCGGGTGCCCCTTTGCGAGAACATTCGCCTGATAGTCCTCATCCGACTCTCCGGGCATCTGAGCCCGCCTGCTATGCGGCGCGAAGGTGTAGGTCTTCGCGTTGACCTGCGTGTCCGGCAGGGTCGTATCCCGAACGACCAGTTCCATGCCGAGGTCGCTGGCCGAGGCCGCGTAGACCCAGTGATGACCGTTGAAGGTGCAGCCGTCCAGTACCTTCAGCAGCACCTCCCAATTGTTGTAGCTGAAGAAGTAGAACAGGCCGGAATCGCTGGTCCGGGGTCTCGCAACCTTGGCCTCGCCTGCCCTGCCATCGGGCGTCATCCACTCCAGCGTCGCTTCGTACCGCCCATCCTGCAGACACATCACCGTGTCGCTTTCGACACAACCGCCGCTCTGCGAACTGCTCGAGGCCTCGAGATCCGACGCCGGCACGTTCGCCTCGCCCGCCAGCACCGGACCCGCCAGCAACAGGAACGAGATGATCGGAACCGTCACACCCAACATCCTAGTGGCTGTCCGTTCCCGTGACAATTCGCCCTCATAGCTCCGCTAGGATGCCGTCTTCGTCACCAAGCTGGCCGCGATCGCACATCGCGCCTTAGACCACGGCCCGCGTTCGGGCATCGCAAGGGAGAGATCATGACCACTCACCGCTTCCGGGACGCCGCCTCCCTACTCGCCGCCACGAGCGTCCTCGCCGTCGGCTTCCTCATCGCTTCGAGTGCGAACGCCGCTGGCGGCTCTGCCGTCGTCGACATCGACACCGGTTCGCTCCGGGGCGAGGTCCTCGATGCGGCAAGCGGTTTGACCGTCTACCGCGGCATTCCGTTCGCGGCGCCCCCTGTCGGGGACCAGCGCTGGAAGGCGCCCCAGCCGGTGACGAAGTGGAGCGACGTCCGCGGCGCGACGGAGTTCGGATCGATCTGCCCGCAAAGCCCGGTTCTGGCCATGATGACCGGCGAGTCCCTGCCGGAGAGTTCCGAGGATTGCCTGTTCCTGAACGTCTGGACGGCGGCTGGGGAAGGCGACGATCCGCGGCCGGTGATGGTCTGGATCCACGGGGGAGGCCTGAGTCTCGGCTGGAGCAACCAGGTCGGCTATGACGGCTCCGCCTTCGCCAGGAAGGGCGTGGTCCTCGTATCGATCAACTACCGGCTCGGCCCGCTCGGCTACCTCGCGCACCCCGCGCTGTCCAGGGAGGCCGGCGGTGAATCCGGCAACTACGGCTTCCTCGATCAGATCGCGGCGCTCCAGTGGGTCGAGCGGAACATCGCCAGCTTCGGCGGCGATCCGGACAACGTGACGATCTTCGGCGAGTCCGCCGGCGGCACCAGCGTTCACGCGCTGATGGCGAGCCCGTTGGCAGCCGGCCTGATCCACCGGGCGATCGCTGAGAGCCCCTGGGTGACGGACACGAACATCCGCCCGCTCAGGGGAGAAAACGGACTGCACGGTAGCGCCGAGGATGTCGGCGTCGCCTGGGCGGCGGCAATGCTCGGCGACGGCGCCAAGCAGACGGCCGAGGCGCTGCGCGCCCTGGACGCCGGCACGATCATCACCAGGACCGCCCAGGGCGGCGCGCTCGGCGGCTACGAACCGCACGTCACCTTCGGCACCGACTTCATGCCGCAGTCGAGCGAAGACCGGTACACGGCAGGGAAGCAGAACGACATCCCCCTGATCGCAGGCACGAACCGCAACGAGGGAACGATGTTCATGGCCTTCCAGCCGCTCACCGAGCGGGCGGACTTCCTCGAGATGCTGAAGGGCGTCTACGGCGACCAGGCCGAGGAAGTGGCGAAGCTCTACCCCTCGAAGAGCGCCGAGGAACTCAAGGTGCAGCAGGACCGCTTCCTGACCGACACCTGGTTCCTCCGCGGCACGCGCCGGATGCTCCTCGGGATGGACGAGGTCTCCTCCCCCGCGTTCCAGTACTTCTTCACCCGCGTGAATCCCGAGAACCCTGCCTGGGGCGCCCACCACGCGGCCGAACTCGGCTACGTGTTCAACACGCTCCAGGGCGAGAGCTACAACGAGACGGACGACCGGTTGGCGGCGCTGATGATCGACTACTGGGTCCAGTTCGCCCGCACCGGCGACCCGAACGGCAGCGGCCGGCCGGCCTGGCCGGAGTTCGATGGCGACAGGCAGGCGTATCTCGAACTCGGTGACGAAGTGAAGACCGGGACCGGGCTGGAACGGGAGATCAACGACCGACTCGAAGCGATCCGCGGACAGTAGGCGACAAAGCGGACCAACCAGGCGAAGCGGTAGGAGCGGGAATGACGAGCAACCCGCATCGCCCCTTCCTCGGTTGGAAGATGATCGGTCTCGGCTCGGTCTGCTACGGCCTCGCCATCTCGCCGATGTACTACTGCTGGGGCTTCTTCCTGCCCGAGATGCAGGAAGACCTCGGCATGAACGACACCCAGGGCGGCCTGATCTTCAGCGCCTTCAGTTGGATCTACCACGGGCTCGGGCCGGTGGCCGGCTACGCCATCGGACGCTGGGGCATCCGGTCCATGATGAGCCTCGGCGCCGTGGTCGCAGTCGTCGCTTTCTGGCTCATGAGCCGGGTTGAGTCGTTCGCCGACGCCATGTTCGCGTACGCCGTGCTGGGCGGGATCGCGGTCGGCTTCGGCACGATCCTCGCGGCCCAGGCGCTGGCCTCGAACTGGTTCATCCGCTATCGCTCGCGGGCGATGGCCCTGATTCTCGCCGGCGGGGCGGTCGTCGGTTACTTCACGCTCAGGTACTTTGCTCCGGCAATCCTCGAGTTCGCCGACTGGCGCACGGGCTGGCTGATCATCGCCTGCATCTCCGCCCTCGTAGCCGTCCTGGCCGCCGTGTTCATGCGCGGCGAGCCTGAGCGAATCGGGCAAGAACCGGATGGCGGCGTCAAGACCAATGAACCCGAGAGCGACGCTCCATCCGGCCCAACCGGCCACGGCGAATGGACCGCACCGCTCGCCCTGCGCACGTCCCAGTTCTACGTTCTGATCGGCCTGTCGATCGCCTACGGCGTGCCCTGGGGCATCATCGCCGTCTTCGGCCGCCACCATCTCGCTGCTCTCGGCTTCACCACCGCGATGGCGGGTTCGATCCTGGGCGCCCGGGTGCTGGTCAGCCTGTTCGGCCGTCTCAGCGCCTTCGCGGGCGACTTCATGACGCCGCAGCGGCTGCTTGGCCTCGTCCTGATTCTGGAGGGTGTCGGCTGCGCGCTGTTCATCGTCGCGAACACCGAGCTGATCGCTTACCTGTCCATGGTCCTGATCGGGCTCGGCTTCGGCGCGGCCTACGTCTGTATCCCGGTCGTCTACTCGGCCTTCTACGGCCGCCGCGCGTTCGCCACGACGGTCGGCACCCGCTTTGCGATCACCGGTCTGATCTCCCCGGCGGCTCCGACCCTGGCCGGAATGCTCTCGGACTGGTCGGACTCCCACGTCCTGACCCTGTCGATCCTGTCCGGGCTCTGCTTCGTCGGATCCCTGGTCGCGTTCGGCCTGCGCGCGCCGGTCCTGGGAGCCAGGCCGATCACGCCGCCGGCCACAGGCTAGGAATGCGCAAACGGGAGCCCGTCATCACCGACCAGGCGGACGTCGACTGGGAGGATTGGGCCGATCCGGCCAATAGCTCCGCGAGCGCCATTCGCTGGAAGCTCCTGATCAGCCGCGAGCGCAGTCCGAGCGGAGGGCTCGTCACCGGCGTGGCGAAGATCGAGCCGGGTGCCGCGCTTTCGCGACACCACCACGAGCCGGAGGAGACGTACTACGTGCTCAGCGGCCGCGGTCGCATCGAGATCGAGAACACGCGACAGGAGATTGGCCCGGGAACGGCCATCTACATTCCGCCCAACGCCAGGCACGCCCTTCGCTGCACCGGCGCCGAACCGCTGGTCTTCATCTTCACGTTCCCGCGCGACCGATTCGAGGACATCGTCTACCACCTGGACGGGTAGCCGCTACCGTCCGCAGTGTTCTGCGGCGCAGCCTCCTAGCCGGTGGCGGCGACCGTCGTCTGCCAGAGGTGTTCGCCCCAGGACAGCTTGAGCGTTCCGGGAGTGTCGCCTTCGGGCGGCTCGATCTCGATCGTCAGGCGCGGCTTCCCGCCCTCGACGATCGAGTGCTCAAGCCGGATCTCGCCCAGGTCCTTCGCCGGATCGTGCATCGTGCCCCAGACGTCGGGCTCGTGGTTCACGATCAGCGTCCACTGGCCGTCGTCGTCCAGGCGAAGCCACAGGCTGTACAGTCCCGCGAAGCCGGGTGAGACGTTGCCCGCCGGCACCTCGAGGTCGCCGACCACGATGTCAGCCTCCGTGCGCAGCTTGATCGCGGCCGCGGTCTGAAACTCGAACAGACCCTGTTCGTGTTCCTGCAACGCCTCCCAGTCCACGCCGAGGAGCGGCAGCCTGCCGGCGTTCACCTCGACCATGCCGCCGCCGACCTCGGCCCTGTCGATTGAACGCGTCGCGTTGACCAGCAGCGCGAAAGCGTTGGTCAGGCCCGAGGCGTCGAGCTTGCGACCCTCTCCCTCCTTCGAGGGTTTCTCGATGACTTTCTCGGTCTCGGCGAACTGACCCGCCGCAGGCGCCCCAAACGCCGCTGCCGAGAGCAGCAGGACGGCGGCGACCGAAGGCAGCCGCCACCACCCGCGCAAACCGGTCATTCCCGCCTGCCTACTCCCCGCCGCCGGTGCTCTGAATCGAGGCGACTCCGAGCCGCAGCGCGATCGGATCGACCGGCTCGACGGGCGCCCAGGCGACGAAGCCGAGCATCATCTCGTCGGTGGTGGCCGTACCGTTCACCACGTTATCCGCCGGGTCGAAGCCGCGCTCCTCGCCGCGCTCGGGCGTGTTCTCAAACCACATCGAGACCTCGACCCGGGTGCCGGCAGGGATCGTCTTCGGCTTCTTGTACTGGTACGTCGTCTGCCATTCCTGGTCGTAGTTCGGCACGTCGAGAAGAACCTCGGTCGTGCCGTCGGGGTAGAAGGCGTCGTAGCGCACCGCGACCGACCGCAGGTGGGCGTGCGGCCACAGAGCCAGGATGTCCGTCTCGACCGGGAAGACGCGCGCCGCACCGACCTTCCAGCGCTCGTGGCCGGGCGGAATCTCGAAGGTCAGATTGCCGATCGAATCGAACTTGACCTCGCGCAGCTCGCTCTCCGGAGCGTCGGCGAACACGAAGCCGATCTCGGACCGGTCATGGAAGCCGCTGCCCTCGCCGGCCTCCTTGTTGTAGTGCATCGAGAACTCGATCGTCGAACCCGGCTCGAGCTTCATCGCGTAGCCGGGTTCCATCAGGTGGCTCTCGGCGCCGAGCGCGATGCAGCCAATCGAGCTGTCGCTGAACTTGCCGAGCGCGGTGGCGCCGCCGGGCGGCCGAACGCTCGCGCACATGTGGTGAACGTCGCTGCCGCCGACCTTGAACTCGACGCCGCGCACCCAGACCGTCTCCGGCAGCATCTCTTCGGTGAGCTCGGTCTCGAAGTTGATGTTGATGTCGGCGATGTCGTCGGCCACCCAATAGTCCTCCGGCATCTGAACGACGAGGTCGGGACGCCCGAGCGACCAGCCGCCGGAGCCCTCCTCGACGAACTTCTTCGGCGCCGGCGCCTCGGCCGCGTCGCCGGCGGGCGCGCCGCCGCGGACCCAGCCCAGAACCGTCTCGATCTCGTCGTCCGACATGACCCGCTCATGGTGGAACTGCCCGCGGGTCGCCTCGGTCGCGAACCAGGGCGGCATCGAGCGGTTCTCGACCGCCCGCGCGATGGACCGCGCCCAGGGACGCGTCTGCTGGTACGTCATCAGCGGCATGGGCGCGATCATGCCGCCGATGTTCTCGCCCTCGCCGTCGGGCCGGTGACAGGTCTGGCAGTTTTCCTGCAGCACCGGAAGAACGTCGCCGTAGAAGGTGGGCGTGTCCGCGTCGGCCGCCAGACCAAGGCCGGGAACGGCAACGGCAGCGACGAGCATGAGCAGGATGGGGCGAGAGGTCTGGGTCTTCATCTTCGTGTGCTCCCGGTATCGCGGACCGCTACGTCCACCGTCGACGACCAGGGAACGCTTGCCGGCTCGGATCCTTGGTCGGTGCTCAGTAAGTGTACCCGAACGGGAGTGGCGTATGGTGGGTCACCGCACATCCATCGACGAGGTCAAGCGAACGGAGGCCACCAACATGCGGAAGGTGTTCGCCAACTCGGCCAGAACTCCGGGAACCACGATCTTCCTGACTCTCTGCGTCGCCGCCGCTGCGGCTGCCGGCGAGGCCGACCGAAGGGCCCTGTTCGGCGACCTGCACGTCCACACCCGCTACTCCTTCGACGCCTTCATCTTCGGCACCCGTAGCACGCCCGACGACGCCTACGAGTTCGCCAGGGGCAAGCCGATCGAGCACCCCGCCGGGTTCGACCTCCAGCTCGACCGGCCGCTCGATTTTCTCGCGGTAACCGACCACGCGTACTACCTCGGGATGCTGGAAGCGATGTCCCAGCCCGACCACCCGCTGTCGAAGCTCGACCGGGCCGCGGAGTTCACCCAGGCACGGACGATCGCCCAGAAGCGGAACGCCTTCCGCAGCGCCGCCTACGTCGGGGAACATAGCGACGCGGACGTCATCCGTTCGGCCTGGAAGCGGACGGTCGAGGCCGCCGAGCGCCACAACGACCCGGGCGTCTTCACCACCTTCGCCGCCTACGAGTACTCCGCGAGGCGCGAAGGCGGCAACCTGCACCGCAACGTGATCTTCCGCGGCGACGCGGTGCCGGACTACCCTTACGGCCGCCTCGACTCGATCAACCCCGAGGACCTCTGGGCGTGGATGGATGACCTGCGATCGCAAGGGATCGAGGCCCTGGCCATCCCCCACAACTCGAACGGCTCCGACGGCCACATGTTCCAGCTCGTGAACTTCGCCGGCGAGCCGATCGACGCGGCGTACGCCGAGACCAGGATGCGAAACGAACCCCTGGTCGAGGTCACCCAGGTCAAGGGCACCTCCGACACCCATCCCTTCCTTTCGCCCAACGACGAATGGGCCGATTTCGAGATCATGCCCTACCGCATCGGCCAGTGGAACAAGTCGAGGCCGCGCGGTTCCTACGTCCGCAATGCCTACCAGCGCGGCCTCAAGCTCCAGGCCGAAAGCGGCGTGAATCCCTACCGTTTCGGCCTGGTGGGCGCCAGCGACACCCACAACGGCGGCGCCTCGCTCGACGAATCGAACTTCGTCGCCAAGGTCGCCGTCCTGGACGCGACGGCCGAGCTGCGTGGCTCCGTGCCGATCGTGGCGGAGGAGGGCGTCAGGGCCTACAACGACACCTACTACAAGACCTGGAGCGCCTCCGGCCTGGCCGGCGTCTGGGCCGAGGAGAACACCCGCGACTCGATCTACGACGCCTTCCGCCGCAAGGAGACCTTCGCGACGAGCGGCCCCCGCATCGTCGTCCGTTTCTTTGCCGGCGTCTACCCGGACGACCTGGCCGAGCGCGACGACGCGGTCGACGTGGCCTATGCCCAGGGCGTGCCGATGGGCGGCGAGCTGCCGGCCGGCTCGGACGGCGCCGCGGCTCCCCGCTTCCTCGTCTGGGCGCTCCAGGACCCGCTCGGCACGCCGCTTCAACGGGTTCAGGTGATCAAGGGCTGGAGCGACGACGGACACGCGATGGAACAGGTGTTCGACGTCGCCTGCTCGGACGGCCTGACTCCCGATCCCGAAACCCATCGCTGCCCCGACAACGGCGCCGAAGTGAATCTAAGCGACTGCAGCCTCACGCCCGACAGGGGGGCGTCGGAGCTCGTCACGCTCTGGCGGGATCCGACCTTCGAAGCCGGGCAGCACGCCTTCTACTACCTCCGGGCGCTGGAGAACCCCACCTGCCGTTGGTCGACCTGGGACGCCGTCAAGGCCGGAGTCGATCCGAGGCCGGGTCTCCAGGCGACGATCCAGGAACGCGCCTGGTCGTCACCGATCTGGGTCGGCGGCCCGCCGACCGAGTGAGGGCAGGCGCACTGCCGGGGGACCCCTCAACAGGCGGCCTATATACTGCCGCCGGCTTCCGGCGACTCCAGCTTCTTCTTCCCGAGTACCCGTACCCGATCATGCGCAAGTGTCTGATTCCGCTCGCGCTGAGCATGACCGTCAGCATTTCGCCCGGTTTTGCGCAAGGCGACGAGGAGAACGCTTCCCAGGAGCCGGCGACGCTCGGACAGGCCATCCGCGACGCGGACGTTTCGCTCGGTCTCCGCTACCGGGTCGAGCAATCCGACGACGACGCCTTCGACGCTACTGCGCTCGCTTCGACCCTGCGGACCACGCTCAAGCTGCAGACGAAGGCCTTCCGCGGCTTCTCCTTCCTGCTCGAAGCGGAGGATGTGACCCCGGTCGGCAACGACCGCACCTACCGCAACCTCGGCTACGGCGGCCTCGACAACGGTGTCCGTGACCGGCCGATCATCGCTGATCCGGCGCTCACCGCGATCAACCAGGCGGCGGCTCGCCTGGAGCGGGGGCCGGTGGCCTTCACCCTCGGCCGGACCGAGCTTCTGATCGGCGACCAGCGCTTCGTCGGCGCGGTCGGCTGGCGTCAACACCACCAGGCCTTCGACGCGGCCGCCCTCGACGCGAAGCTACGCGCCGACTGGTCGCTGCGCTACGCCTTCCTGAACCGAGCCCACCGGATCACCGGCGCCGAGGAGCCGATGGGCTCCCACGTGATCTACGTTTCGGGCCCGGCGGGTCCCGGCAACCTGGCCCTCTTCGGCTACCTGCTGGACTACGACCGACCCGGAGCCGCGGCGAACTCGACCTCCAACTGGGGCGCCAGCTACAACGGTTCGCACGACGCCGGTGCGGCCTCCGTTCTGTGGGAACTCCAGTACGCGGTCCAATCGGACTGGGCGGACCACCCGGGCAGCGTCGACCTCGACTACCAGAAAACCGGGATCGGCTTCACCCGGGGAGACGTCAGCGTGCGCGCCGTGCGTGAGGCCCTGGACGGCGACGGCACCTATGGGTTCCGCACGCCGCTCGCCACCCTGCACGGCTTCAACGGTTGGACCGACAAGTTCCTCGGCACTCCCGCCCACGGCCTGGTCGACCTGTACCTGCGCCTGGACCACAACCTGGACACCTGGAACTGGACGGTCCGCTGGCACCAGTTCCGCTCCGCGGTCGGCAGCATGGACTACGGCACCGAGATCGACGCGATGGCGGTGTGGAACACCCCCTGGAAGCAGGACTTCGGCATCAAGCTGGCGCAGTACAACGCGGACGAGTGGAGCACGGACACGTTCAAGGTCTGGGTCTGGACGTCCTGGACCGTCAACCTGCGATCCGCAGACGGCCGCTGACGTCGACCGAAGCCTCGGCTCCTTCCGGCGGAGCCTCCCAGTCCTCCGCGTCGAGCAGGATCACCGGCGGCGACCGCTCGTAGAGCTCGCGGGCCACGGCGGCGCCCAGCGCCAGAATGCCGTCGAGCTCGCGCAGCACGACGGCGGCCGGCGCCGTTCCCAAACGGACGCCCTCCAGCAGCACCGAGCTCGAACTGCTCGACCCACGCCCGTACGGCATGACCAGAACGCGACCGGCGACACTCTCGGCGCAACGCGGATGGCGCCGGTCGATGATCGTCCCGGTGACCGGATCGACACCGCCCCAGAACGAAAGCGGCTCCTCGAGCCGGAGCACCCGCCCGGCGCCGGTCCCGGCCACCAAGACCCGCCCTTCAAGCTCCACGCCGCTCACGGCCACAACTCCGGGTCGCGCCAGAGCCGGCCGGCCTGGGCTGAACGAACGCACTCGGCCAGGCTGCCAAAGACGACATCGAAGCCGACGTTGCCGGGCGCGTAGTGGGCGAACTTGCCAGAGTTCGTCATCAGCACGCCCCCGGCCGGCGTGCGCAGGATCGGCGCCACGACGACGCAGGTGTCGACGACCACGCGGACACCGAAGGCGCGCAGCCGCTCCAGAGCCCCTTCCCGTTCCAGGAAGTCGAGCGAAAGCCGGTTGGTGCAGACGACGAACTCGACTCCAGCCGAGGGCGGATGACGCTCGACGAGCGGCAGCAGCTCAGCGAACTCTCGCGGAGAGAAGTGAGGGCTGCCCAGGGCCACGACATCGATCGCCAGGTCTCCGCCGACGCCGGGACTCGAAGCCGCAGCCGCGGGGACCGTCGACAGACTGCACAGCCCGGCGTGCAGATCATCCACCGTGATCTCGATCCACTCCTCGGCTTCGCGACCGCCGAGCGCCGCATCCAGAGTCGGTGCCTCCGGCGTGATGCCGACCGCGTGAAAGAGCGCCACCGCGCCCGACGAGGCCGCAGCCGCGCCCAGCGCCTTCAGGCCGTCCTCGTCCGCTTCCTCCAGGCCGAGCAGCACGGGCACCCGATTGCCGCAGCGTTCGCCCACCAGGTAGCCGATCGCCGGCAGCAGCCAGGCCGCGGACCGGAGAGCCCGCGGCAACGACCGCAGATCGAAGACGATCTGGCCGCGCCGGTTCTCCTCCAGGTGCAATCCCACCGCCGGCGCCCGCCCGGTGAGCGCCGCGCAGATGTCGATGAAGTCGCCGTAGCGGTGGGTGCGCGCACCGAGCACCGAGTTCGCGAACACGATCGCGTTGCTCTCCGCCCAGGCGACCTGCTGCCCGAACGCCGGTCGCGGCGTCGTCT
Organism: Acidobacteriota bacterium; assembly: GCA_026708285.1. Classification (GTDB taxonomy): domain Bacteria; phylum Acidobacteriota; class Thermoanaerobaculia; order Multivoradales; family Multivoraceae; genus Multivorans. The sequence continues at coordinate 27,301 of JAPOVF010000334.1, forward strand.
GGTAGGGGGCGCAGGTCCAGATGGTGCGGCAGCCCATTTCGTCGTAGCACTCCATCAATCGCAACGCCTTGGCCCGGCGCTCGGCCGTTCCCGCGAACTCGTCAGGGTGCAGCAGATCGAGACCGCCCACGTTCAACGTCGTCGGCACGCACACCCGGGCGCCGCCCGCCACCAGCAACTCCGCGAAGTCGACTCCGGAATCGCCGTGGTAGAGGCAACCGTCGATGTGGGCGCCCTCGATATCCAGGAGACGTTCGGCGCCGTAGACCCCCGCCATCGTGACCAGGATGCGCATGGCGACCGCCGTTGCTGCACCATGGTCGCCCGCAAGCATCGCACGGTCGCGGACCGTCAGCGCGACGGTTTCGGGCGGCGCTCCGGCGGGCATGGGCGGTCAGTGTAGCTAGGGGCTACACTCCCCGCTCCGAGCCTCCGCAACCGACGACTCAAGGAACCAGCGACAAGCGGTGCCGGCATTGCCGGCACCGACGGAGAGGGCCGCATGGCGATCGACCTCGAACTACAGGAACGACTGATGGCGGCAGCGCCCTACGGCATGGGCTTCGCGGTGCACGCCGAGCGGGCTCCCGAACGAATGGCGGTGCTGTCGAAGTTCGGCGGCCGCACGCTCGGCGAACTGAACGCCAACGCCAACCGTCTGGCCCGGGTGCTGCGGGTGCAGGGCGTCGGTCCCGACGTCGGCGTCGCCCTGCTGTGCCGGAACCGGCCGGAGTTCATCGAAACGGTCGTCGCCTGCCAGCGATCCGGCGGACGCATGACGCCGATCAACTGGCACCTCTCGCCACCCGAGGTCGCCTACATCGTCGACAACTGCGAGGCCCTCGTGTTGATCGCCGACGAGGCCTTCGCGCCGGCCGTCGCCGCCGCCCAAGCCGCTTCCAGCCGCTTACGGCTGACTCTCGCCGTCGGCGGCGAGATCGAGGGCGCCGAGTCCTATGACGAAGCGCTCGCAGCGGAAGACGGCTCGAACATCGACAACCCGATCCTCGGCGCGCCGATGCTCTACACGTCCGGCACCACCGGCCACCCCAAGGGCGTCTACCGCAAGGCGGACGCGACGCCGACGCCGTTCCTGCTGGCAGTTCGCGAGTCGGGCGACTTCGAGCCGGACACGGACTGCTCGCTCGTCACCGGTCCGCTCTACCACGCCGCACCGCTGGGGCTGAACCTGGCGATGCCGATGGGCGCCGGCGTCGGTTCCGTGTTGATGGACAAGTGGGACGCGGAAGAGACCCTGGCGCTCATCGACCGCCACCGGATCACGCACACGCACATGGTGGCGACGATGTTCCACCGCATGCTGGCGCTGCCGCCGGATGTCCGAGAACGCTACGACGTCTCGTCGATGCGCTGGCTCTGCCACGGCGCGGCGCCGACGCCGGTCCACGTCAAGCACAAGATCATCGACTGGTTCGGCCCCGTGGTCTGGGAGTACTACGCCGCCACCGAAGGCGGCACGTTCTGGGTCGACTCGAAGGAGTGGCTGGAGAAGCCCGGCAGCGTCGGCCGCACCGTCGAAGGAACGAAGTACAAGGTGCTCGACGACGACGGCGATCCGGTGCCGAGCGGAACCACCGGCACGGTGTTCTTCGAGGCGGCCGAGAATCGCTTCGTCTACTTCAAGGCGCCCGACAAGACCGCCTCCGCGTACCGCGACGGCTACTTCACGATGGGCGACATGGGCTACGTCGATGAGGACGGCTACCTGTTCCTGACCGGCCGGTCGGCGGAGACGATCATCGCCGGCGGCGTGAACATCTACCCGCAGGAGATCGACGACGTGCTCCAGCAGCATCCCGCGGTCTACGAGGTCTGCACCGTCGGCGTGCCCCACGAGGAGTGGGGCGAAAGCGTCAAGTCGGTCGTCGAGGTCGACGAAGGCTTCGAGCCGGGCGAGGACCTCGCAGAGGAACTCCTCGCCTGGTGCCGCGAGAACCTGCCCGACTTCAAGAGGCCGCGCTCGATCGACTTCGCCACCGACCTGCCGAGGATGCCCACCGGCAAGATCCAGCGCGGCCTGGTCCGGGCGCCGTACTGGAAGGGCCGCGAGCGGCAGATCTGACAGCCAGCTTCCGCAAACTACATCTCAGAGGCAACCATGAAGGCAGTTGTATGCAGCGCGTTCGGCCCCCCGGAGAACCTGACGATCGAGGAACTCCCCGATCCGGCACCGGGGCCGGGCGAGGTCGTCGTCGACATCCGCGCGGCGGCGATCACCTGGCCCGACACCCTGATCATCGAGAACCGGTACCAGTTCCGGGGAGAGCCGCCCTTCGTCGTCGGCGGTGAGGTGGGCGGCAGGGTCGCGGCCGTCGGGCCCGATGTGGACGGCCTTGCAGTCGGCGACGACGTGGTCGGCGGCGGCGGCACCGGCGGCTTCGCCGAGCAGGTGCTGCTCAAGGCGTCCCAGGTGCGCAAGCTGCCGCAGGGCCTCGGCCACGCGGAGGCCACGGGCTACGGCTACGCCTACGGCACCGGCCACTACGCGCTGAAGTACCGCGGCAACCTGAAGCCGGGGGAGACGCTCCTCGTGCTCGGCGCCGCCGGCGGCGTCGGCCTCGCCGCCCTGGAGCTGGGCAAGGTGATGGGCGCGCGGGTGATCGCCGCCGCTTCGAGCGAGGAGAAGCTGGCGCTCTGCCGCGAACGCGGCGCCGACGAGACGATCAACTACGCCGAAGAGGATCTGAAGAACCGGGCCAAGGAACTGACCGACGGCAAGGGCGTCGACCTCGTCTACGACGCGGTCGGCGGCGACTACGCCGAGGCGGCGCTCCGCGCCACGAACTGGCGCGGCCGGTTCCTGGTGATCGGCTTCACCGCCGGCATTCCGCGCATGCCGCTCAATCTCACCCTGCTCAAGGGCTGCAACATCGTCGGCGTGTTCTGGGGCGCCTCCAGGATGCGCGAGCCGGAGATCTTCGAGGCGACCCGGGTCGAAACGGAAGCTCTCGCCGCCTCCGGCAAGATCCAGCCCTACATCTCGCGCCGCTATCCCCTGGAAGAGGTGCCGCAGGCGCTTCGCGACATGATGGACCGCAAGGTCATCGGCAAGATGGTCATGCAGCGCGGCGCCTAGCGTCGCAGCAGGAGAGGAGCACAACATGAAGTTCGGCGCGCAGGTCACCGTCTACCGCAACACCTGGGACAGCGTCCGGGACGTGGCCGAGCTGCTCGACCAGGGCCCCTGGGACAGCATCTGGTACGCCGACCACTACCTGCCGCCCCCGGGACTCAAGGAAGAGGAGCACCTCGCGGCGCAGGAGGCCTTTACCGTCGCCGCGGCCACCGCGAGCATCACGAAGAACCTGAAGATCGGCCACCTGGTTCTCGGCAACACGTACCGGAATCCCGGTCTGGTCGCCAAGATGGCAGGCACCCTGGACCACATCTCCCACGGCCGCTTCGTGCTCGGGATCGGCGCGGCCTGGTTCAAGCGGGAGCACGAGGCCTACGGCTGGACATTCCCCTCGATGAAGGAGCGCCAGGACCGCTTCGAGGAGGCGGTCGAGCTGCTCCGCGCCCTGTTCCGCTCGAACGAGCCGGTCGACTTCAGGGGCGAGTACTACGACCTCGACTCCGCGCCCCTCTCGCCCGGCTGCTACGACGAACCCATCCCCATCCTGGTCGGCGGCACCGGCGAGAAGCGGACGCTGCGCACCCTGGCGCGGCACGGCGACGTGATGAACCTCGACGGCTGGGCGCGCGGCCCGATGACCCGGGAGTACTTCCGGCACAAGGTCGCCGTCGTCAACCGGCACTGCGAGGACGCGGGCCGGGACCCGGGCGAGATCCGGCACACGGTGCTGATGCCGACCTTCGTGACCGACGACGAGGCCGCCGCCGGGCGCTTCATCGCAGCCCGGGGCCTCGGCGAAGGTACGGCGGCGGGCCCGAAGAGCTACGTCATCGACCGGATCGGCGAGATGATCGACGCCGGCGCCCACGAGATCATGATCGGCGGCATTCCGACGCACCGTCTCGACCACTATCAGATGGTCGCGGAAGAGATCATCCCCGCCTTCGACTGAGGCGGATGTCCGGCGAGGCTCAGCCGGCACCCGCGGCGGCGCTCCTTGGCGCCGCACTTCTCCTGCCGGGCGTTGCCCAGATCCGGGCACAGGACACGGACTGGCCGACGATCACGGGCGGCAACGACGCAGGCCGCTACGCCGCGCTCGACCAGATCGACGCCTCGAACTTCGCTCGCCTCGAACCGGCGTGGCGCTGGCGATTGCCGGACAACGAGCTGATGGCGAATGACCCGCGCTTCGAAGACCGGTCGATGAAGCAGCGCACGCACGTCACGACGCCGATCAAGATCGGCGAGCGGCTCTACGTCGTCACGGGCTACGGCATCGCCGCCGCCGTCGATCCGGCAACGGGCGCCACGGTCTGGCAGCACGATCCGCAGAGCTACGGCCACGGCCGGCCGACGAACCACGGCTTCACCCACAAGGGTCCCAGCTTCTGGCGCGATCCGGAACGGCCGGACGCTCCTGGCCGCCTGATCTACGCCAGCACGGATGCCATCCTGCGCGCCGTCTACGCCGACGAAGGCACGCCGGTGCGGTCCTTCGGCAACCACGGCGGCGTCGATCTGACCACCGGCCTGCACCGGGCCGTCGAACGCCGCAAGTACACCGTCAGCTCGCCGGCGACCATCTGCCGCGATGTCGCGATCGTCGGTTCGTCCATCTCGGACGGTCCGCTCGGCCCCGACGACGGACCGCCGGGCGACGTGCGCGGCTTCGACGTGCGCACCGGCCGGCAGCTCTGGACCTTCCATACCGTGCCCCAGGAGGGCGAGCACGGCACGGACACCTGGGAGGACGAATCCTGGCGGATCACCGGCGGAGCGAACGTCTGGGGCCTGATGAGCGCCGACGAGGAACTCGGCCTCGCCTACCTGCCGACCAGCACGCCGACGAACGACTGGTACGGCGGCCATCGCCGGGGCGACAACCTCTACGCGGAGAGCCTGGTCGCCGTCGATTGCGAGACGGGGGAGCGCCGCTGGCACTTCCAGGCGATCCACCACGGCCTCTGGGACTACGACTTCGCCGCACCGGCCGTGCTGGGCGACATCGTCGTCGGCGGGCGCACCGTCAAGGCGGCCATGCTGCCCAGCAAGCAGGCGTTCCTCTACGTCTTCGACCGGGAGACCGGAGAACCGGTCTGGCCCATCGAGGAACGGCAGGTCCCCCAGACCGGCATCCCCGGCGAGCAGACCTCGGCCACCCAGCCATTCCCCACCCGACCGCCGCCATTCGACCGCCAGGGCATGCAGCTCGCCGACGTGATCGACTTCACGCACGGGATCCGCGCCGAGGCGGAACGCATCCTGACCTCGCACCAGTACGGGCCGATCTACACGCCACCCAGCGAACGCGGCACTGTCGCCATGCCCGGCTTCGAGGGCGGCGCGAGTTGGCCCGGCGGCGCCTTCGACCCGGACGCTGGCCAGCTCTACGTGCCGTCCTTCACGGCGCCGATCCTGATCACGCTCCGGCGTCCCGACCCGAACCGCTCCTCCTTCGACTTCGTGGCCAGGGTGTCGGGCTTCCACGGCCCCTTCGACCTGCCGATCTCGAAGCCGCCCTATTCGCGGATCACCGCCTACGACATGAGCCGCGGCGAAATCGCCTGGCAGGTGCCGCTCGGCGAGGGGCCGCGGCGGCACCCCCGGCTCGCCGGCCTCGAACTGCCGCTCCTGGGCTCAGGCGTCCGCGGCCACGCCCTGGTCACGAAGACGCTGCTCATCGTGAGTTCCGGCCATTCCCGTTCGTTCCGGTACCAGGAGGCGAAGGCGGAGCGGGAGTGGAACGAACAGCCCGAGGACGTCACCGGCGGCCTCGCCTGGACCAATCCGCGGTCGGCGGCGCGCGAAGACTGGCGCTACACCGTGCCGGCGCTCCGCGCCTTCGACAAGGCGACCGGAGAGCTGCTCGCCGAGGTCGAACTGCCGGCCCACTCCGACGGCAGCCCGATCACGTACCTGCACCGCGGCGTGCAGTACGTCGTGATCTCCATCGGCGGCCGCGGCGAGCCCTTCGAGCTGATCGCGTACCGGTTGCCGGGCTAGTCCGAAGGCCAGGGGGTGCCCAGGTCCTCCTCCGGCACCGCGCGCATCCCCAGGTTGACGAACTTCTGCAGCCGCTTCCCCTCGTAGGTCTCCGTCGTGTAGATGTTGCCCTTCGAGTCCGTGGCGATGGAGTGGACGGCGAAGAACTGGCCCGGCTGGCGGCCGCCGTCGCCGAAGGCGTAGAGCACCTCCATGCTCGCGCGCTCGATCACGTAGACCTTCATGTTCTGGCCGTCGGCGAGGTAGAGGAACTTCTGCTCCTCGTCCGGCGAGAAAGCGACGTCCCACGTCGAGCCCTGAGACAGGGTCTCGGGCGCGATGAAGACCTCGTTCACGAAGGTGCCGTCGGCCTGGAACACCTGGATCCGGTCGGCGGCGCGGTCGCAGACGTAGAGCAGGCCGTCGGCCGAGATGTCGGCGCAGTGGATCGGACCGCGGAACTGGGTCGCCGGCGGATCGCCGGGGACGTACTGCCCCAGGTCCAGTTCGTCGTCGGGCGCCTCGCCGTAGGCGCCCCAGTAGCGCTTGAACTCGCCGGTGTCGGCGTCGATCACGACGACCCGGCGGTTGAAGTAGCCGTCGGCGACGTAGATCTCGTTCGCTTCCGGGTCGACCGAGAGCTTCGCAACCCGGCCGAAGTTCTCCATGTCGTGGCTGTTGCGCACGAACCGCGGCTCGTCCTCGCCGGCGCCCTCGTTGACGAGGGCGTTCGCCTTGCCCACCTGCATGAGGAACTGACCGTCCCGGGTGAACTTCAGTGTGTGGGAATCACCGCCGCCGTTGCCGCCGATCCAGACGTTGTCCATGTGGTCGACGAGGATCCCGTGGTTCGACGCCGGCCACTCGTACTCGCCGGTCTCGCTGGGCCCTCCCCAATGGCCGACCAGGTTGCCGTCCGGATCGAACTCCAGCACCGGCGGCGCCGGGATGCAGCACTCGGAGAGCGGCGGATCCTGCGCCGCGCCGATCTCGTTGATCGCGCCGAAGGCGTTCGGCGTGTTCCGATGAACGATCCAGACGTGGTCGCGGGAGTCGACCGTCACGCCGATCGCGGGGCCCAGGATCCAGTGGTTCGGCAACGGCTGCGGCCAGAAGGGATCGACCTCGAAACGTGGCGCCATCGGTCCGTCGCCGGCGGCATCGTCGCCGCCGTAGCCGCCACCACCGCAGGCGGCGAGGAGGAAAGCAAGGGCTGCCACGCAGCCGAGTACGGAGTACGAACGCTTCGATCTCATCGTCGGTCCATCCAGTCGTTGGAATCCGTCGTCTTCCGCGCCATTGGCGGCTGCTGCAACACTAGGGAGGTGCGGTCAGTGTACAACGCGCCTGACACCCTCCTCGGCGCCTTTCTCGCCGCGGCCTTGCTCTTCCTTGCCGGCGAGCCCGCGGCCGCCCACGAGGTGCCCGGCAGCGTCACGGTCCAGGTACTGGTCAAACAGCAGGGCGACCGGCTCCAGGTGCTCGTGCGCACGCCGCTCGAAGCGATGCAGGAGATGCAGTTCCCGGTCGACTACCGGGGCATCCTGGACCTCGAGGAGCTACGCGCCGGCGGCCTGCTCGCGGAAGCCGCCAACCGCTGGATCACGCCCAACCTCGACCTGTACGCCGGCCGCGACCAGTTGCCGACGACGACCGTTCAGGCGGTCCGGCTGTCCATCCCGTCCGACCGGTCCTTCACCGACTTCGACCGCGCCCTTGCCCACATCCGCGGAGCACCCCTGCCGGCGACAACACAGCTCGTCTGGCGACAGGCGCTGCTCGACGTCCACCTCGAGACGGCGCTCGGTGCTCATAGCGCCAGCGAACGACCCCGGTTCTCGATCGACCCCCGTTTCGGTCGCCTGGGCCTGCAGGTGCTCACGGTCATTCGCTACGAGTCGTCCGACGGCGATGCGCGAGCGCTTCAGCTCGCCGCCGAACCCGGCAGGGTCCGCCTCGACCCGAACTGGGCGCAGGCTTCGATCCACTTCATCGCGATGGGCTTCGAACACATCCTGAGCGGCCTCGATCACCTGCTCTTCCTCGTCTGCCTGGTCGCGCCGCTTCGCCGGCTGCGCCAGCTCGTGCTCGTCGTGACCTCGTTCACGGTGGCCCACTCGATTACCCTGATCGCGTCCGCCGCAGGACTCGCGCCACGCGCGCTGTGGTTCCCCACTCTGGTCGAAGTCCTGATCGCGCTTTCCATCGTCTACATGGCCTTCGAGAACATCCTCGGAGTCGGCCAGGAGCGCCGCTGGACCGCCGCCTTCGGCTTCGGCCTCGTCCATGGCTTCGGCTTCTCATTTGCCCTAAGCGAATCCCTCCAATTCGCGGGTTCGCATCTCGTCACCTCGCTGCTCGCCTTCAACGTCGGCGTCGAACTCGGCCAACTCCTCGTCCTGCTGCTGCTGATTCCGCTGCTCGACTTCGTCTTCCGCCGCCTGCCGAACGAGCGCCTGGGGGTCGTCCTCGTCTCGGCCCTGATCGTTCATACGGCCTGGCACTGGACCGGGGAGCGGGGCTCCGACCTGCTCCAGTATCGCCCCCTTGCGCCGCTGCTGGATCCTGTGCCCGAGGGCGTTCTGCCGTGGGTTCTGGTGGTTGCGGCGGCCGCAGTCCCCACAAGCCAGTGGCTCCGACGACGACGATCTTCAAGTCCTGCGGGCGAGTCGCGATCCGCGTGATGACGTCCCGCCCGGATTCACCGGAATGGCTCGTTTTGGACAAAGTGGCCATTTCGCACTATTCTCGGCGTTGTGAAGGAGGTGTGTGACCGTGAAAATCGTCAGCGCGACCGAAGCAAAGCGGAGATTCGCGGCGATCCTCGACGCGGCTCAGCACGAGCCCATCATGGTCCGGCGGCAGAAGCGCGAAGTGGCCGTGGTGCTGTCGCCGCGAGACTACGAGCGCCTGCGCGCACTGAACCTGCGGGAGCTCGACGAGTACTGCCAGCGCATCGGGGCACAGGCTGCCGAGCGAGGGCTGACCGAGGAGAAACTCGCCGAGATCCTGGACGATGGCGACG
>JAPOVF010000088.1 GCA_026708285.1 Acidobacteriota bacterium
GACGAAGAGCCAGGGGAAGGCGCTCGACGGATACTCCTCGACCAGTTCGACTGCCCCTCGGAGAAGGACGACGAGCATGGCGATCCCGCCCGGAATACTGAACCACGGATCCACGAACGTCTGCTCCGCCCCGTGTTCCCTTCGCGCCGAGAGCCGTGGGTAGCTGCGCGAAGCCCGGTTACCGGTCTGTTGAGGGCTTGAGATCGCGAGGAGAAGCGCGAGAACGGCCGCCGTTGCGACGGTCCAGAGCAGCCAGACTCCCGCCGCAGACTGGGGCGGTTCGGCCACCAGATCCGTTACCAGGTCGAGGACCAGAACGAACACACAGAAGACAGCCGGACCCTGGAACAGGGGGTCGGTGAACGTACGGTAGACGTGCCAGGCTGGTTCGGGACGCGCTGCCGGCTCTCCCGGAGCCTTCCTGTTGCCCCAGGTTCGCCCCAGAGAGATGACGATGGATGCCACCATCAGGACAAGACCGGCCAGATACGCCATGGCCACGGCGGACGTGCGGATCGTCCCGGGCGTGAGTACACCAGAGCTGAAGCCGGCGATGAGGAGCAGCGCTACGAGCGACAGCTTGGCCCAGGGACCGCTTTCGTCCCTCTCTTCTTTCGCCTTTCGTTTACCGGTTTGCTTCATCGCCCGCGTCGCCGGCCGGCTGCTCCCGCTGATCGCGTCACGGCGGCTCCGACCCCGAGCCGACGGCATCGACCGAGACGTCAGAGGCCCCCGGCTCTTGGGTGTTGTCCAGCTTCCGCCGTCGGTGGAGCTGATCGATTGACGGCATGATGGTGGCCATTGCCATCGCCGCGAGCGGCGCGATGAACCATAGCGTCGCCGCGATCGAAGAGGGGTCCTCTTCGATCGCCTCCATGCCGTACCTTGCGAGGTGGACAGCCCCGACCGCCATCGCAGGAATGGTGAACCAGGGATCGCGGAACGTCTCCGCGACCGTCGGCTTTTCGCCGCGGCGCCGGCCAGGCACACCGTCCAGGTCGGCTCTCTCGAGGCTCACTCGTCTGCTGATGCTGAGCGGCAGGACGACGGACAGAAAGGCCACGAACACGAGGTACCACACGGTCCGTTCGGAAGCCGGCGGTTCGATGATCAGGTCCGTGATCAGTCGGACGATCAGCACGAACGCGCAGTAGATGGCGGGAACCTGGTACCACGGGTCCGTGAAGAGTCTCGCCTCGTGCCAGGCCGGCCCCGTCTGGACCTCCGGCGGAGCTTCAGCCGGATTCAGGTAGTTGCGGCCCTGGCGCAGCAGCGACATGACGACGCTCAGTGCCATTGCGACGAGAGCGACGACGTAGGACATCGCCAAAGCAGAGGTGCGCAGGTTGTCCATCGACAGCAGGCCGTCCAGCTCTCCGGACATCAGGAGGCCCATGAGCATGGTGAACCGGGCCGACAGCTTGGAGTCGTCGTACTTCTTGGCCAGGGAGGTCATGGATTCTCAAGGTCCCTGGGTGTGCCGCGGAATACCTGCTTCCGGTGCCAGTCGACGAAGTTTGGGTCTGGGCGTTGCCGGGCGCTTTGAGGGTTGCGAATCCGCTTACCGTGACAGTCGAGGAGTTGGTGAAACGCCGGACTCTGGCCGTTTGCCTCGTCCGACACGACGAGCCTATAGCCCTTGGTCGCCCGCTCCAGGCCGATTGCTCCGCGGTCGAAGGTCTGATGGTGGAGGATGCAAAGAGCGAGACCGTTGCGGACCTGGTCGGGCCCTCCGTGAGAGTGCCACCTGATGTGTGCCGCCTCCAACGCGACGAGTTCGTCGTTGAGTCGGACATCGAAGCCGCACACAACGCAGCGTCGTTCGTACGCTCGCAGGACGGCATGGCGGAAACTGCGATCGCGGGTGGTGGGAGCTTTCGGCTGAAGCCCTTGCTCAACGGGCCGCGCGAGCCTGACCGCGTCGCGGATCGAGTCGTGCAAGGAGGGTGGAAAGTGCTTGCCGAGGAGCTTTCGCGCTGCCTGCTCGATGAGTTCGGGATCGGCTAAGAGCATCCGCTGATCGGCCTCTTTGAAGCCTCCGGCCGCCGCGTGGTCGACCAGCTGCCGATGACTGATCCCGCCCTTGCCCCTGATCCGATCCAGGTCAGTGTCGGCGATGACTTCCCACAGATCGTCTCCACGCAGCCGGGCAAATGGAGCCTCGGGGTGGAGAACGGACCGTGGCCGGCCGAATCGGCGGAGGAGCTTCTTGAGGTCCTCTGCGACTTCGTTGCCGTACCGGGCGAGCCTCTTCTCTCCGCGCTGAACGCGACCGAGCGCGAAGAGCAGCAGCAGCGGCTTGTGCGGGGCCCGATCGTTGCCGCGGCGCCAGAGCTTGATGTCGTCTATGCGGCGAAGGAAGTCCTCTCGGGTCGTGTTCATGGCCATCGTTTCCCGCAAGCTCCAGACCGAAGACAGTGCCAGTCTCTGATGAGGTGGACGACTACCGGCCGTGACCGGCCACCGTGGTTGATCGAGCGTTCATCCTGCGGGCGGCCAGCTGCTCTATCAGCCGAACGACCTGGGCTCGAAGTCCTCATCGTTGAGAATACTGGCGCTGCTGCCCGTGGCCCGGATGACGAACAGTCCCTTGCGCTCCGCGTAGGTCGTCACGGCGCCGTCGCTCTTGAGGTAGGCCACGGCGCCCAGAATCCGTCTGCCTCGGTACTCCTGTGCGAAGTCGGTGAACTTCGGCAGTTTGGTGAGGAACTCGGTCACGTCCTCCGGCCGCAGGGTCGTCCTGACCTGGACCACTACGACATCCGACCTGCTCACTGCGACGATGTCGAATTCAAACCGTTCGCCATTCCGCTTCCCCTTGCGCCGTTGGTGAGTGCTTTCGACGGCGATGCTCCTCTCATGGAGCAGGGGAACGAGGTCGCGTTTGGCGAGGCCATCCACGAGCTTCTCCCACGGCGAGGTGAAGAGGCTCTCCAGCGTGTCCTGCCGGCGGTCCGTCTCCCGAACCTGGCGGGTTGTCTCGTGCGTCGTCATGTTCCTGGCCTCAGAACCGGTACCGCAGCCCCGCCGACACCCCCACATACCCGATCCCGTCGAACCCCAGGTCGCTCGTGAACGGGGTCGTCCCGTCCGCCTGGACGGGTTCGTGGCTCCGGACCACTTTCCACAGGTCGCTTCCGCTGAACTCTTCGAACAGGGCCC
>JAPOVF010000175.1:0-8796 GCA_026708285.1 Acidobacteriota bacterium
GAGAACGCGTCGCCGATCGCGATCCAGCCGTCGCCCGCCATCTTCTCGATCCGGTAGGAGAAGTCCTTCATCACGGACACCGGGCGGCACTGATGGGCCGGTGCAATGCGCCGCTCGATCTCGGCGCAGTTTCTGACCTCCTCGAAGAAGATCTCATGCGGCCTGCCCTCGCGGTTCCGAATCAACGCGTCGATCGGGCCCACGACACCGACGCTCACCACGTCCCCCGCCAGCGGGATGTACCAGAACCAGCACTCGCCGGACTTCGTGTGCAGGATCAGGGTCGCGCCCTCGTCCTTCCCCTCGTCCCGGATCGCTCCCCGGAAGTGGGTGTAGATCGAGGCATGGCGCAGGCCGTAGTCGACCCGGCCGAGGTCGAGCCGTCTCGCGAGCAGGGCGCTCTGGCCGGTGGCGTCGATCACGACCCGGCTCGCGAGTTCCACCGGCTCGCCGTTGTTCGCCGTGGACACGCGCACGCCGACCGCGCAACCGTCTTCGAAGAGCACGTCACGAACGTTGACTCCGCGATGGACTTCGGCGCCCTGTCCGGCTGCCGTCTCCATCAGGAGCTCATCGAACTCTGAGCGGCGCACCTGCCAGGTGCGGGCGCTGTCTTCCCCAGGCCGTTCCTTGTCGAAGTAGAACGGCATGGACGCCTTGCCGGTCTTGGTGAAGAACTGGACGGAGTGCTTCTCGACGAAGTGGCTCTCCTGCATCGCGCGAAGGGCACCCATCTTCTCGAACACGCCGTGGGTATCCGGCATCAGCGATTCACCGATCTTGAAGACCGGCGCGGGGTCGCGCTCGAGCAGCAACGTGCGGAGATCCCCGCGCGCGGCGATCGCAGCGGCCGCCGAACCGCCCGGCCCGGCGCCGATCACGATCAGGTCGTAGGACGAGGATGCGGCGAACATCGCCGGGAGTTTACGGCAGGTGGCTGAGACCAGCCACGGCAACCCGGACCGGCTCCGGCGCGTAGTGACCGATGTTGTAGCCTGACACCCCTACACCCGGGCGCGAGTCGAGGTCCTCGACCGGCCCTTCCGCAGTCTCCAAAGGTACTCCCAGCCGATGCGCCCATACCCTCCTCTTCCACCGACCCTGCTTCTCCTGACGACGCTGACTGCCGGCGCCGCGGCGGCCCAGGATCCCGATGATCCAGGCTCCACCGTCACGGACGAGATCACCGTCACCGCGCAGCGGGTCGAGGAGGCCGTGCAGGACGTGCCGATCTCGATCATCACCCGGTCCGGCGAAGAACTCGAGCAACAGGCGATCGGCGACGTTCAGGCTCTGGCCGAGGCCTCGCCGGGCGTCGTGATCTCCGGGCAGAGCCCGACGACGGGCGAAGTCGCCATCTACATCCGTGGCATCGGCTCGAGCACGCTCGGCATCGGTACCGAGCCGACCGTCGGCTACTACGTGGACGGCGTCTACATGCCGCGGCCGCAAGCCGCGGTGAACCCCTTCCTCGACCTGGAGCGAATCGAGATCCTCCGCGGTCCCCAGGGCACGCTGTGGGGACGGAACTCGACGGCCGGCGCCGTGAACGTGATCACGAGGGCGCCGGAGGGACAGTTCCACGGGCGCCTGTTCACCTCGTTCTCCGAATACGACTCGAGCGAGTCGGCTGCCGGGCGCCGCTCCGGCCTGTCGCTCACCGGCCCGGTATCGGGCAAGGTCTGGGGCCGTTTCACCGGTGTGGCGGCCCAGGTCGAGGATCCGACCTACAATGACTTCCTGGACACGGGCGCCGACAACTTCGACGGCGTCACGCTCCGCGGCTCGCTCACCTTCCTGCCCTCCGACTCGCTGACCTTCACGGTCCGGGCCGACAGCACCGACGACGACGCACACGCGAACTTCCCCTTCAAGCCGTTCGAGGTCTCCCCCTACAGCACGGTCGGGACGCTGAACCGGTTCTACGGCTACTCCGAACCGGCCGACGTCCATCGCATCTCGACCGAAACGCCAGCGCTGTCTCTCTACGAGGAGTCCGGCTTCTCGCTGACGGTGGACAAGGCGATGGCGGGGGGCACAAGCCTGACCTCGATCAGCAGTTGGCGCGAGTTCGACTCGCGGCGAGACGCCGACATCGACGGCTCCCCCCATGTCTTCGTCACCAACGCCGCAACCCTCAACTCCCAGTGGTGGTCGCAGGAATTCCAGCTCCACGGCGCCAGCGAGCGCGCCAACTGGGTCGCCGGCGCCTACGCCTTCAACGAGGAGAGCGGGACGCAGGTCGCCAACATCACCGACACGGCGCTGCTCGGTGTCTGGCTGTTCGCGAACAGTCCCCAGCTCTTCCTCTTCGACCCGACGAACTACTGCTCGCTCGGCATCCTGGCGCCGCCCTTCCTGTGCGGGCCCGCCTACTACAACGCCGTGGCGCCCTTCCTCGGCCTTCCCCTGCCGGGAGCCCCGACGCCGCTGCCGTTCGAGAGCAACCTGGACGCTTCCCTCTACGCCGCCTACGGCCAGGTCGACTGGCAGCTTGGCGACCGGGTCACGCTGACCACGGGAGCGCGCTACACCGCTGATGAGAAGACGCACGACCAGGCTGCGCTGAACTTTCAGACGTTCATGCCGGAGTTGCAGGTCCTGAACGACAGTTGGAGCGCGCTGACGCCGAAGCTGGGTCTCGAGATCCGTCCCCGGGAAAACGTGATGCTCTACGGCGCGGTGACCGCCGGCTACAAGAGCGGCGGTTACAACTCGGTCTCGCTGCAACCTGCCTTCGACGAGGAGACGGTGACGAGCTTCGAGATCGGGATCAAGTCCTCCGTCGCCGACCGCAAGGTGCGGATCAACGCCGCCGCCTTCCACTACGACTACGACGATCTGCAGGTGGCGGTGCTCTACCCGGATCGCTCGGTCGTCGAGAACGCGGCCAAAGCCCGGATCCGGGGTCTCGATTTCGAGCTCTCGGCGCGGCCGAACCCCCGGTTCTCCTTCGATCTTTCGTTCGAACTCCTCGACGACGAGTTCACCCGTTTCACGACGCTCGACCCCTTTCTCCAGGCCCAGTTCGTGGAGCAGCTGCTGGCTGCGGGCCTGATCGATCCGGCCCAGGTCCTGCTGGGCGGAGGCGGCGCGCTGCCGATCGAGCCCAGCGACCTGTCAGGCAACGGACTGCCGCGCGCGCCCGACTTCTCCGCCACCGCGTCGCTGCGCTACACGTTCGACCTCGGCGGCAGCGGTTCGTTGACCGCGCGCGGCGAGTACCAGCACACCGACGACGTCGCTTTCGACGCCTTCGAGCGCTTCGTCCAGCCCTCCTACGGCCTCTTCCACGCCCAACTGCGCTGGACGTCGCCGCAGGGAAGGGTGTTCCTGGCGGCGTACGGACGGAACCTCGGCGACGAGGAGTACCGGCTCAGCCAGTTCTTCGTGAACTACACCGGGTCGCTCGCCGTCTGGGCGCCGCCCGCGGAGGTCGGCCTGCAACTCGGATTCGACTTTTGAGTCGAAAGGAGGCCTGGGTTTGGCGGTCCCAACTCGCTTCCTCACAGGCGCCTCTCTGATTCTGGCTCCGATTTCCGCGGCCTTGGCTCAACCCCCGGCATCCCCGGCCGACGAGACGAAGGTCACCGCGCAGCGGATCGAGGAGTCATCTCAGGACGTTCCCTTCTCCATCGTCAGCCGCTCCGCAGATCAACTGGAGCGACAGGCGACCAGAGACGTGCAGACTCTGTCGGAAGCAGCGCCCGGAATCATCCTCTCGAATCGAGATCCGACCACTGGCGAGGCCACCCTGTGGATCCGCGGTATGGGCTCGCACACCCTCGGACCCGGTACGGAATCCAGCGTCGGTTACTACGTCGACGGCGTCTACATGCCCAGGCACCAGGCTTTCGTACAGCCGTTCCTGGATGTGGAGCGGGTCGAGGTGTTGCGTGGACCTCGAGGAGTGCTCTGGGGCAGGAACTCGATCGCCGGCGCGGTGAACGTCGTCACCCGGAGTCCCGGGAGCAGGTTCCATGGCCGGCTCGTCGCTTCCCTGAACGAGTTCGACACCAGCCAGGCGCCCCGGGGACGCCGCTACGAACTGTCGGCGACCGGCCCACTGTCGGGAAAGGTGAGCGCCCGCCTCGCCGGCGTCAAGTCGGACGTCGTAGATCCCACCTACAACGAGTACCTCCGATCGGCGACCCGAAAGCTCCACGGCGTCTCCTTCCGCAGCAGCGTGACCTTCGCGCCTTCGGATTCACTGACACTCACAGTCCGAGGGGACCGTACGGACCACGACGCGCATGACAACCTGCACTTCAAGCTTGGCGACCGGATGTACCGGAACTACCGCTTCGGAAACCTGACCGACTACCACGGTATCTACGATCCGGAAGACATCCACCGAATTGCCGTCAACACGGCACCGGCCTCCGAACACCGGGAGAACGGCGTCTCCCTGACGTTGGACAAAGCGGCCGGGGCCGGCATCGACATCACGTCCATCAGCAGTTGGCGGGAATTCGATTCCGCGCGCACCGCCGATCTCGACGGGACCCCATTTGACTTCCAGGCGACGTCGGGTGCATTCGAGTCCCGGTGGTGGTCGCAGGAACTCCTGCTTCACGGCACGCACGGATCCGCGAGCTGGATCGCCGGCACCTATGCCTTCGAGGAAACCAGCCGGACTCGCATCGACACGATCGGGGACATCGCGGTCATCCGGTACGTCCGCGACGGCGCAGATCACGTCGAGGCGGACCTCGACAGCACGCGCTACGCGGTCTATGGACAAGTCGATTGGCAACTCAGCGAGCGGGTGACGTTGACCACGGGCGCGCGCTATAGCGACGAAGACAAGGCGATCCAGCAGGCCACATCCACCTGGTGGCACGACGAGACGGTCAGCCAGGCGCTCAGAGACTCCTGGGGCGGCGTCACGCCACGGCTCGGCCTCAGTGTGCGGCCGCGCGAGAATCTGATGCTGTATGCCACGGCGACCGCCGGCCTGAAGAGCGGCGGCTACAACCCCGTCGTCCTGCAGGCCGCCTTCGACGAGGAGACCAGTACGACCTACGAGATCGGTCTCAAGACCGCTCTGGCCAGGAGCAAGGTGAGAATCAGCGCCGCGGTCTTCAGTTCCGACTACACGGACCTGCAGATGCCAGTGTCAGCCCCTGGTGGTCTGATCATCGAGAACGCAGCCGAGGCCCGCATCCGCGGCATCGACCTGGAGTTCTCGTTTCGCCCGGTCTCGCAGTTCGCCTTCGATATGTCGTTCGAACTCCTGGACGACGAGTTCGGGGACTACCTGTTTCAGGAAGGCGACCAGTTTGTTGATGAGACGAAGCCCTTCGGACCGTTCATCCGGATTTGCCCTCTCGATCTGGCGGGACGGGGTCTGCCTCGTGCACCGGACCTCTCCGCTTCCGCGTCCCTGGAGTACAAGCTCCAGCTTGGCGCGGGCTCTCTTGCCACTCGGGTGGAGTACCGCTACACCGACGATATCGCCTTCGACCCCCGCGCGCTTCTAGTCCAGCCCTCCTATGGCCTGCTCCACGGCCAGGTGCGCTGGAGTTTGCGGCAAGGAAAACTGTTCGTCGATCTCTACGGACGCAACCTGACCGACGAGGAGTACAAGGTCAACGAGATCGTCACTGCCGCTGTCGGAGGGCTACGGATCTGGGCACCGCCCCGTGAAGTCGGCCTCCAGGTCGGCCTCGACTTCTAGGTCCGGCGCCCAGGCGTACTCGCTGCTTCGCGAGTCGCTGCAAATGGCCTTGACAGGAGGCGTACCCGCATCAGGTGTAGCGCGCGCCCTGGTACTGCTCGTCGTAGAAGCGCGGCAGGAGCTGGTCGACCCGGAGGATGCCCCCCTCGCTGAGTTCGACCCGCTCCGGCCCGACCGTGGCCAGCCCCTGCTCGGCCAAGCTAACAAAGGCGTCCGCGTAGCTCGCCACGACATCCACACCGAACTTGCGCTCGAAAGCGGCGCGTTCGAGCCAGCCCCGCTTCAACTGCAGGATGACCTCCCGTGTCAGCCGCTCGCGGGCGGTCGTCGCCAGGGCTCGGCGCGTGGCCAGCCCCCCGCCTTCGATCGCGGCGAGGTAGTCATCCCAGCGGTCGTGGTTCTGCAGGTGGACGCCGCCCATGTGGCCGAACGATGAAACGCCGATCGGGATCATGTCGGCGCCGCTCCAGACTTCCCGGGCGTAGACGAACTTGCAGCCGCGGTCCCGTCGCATCATCGTGTAGGCGCTCCAGCGCTCGAAGCCGGCTCGCTCGAACTGCTCGAAGGCGTAGGCGTGCCACTCCCGCTTCGTCCTCCAGTCGGCGAACGGCGGTACGTCCTCGTCGCCACGCAGCTTCGCTTTCGAGTACACCGTGTTGAAGGGCAGTTCCATCTGGTAGAGCGTGATCGAGTCCGGGTCGTAGTCGATCGTCAGTTCGACCGTCCGCTTCCAGCTCTCCCAGGTCTCGCCGACCATGCCGGCGATCAGGTCGACGTTCAACTGGCGGAAGCCCTGGGCGCGTATCCAGTCCCGCACCCGGTAGATCTCCTTCGACACGTGGGCGCGGCCGTTCTCCTGAAGGATCGCGTCGTCGAAGTTCTCCACACCGAGGCTCAGCCGGGTGACGCCGATGCTGCGGATCGCTTCCAGCTTGGATTGCGTCAGCGTCCCCGGCTCGCACTCGAAGGCCACTTCCTCCGCGCCGTCCCAGGACATCACGCCCTGGAGCCGCTCGGCCAGCGGAATCAGCTGCTTGGCGGCGATGTAGGACGGCGTGCCGCCGCCGAAGTAGACGAAGTCGAGCTGGCGTCCCTGAATGGCGGCCCGCTCCGCGTAGCGCTCCAGCTCCCATCCCAGAGCGTCGACGTAGCGCCCGATCTGCTCGTGGTTCTTGTCGATGTAGACGCGGAAGTAGCAGAACTTGCAGCGCTTGCGGCAGAACGGAATGTGGATGTAGAGGCCGAGGGAGGCACCGGCCGCGGGCTCGCCATCGAGCGCCGCCATCGCCTCCCCGACGGCCGCCTCGTTCCACGCCGAGTAGGGCGGGTAGTTCGACACGAAGACCGAGCCGATGTCGGTTGCCTCGAGATCGAGCAGGCCGGTCGCCGGCTCCGCCATCACAGCACCGCCCTCACTCATGCCTGCCACCCTCCGGACCCCTCACCCGAAGCAGTAGAGGATGCCGTCCAGACTGCCGATCACGAGCCGCTTCGATGCGACCGCCGGCGAGGCCATGATCGCCGAGCCGGTATCGAACTCCCATACCGGCTCCCCCGTCGCCTTGTCGAGTGCGAGCAGGGGCCCGCGTTTCGAGCCCAGGAAGATCCGATCGCCCACGATCACCGGCGACGAGTCGAGCCGCGCGCCGCTGTTCCACTGCCACTTCCGCTCGCCGGTCCGAGGATCGAGAGCATGGACGATCTTGTCCCGTCCCCCGATGACGACGATCTCGTCGTCGGCCGCGGCGGAGGCGTAGTAGGGGAACTTCCGGATCTCGTGCTCGTAGGCCCAGGCGACCTGGCGTTGCTCGAGATCGATACCCAGCACCTCGTTCTCGTAGGTGGCGACGTAGGCGAGCCCGTCGACGACCGCCGGGCTCGAGGCCGCCTGCCCACGCAGGTCGATCTTGTGAACGGTATCGCCGGTCTCGATGTCGATCAGCCACATGTAGCCGTCGCAACCGGAAACCGTGGTCAGCCCGTCGGCGACCGCCGGCGTGCCGTGGACGTAGCCTTCCGTCTCCACCTGCCAGATCTTCTTGCCGCTCTCGCGGTCCAGGCAGTAGAGCGAGTTGTCGTAGGAACCGACGAGCAGCCGGTCTCCGTAGCGGGAGACGCCGGCGTAGATCTCGCCCAGCGTCTCGAACTGCCACTTCTCTTCGCCCGTCTCCGCGTCCAGCGCGTGGATCAGACCGTATTCGTCGCCGACGTAGACGACGCCGTCGAAGACCGACAGGGGCGCCTTGATCGGCGTTTCCGCGTCGAACCGCCAGAGTTCGCTGCCTTCCTCCAGGGTGAGGGCGTAGACCCGGCCCTCATAGTCGCCGATGAAGACGACACCCCCCACGATCGCGGCCGTGCTCTCGATCTCGCTCTCGGTATCGAAGGTCCAGAGCAGCTTCGGCTCCGGCGGCAGGGTCGTTCCCGCCACACCGGTGCCCAGCAGGTTGCCGCGAAACACCGGCCAGGCGTCCGCGGACGGACGGAACAGATCGCTCTTCGCTGCCGGATCGGGATTCCCGCCATCTCCCGCCGTGGCCACGGTTCCGGCGGCGACGAGCCCGCCGAGGAGCAGGACCGCGACCGCCGCCAGGTTCCTCAACGGACGCGGAAACGCCCGCTTCGCCGCGTTGCGGCGCCGGCGGTTTCGAGGCTGAACGAACTCCAACATGGCAGTTCCCGGGACAGTGATCGGCGGTTCGGGTCGACGCGGTCCGTACCTGTCAGAACGCCGCCTGGTAGAGGCTCAGCATATCGGAGGCGGTCACGGCGCGCGGATTGAATTGGGCCGTCCACTGCTTGGACGCCTGGCTTGCCAGCACCTCCAGATCGGCCTCCCGGACACCCAGGTCCCTCAGGCGGCCGGCCACCCCGGCGCTGCGCCGAAGACCGGTCCAGGAATCGGCAAGCCGCGTGCTGGCGGGCGGGTCACCGGCTCCGGATCCGTCGAGGAGGCGGACCAGGCCCGTGTAGCCCGGGTCACCGGTTTCGCCGTTGTAACGGACGACGTGATCCAGCATGACCGCGACGGCCACGCCATGCGTGATGTCGTAGCGAGCGGTCAACGGATTCGCCAGGCCGTGCGCCGCGCCCAGCATCGACGCCTCGATCGCGGC
>JAPOVF010000175.1:9169-36234 GCA_026708285.1 Acidobacteriota bacterium
CCCGCGGTGCATGGAACCCCGATCGAAGGCAGCATCGGCCGGCTGGCCTTGCCGAAGCCCCAGTAGTCCTCCATCCGGCCGCCGTTCGTGAACACGAAGTTCGCGCCCTTGGCGCAGTCCATCGCCGAGCCGCCGCCCAGGCCGACCAGGAACGTGGCGCGGTGGGCCTTCGCGGCAGCGGCCGCCTCCGCCACATCGCCTTCGCCGGGGTTCTCCCTGACCTCGGAGAAGACGGCGACATCCAGACCGGCACGCCGCAGCGAAGCGGCCGCGCGGTGGAGATGGCCGGCCGCGGCTACACCCGGGTCGGTCACGACGAGAACGCGGCCGCCACCAAGCTCCTGAACGAGGTCACCGATGAGGTCGATTATGCCCGCGCCGAAGAGCACCCGGCCCGGCGCCGTGTCGACGCTCCAGGAGTCCTCCGTCTCGAGCGGTCGCTGCCCTCGCTTGAGTCCCACGAGTGGTCTGGTGCGGCCCCTCAGTCGGATCCGATCGCGAACACGTCCGAGCGGGTCGCCACGTAGATGCGGCCGTCTTCGGCAACCGGCGTCGTGTACACCGCCGAGCCCATGTTCTGCTCCGCGATCACCTTCTCCTCGCGGCCCGCCTCGAGCACGACGATGTCCCCGTCCTCGTCGCCCAGGTAGACCTTGCCGTCCGCCACGAACGCCGAACCCCAGACCGCCGCGAAGGTGTCGTGGGTCCAGAGATGCTCGCCCGTTTCGACATCCAGCACATAGAGGAAGCCGCTCAGATCCGGGATGTAGAGCAGGCCGTCGGCGATGGCCACGGTCGAGATGGTCCGGTTGAAGTCCTCGTCGCCGAAGTGCCACAAAGCGGCAGTGTCGGTCGCATCGCCTTCGACATCCGCGTCCAGCGCGTAGAGGTGACCCGGTCCCTCGCCGTGTTCCGGATCCTGGCCGACGCCCAGATAGAAGCGGTTGTTGTAGAAGACGGGCGTCGAGATGATGTTGTTGCGGGTGCCTGCCCCTCCAAGCTCCCAGACGGAGTCCTTGGGGTTCAGATCGAACTTCCACAGCAGCTCTCCGGTCGCCGGCTCATAGGTGTAGAGCCAGCCGTCGCCGCCCGGAAACGCGATCTGCGGCTGGCCGTCGACCACGCCGTAGGCCGGATTCGACCACGAGCCATGCAGGACCGCATCGCTGCTGTCGATGCTCTCCCAGACGAGTTCGCCCGTGTTCTTGTTCATCGCGACGAAGGCGGGCGACGCCGGTGAGGGGAGGTTGATGTGGCCCTCGTCGACGCCGGCGCCGGTCACCGTGAACAGAAGATCGCCGACGACGAGGGGCGATCCGGCCGCCAGGTTGTGGGGAAACACGTCGAGCTCCGCGATCATGTCGTACTCCCACACGATGTCGGCGTCGAGTTCCTCCCTGTACTGCTCGTCCGTCATGCCGTCGTTCACGCCGTCCCGAAAACCGTCGACGTCCACGGCCACGATCGTCGCGCGGTTCGAGACGTAGTAGGCCCGGTCGTCTTCAACGTAGGGCGTGGAACACACGCCCTGAAGCGGCCAGTCGTTGACGCGGCCGGCGCCCAGCTTGTCGTGGGTGGCCTGCCAGAGGAGGCCGCCGGTGTCCTTGTCCAGGGCAATGACGACACCCTTGTCGCCCTCGATGCCGGGACGGCGAAGACCCTCGTTGTTCGTACCCACGAACACTCGCCCGTCGCGGAAGACCGGGCCGGCATAGGTCTGGGAGCCGACCTTGGCCCTCCAGATGATGTTCTCGCCGCTCCTGACGTCCCATTCGGTCGGCAGGCCCTTCGCATCCGAAACCATGTTCCGCGCGTGCGTGTTACCGAACATCGCCGGCGGTTCGGGTTCCGTCGCCGCGATCGGCGGCGTGGCGGCGCCGGCCAGAAGGAGCGCCGCAGCTAGAGGGTGTCGAGACATCATGGTGTTCCAGTCCGTTGGTCGAATGAGCGTGTCGCTGCTGCCGACGCGGAGCTGGAGGATCCGTTCACGACGACTGGTCGCCGCGGCCCCGCCGCCGAAGGGCGGCAACGGTATCAAAGGGCACTGAGCTGCCGCCGGACCTATCGGACGCCCAGTGCGTAGAGCGTCTCGCTGCTTGCCAGGTACAGCACGCAGCCCGCCGCCACCGGTGAGCCGTACACCGGCCGGGGCATCACGTTCTCGGCAAGCACATCGAGGGTCCGGCCGCTCCTGAGCACCGCCACGTCGCCCTCCGTGTCGGCGACGTAGACCTTCCCGTCCGCGACCAGGGGCGAACTCCAGAACGGCGCCAGGGCGTCGTAGACCCACAGCTTCTCGCCAGTGGCCGCATCGAGAGCGAACAGGAAGCCGTTCAGGTCCGCGGCGTAGACGACGCCGCCCGCCACGGCCACGGTGGCGATGGCACGGCCGAAGTCAGGGTGCTCGAACCGCCACCGGGCGCCGCTTCCGGTCAGGTCGCCGCTGCCGGCGGCATCGAGGGCCCACAGCGTGCCGGGTCTGAGGGACACCTCCGGATCGCGGCCCATCGCCACGTAGACCGTCTCGTCGTGGAGAACGGGCGTCGCCACGATCGCATGGCGATTCGCGGAATCCCGGACGTCGCCGGCAGTGAGAGCCGAGTTGCCGTCGAAGCGCCAGAGGTCCCGGCCGGTCGCCGGATGGAATGCGTAGAGCCAGCCGTCCCCACCCGGGAAGACGACCTGCTCCCGCTCGCCCAGCAGGCCGTACGACGGACTTCCCCACTGGCCATCGATCAGACCCGCTCCCGGGCTCGCGGCGCTCCACCTCGGGAGCCCGCTCACCCGGTCGACCGCCGCGAAGCTGGACGCTTCGGGAGCGGGCACGCGGCCATCGTCCGTGACGCCATTGCTCGTGGAGACGAACACGACGTCGCCCACGACGAGTGGCGTCGAGGCAGCCATGTGTTTCGGAAACACGCCCCACTCGGCCAGCATGTCGAGCGACCAGACCGTGTTTCCCTCGAGATCGACCGCCAGAAGTTCGGCGCGGTTGGAGACGTAGTAGAGCCGCTCGCCGTCGAACGAAGGAGTCGAGCAGACGCCCTGCAGCGGCCAGTCGTTCGCCTCCCCCGTCGCCAGCTTCTCGTGGGTGATCTGCCACCGGAAGCTGCCGTCCCGGCGGTCGAAGGCCATGACGACCCCGCGGTCGCCGATCACCTCCGGGTCGCGCGGCCGCTCGTTGTTCGTGCCGACGACGATCAGGTCGCCCGCGATCGTCGGCCCGCCGTAGGTCACCGTGCCGAGTTCGGCCGACCACAGAACGCCCTCGCCCGACGCAAGATCCCAGGTCGCGGGCAGGTTCTCCGCGGTCGCTACGCGGTTGCGCCCCGGATTCGCATCGTCGGCCCGCAACACTCCGGCCAGCAAGGCAAGCAGTGAAACGGCG
Organism: Acidobacteriota bacterium; assembly: GCA_026708285.1. Classification (GTDB taxonomy): domain Bacteria; phylum Acidobacteriota; class Thermoanaerobaculia; order Multivoradales; family Multivoraceae; genus Multivorans. Next base: position 12,558 of record JAPOVF010000175.1, read on the forward strand.
AGGACCGTCGTCATGGACCGCGTCGGCAGAGGCGACTCAGGCGTTCCTCAACTGCGGCTCGATCACGCCCAGCTCGACCGAGGTCTCCACGACGGCCTCGATCGTGTCCTCCACCGGTCGGAGGGTGGCCCCCAGCACCGACTTCGCCTTCTTGCTGTCGTTGATCGCCGCCGGAGGCGCCGGACCACCTTCCGGCACTTCCGGCTCGCCGACGGTGAACGCCGGGAAGAGCTCCTGGATGATCCGGCGAACTTCCGTGCCGAGCCGGAGAGCGGAACGCCCGCCGCTACCGTGGAGGAGGTAGCGGCTGCCGCCATGGGTCGCCCGGTGATCGACGTCCGACTCCGCCGCCAGGCGCTCCGCCTTCACCAGGTCGCGCACGTCGATGATGTTGTAGTACATGTCGTAGGGCGTCGGCCACGACGTTGCCCGTCCCGCGGCCAGCCGTCCGATCTGCTCGATCCACTGGCCCACCTGCGCCTTGAACAGGATGGGGCCGCAGATCATCGCCGGGTTCAGCGTCACCACGTCCCAGCGGCCGCCGCTTAAGTCCGCGGCCTGGTTCAGCAGCCGCTCCGTGTCCACCTTGCTGCGGGCGTAGGACATCCGCGGGTGGTTCCAGACCTCCTCCGGGAAGTTGCTGGAAGCCCAGTCCGTCTCCGTCCACGCATAGCCCGGAGGCATCGCCGGCGCCCCCAGGCCCGCGACCGCCGCCAGGGAACTCGTGTAGACGACGCGTTTCACGTTGCCGCTACGGTTCACCGAGTCGATCACGTTCCGCGTCCCGGCCATGCCGCCTTCGTAGACGTCCGTCGAGACGTCGCCGGAGCCGAGCGGCTGGGACTTGCCGTCGGCCGAGTTGCCGAGCACCGCGGCGACATGGAACACACCCGAGCACCCCGCGAACGCATCGTCGTACGACCCGGGCACGAACAGGTCGCAGCCGTCCACGATCTGGACGTTCGGCAGCCGGTCCAGATACGAGACGCAGTCCCGTCCCCGCCAGGACGTGGCGTCGCGCAGGCATGCGCGTACCTCGTACCCGTGAAGCACCAGTTCACGCACCATGTGGCCGCCCGTGAAACCGGAAACACCGGTGACGGCAACCGGGCCGTCGTTGGGAGAGATGGCGGTCATGTTGATGGCTCCTTGTAACTCCCTGGCAGCGAAAGCCCTGCTTCCCTGCTACTCCTGCGGCGGTGCGTAGACCAGCATCCAGTTCACCCCGAAACGGTCGATGCACATGCCGAAGTAGGCGCCCCAGAACTGGTCCTCCATCGGCATCGTCACCGCACCGCCATCCGACAGCTTCGCCTGCAGTTCGTCGGCGTGTTCCCGGCTCTGGGCCTCGACCGAGATCGAGAAGTTGTTGCCGATCTCGAGCGGCGGGCCGAACGTCGTGCTGTCGCTCCCCAGCAGCACGCTGTCGCCGATCGGCAGGGCCACGTGCATGATCTGGTCCTCCTGGCCCTCGGCCAGCGGCAGCCCCTCCGGGCCTTCGCCGAACGTATTGAAGTCCGAAAACTCGCCGCCGAACACGGACCGGTAGAAGTCGAACGCCTCGCGGCAGTTGCCGTCGAAGGTCAGATAGGTGCTGAGTGCCATGGATGTTCTCCTTGAATCAGGCCGGCGCGGGAATGGCGTGCACACGTCCGGCCGCGGGGCGGCGGCGAGCTTACGTCAATGTTGATGCCTTGATCAGCAGGACTGGCCTCGTCGAGACTCTGGCGAACTACTGAGAGGGGTTCGTCACGCCAGAAGACAGCCCCTCCAGGCTCTCGAGCCAGCTCCTGAAGTGCGGGCATTCCGAGCGCATGGCGTCCAAGCCCACTGCAAGAGCGGCGAGTTCGGCTCGGCGGGTCTTCGAGTAGCCGGGAAGGAGTGCGGCGAGCCGCTTGGAGGGGGCCGTCGTCTGGGAGTCGTTGATCTCTTCCGGACTCGAGAACTGGTCCCGAATCGCCTGGAAGCGGGTCGCCAACGCGGGACGACCGATCGCGTTTGCGAACGCCTGACAATCGCTGAAGAGCAGCGCCTCGAACTCGTGCATCATCACGAAGGGAACGAAGCGGGACGAGACGAAGTCGGACCCCATGGCCTCATCGACATCCTGGCGGAGCGCCTCTTCGACGAAGTCCGCCCGGTCGGGGAATGGTGCCGAGGCCGCCTGCCGACGGCCGGGCCAAGCGCCCTTGCCCGACTGCGGCAGACCGTAGTAGTCAACGATCGTGGTCACATGGAGTCGGTGATCCTTCTTCAGGTGTCTCAGCAGATCGCCGCGTGCTTTGGGCCAACCGACTATTCCACCGCGCCGGGACCGCTCCCTGCGGTGCCCGAGGAGCCGCGCCGAGGCCAGGACACCGTGAGCAACGAGATGAGGGCAGAGCAACTTGTTGACGAACGCCTCTTCGGACCCGCCCTCCACATGGACCAGCAGCCGTTTCACCCGGAGCTGCGTCCGTCAGCCGCCTCGGGAGCTGGCCGACCGCCGAGCTCGTTCTTGTCCCACAGCTCACCCAGGCTGTACTCCTCCAACCACGCGCTCAGGTCTTCGGCGCACAGCGGCCGAATGCTCGTGGCGCCACCGCGCCGGTCCGTCACCAGAACCTCCTCGGGCTCGAAGTGATCCAGGAGAAGGGGGGACTGCGTTGCCACGATGATCTGAGATTCCACCGAAGCCTCCCGGAGCATGCCCGCGAGGAGCGTGACCGCGTAAGGGTGGAGGCCGAGTTCCGGCTCATCGATCGCGATCACAGTCGGCCGCAACTCAACAGGCTGCAGCAGCAGCGTGGCCAGGGCGATGAAACGTAGAGAGCCGTCTGACAGCGACGACGCCCCGAAACGGGCGTCCGAACGAAGATGCCGCCACTCGAGGAGGATCGTGTCGGGGTTCAACGCCCGCGGTTCGAGCACGAAGTCGTCGAAGAACGGTGCCGCCAACTGAACGGTCTTGCGAATCTGCTCGTAGGCGACCTTATGCTTCTTCTGCAACACAAACAGGAATGCCGCGAGGTTGGCGCCGCCGGAGCGCAACCCCCGATTGTCGTCCAGGTCCTGGGTCGCCTTCATGCGCGACGCACGACTCGTGTCCGCGAAGTGATACGTCTGCCACCGGTCCAGTCTCAGGCGAAGGAACTCGATGGCCGGCGCCAGCCCAGGCTCCGGTTCGAGCTGTTCGGCAAACTCCCGCGGCAGCGAACCGGTGCTGACCACAACGCTAGGGACTAGCCGATCCTCAGCTCCGTGTCGCAGGAAGAGCGCGAAATCTGCCTGTCCATCCTCGAAGCTCACCTTGAAACGCATGCTCGGAGTGACGCCGGGGCCGTGGTGCAGCAAGCGGCTGGCACCGGCGGCCTCGGCCACGTGCCGGGAAAGCTGCCCGGCGCTGCACGCCTTCGCGAGCAGCTCGAGGGCTGCGAGGAAGTTCGACTTCCCTGAACCGTTGGCGCCAATCAGGACGTTCAGCGGCCCTAGCTCCAGGCGCTCCAGGCGTCGGAAGCTCTTGAACCCCTCGATGGTGAGACTGCTGATCGCCGCCATGGCCACGACAGCCTACAACCGGGAGCCTTCGCTGCGCCTCACGCGAGGTCGTCGAGGAACTCTGAAGCCGGGTCGACTCCGGTCACAAGCAACCGATCGCGCGCCCTGGTACAGGCGACGTACAGCAGGTGCCTCTCCGTGTTGTAGGCATCCTCCAGGTCCGCCTCGTCGGCGACGTTCTCGATTCTCGCTTGCAGCGGCAGGGCATCGTCGTCGCACGCCATGACGGCCACGGCGGAGAACTCGAGCCCCTTGGCTCGGTGCATGGTTCCGACCGAGACGCGAGCCCGGACAGCGTCGACCTGGGAGCTATCCCCACACTTGGCCGCGGCGGTGACGGATTCGTCCGCGCCAAGGCGCACCGCTTCCAGACCAGCGGCCTCCACTGCCCGAAGAGCCCGCTCGATCTCGCTTGAGGACCGGACGAAGAGCCCAACCCCGCCGCGACCAAGGCCAGCTTCGGAGGATCCGATGCCGCCCCGCGATAGCTCGCGAAGCCATTCGCCGACGCTTGCGGTCTCCTCGGCTACCGTCCCGCAAACGCGAATCTCGGGTTCGGGGCCATTGAACACCGACACCGTGCCCCGCCGGTCCTCCTCGATGCCGTCGACATCGGCGATCTTCGGCGGCAACAGCCGATCGGCCTGCCGGCGAATCTGGTGCGACGTACGGTAGTTCACGCGCAACGTCCGGGATCGTCCCCGGACATCGACGCCCAGTTTCCGCCACGAGAACGGCGCTCGGAAGATCCGCTGGCCGAGATCGCCGGCGAAGAACAGGCTGTTCGGACGGTCTTCGCTGAGCGCGGCCAGGAACCGGAGTTCGGCGACGCTGATGTCCTGAGCCTCGTCGATCACGTAGTGGTCGAACGGGGACCGGCGAGCGCGGTTGAAGTGCTCCTCCAGCCGCCCAAACATGGCGGCGGTCGTCAAGAGATCCTGACGCTCAAGCTCCTCGCGCACCTTGGCGAAGATGCCCCAGAGCATCTTCCGATGTGGCTCGGCCAGCCGCGTACGACGGCCGAGCCGCGGCACCTCGCGGTACTCGTCCCAGTTCTTCAACTGCCAAGCGTCGACGACGCTGCTCCACTCCGCCCAGAGGAACCGGTCCGAGAAGCCGTAGTCCCGCACTTTCTGGCCTGCGAGGTGCAGGAGTTCGCGCTGTTGATCGTCCGAAGCCCGCTTGAGGGCACCCACATTGAGTTCATAGAGGCGTTGCGCCAGGCCAGCCATCGACTGGACCTCGATCCGTTCCCCCAGGCGCGGCCGATTGCCGATCAGCAGCCGCAGCCGTCCGCGAAGGGCCTCGGCCAACGGTTCAGAGAACGTGGCGAGCAGCACTCGGGAATCCGGATCCGACTCCGCGAGATGGACGGCCCGGTGAAGAGCCACGATCGTCTTGCCCGTGCCGGCCGATCCGGCGACTCGGGCCGGACCTCCGTAGTCCCGTTCCACCAAGGCCCTCTGTGCCGGGTGCAGAAAGACAGCCCACTTCTCCCAAGGGGCGTCCAGCGCGCGCTCCAGCTCCTCGCGGTCGGCCACGATGCGGAAGCGGCGCTCCGCGTCGGGGTGAGCGAACGGGTCGGCACCGGGCGCCAGCGTTACGGGGACTGGAGGCGTGCCTCCGGTCGCCAGTTCGAGCAGCGCTTCTGCCGCCTCCGCCGGAAGGTGCTCGGCGAGTTCCAGCAGCGTGTCTTCCGTGGCCGACTTAGCCTCCTCGAGCCAATCTCCAGGCACGCCATAGCCGAGCAGCTCGTCATCGGTTCTCTCCGCGAAGATCAACCGCTGAACAGCCCGCTCTTCCGCTCCTGCTGGACCGGCCGTTTCAGCGGCCGCTTCCCTTCCCCCCGGGCTTACCAAGGCCGCTGAAGATTCGCGGGCGACGGTGTCCTCTACTCCGGCGGTGACCGCATCCGGCCGTGGCTGCACGTAGCGCGGCGTTTCGACCTCGCGAACGATCTCCCGAATCTCCACCAACTGCGCCGCGCCCGTCCGCGGATGCCGCTCTAGTCTCCGCCGCTCCGCCCACCGGTAGGCTTGGTCGTGATGGTCGACGTAGCAGATCAGGAAGCTCGACGACGTGCGATGGACGATGATCCGCAGGTCGCGGCCCGCCCGTACGGACCAGAAGTTCCGGTCCCGCGTCGAGTCCACGCGGTGGAAGCGCAGACCTGGATGCGACGGGTTTACCTGTAGGTCGAACGCGGTAGTCTTCGCTGCCTTCTGCTCACTGGCCCGAAGCCGGGCCAGGCTGTCGGTGAACGTGTCTGCGATCCGGAACTCCACGGCGCTGTGTAGCCTACGGGACCCTTCACGCTGCTACGGACCTTCCGGGAATCCACCTCGAAGCTCCGGCGTGCCAAAACCGGACTGTTGGCTGATCGCGCTCCAGCGTAGCTGGCCACTAGTCGCGTGCTACTGGTGGCTCGCCAACGGTGGCGGACGTCGATTGACTTCCAGCGTCGCAATCATCCGCCTCTTCCTTCTTGGACGAGTCACGAACCCGAGCTCTCCACTCCTCAATCTCGAACCGAACTTCTGGGAGGGGATCGCCCCCTGCCTCCTCGAGCCACCCCGTCACCGCTGACTCCTCTCCCAATCCTGCGTCGGATAGCGCTATCGCTGCCTGGACGCAGCGCAAGCGAAGGAGCGGCACGTCCACGCCCTCTTGCTCGGCAACGTCAGATCGGCCTGGGCTCACCGCCGGGCCCGCACTCCTGTAGGCCAACTCCTTACGAAGGTACACGAGGCCATGTAGCACAAGGTCCTTGAGTACGTCCCGATGTTCAACGGCACCCCTCTCGAAGACGAAAGACACAATCTCCAGAACATTCGCCACCGCAACCCACCGTCGGGTCGCCACCAAGACCCCGACTTCCCGGACCAGCTCCGGTGGGGGCTGCGCAAGGCGCGACGTCAGGTTCTGTGCCGCGTTCAGCCAGAGAAACAGAGCTCTCGCGGCGCTCAGAAGCTCGTCAAAATCCTCGCTTCCCAGGCCAGTTTGAAGGGCAAACGTCAAACGACCCAGCTCTTGCGTATGAGACGCCACGATTCCGGGCACGAGCTCATACTGGGGTGCTTCAACGTGGTGCTCGCCCAAGACTCGCCGCCGAAGCAAAGCGGCTGTGTCCTCACTTACCTGTATTCGGAGCAAGAGCGATGCCACATGGCCAACCGTCCGGCGTTCCTTTCCTTGGTCAGGCCACAACGAGTAAGGATGAACCCGCGGCGTTCGAGTCGCCCATCCTCTCACCAGGTTCTCGATGCTCCGATGCTCCGCTTCCGCCAACTGAAAGTCACGGTCGGGCTCCGCGAGGCAATCCAGACCAAGCGCCACTCTCTCTACCTGCCGGCGAAGCTCGTCGTAGTCCGCACTCTCCCAGTCCCTCGCCCCGAACCACTTCTCTCGCACCCTCGCCTCAGCCAGACCTTCTTCAGGTTCCGTGAACGACAAGAGCATCCAATCTGAAAGCCCCGAGTCTGCTGGTAGTTCTTCGTCCTCACCCCAGCCCTCGCCCCAGACGGCCCGTCCGAGCCGCTCCTTCTCCAGGTCCTCGAGCCCGCCCCACGATACGAGCTCAAATGCTCTTCTTCCCGCACGCTTGCGCCCGTCACCCTTGCATTCCAAGCCCTTTTCTAGAAGCGCGACGAGTTCGGTCCACTTCGAACTGCTCTCCGAGGTGCGATCAGGAGGCAGATACGTTGATCGTGCGAGCACCGCACACGGGTCGGGGTACCGGCCCTCTGCCCCCGCGTGAAAGCCACCTACACCCACGATCGGGAGGCCGAGGAAGTCCAGTGCCCGCTCCGTACGGCCAATCGGTGGTAGTGCCTCCCACGAGCGACGCATCATGTTAGAAAGCGGTTCAGCGAACCAGAAGTGATCTAGGACGACGGGCTCCCTGTAGAGTTCCAAGGCCAAATCGAAGACATCTTCCACCCTCCCAGCCGGCAATCTAGTAACGAAGCGCGACAGGCTCTCCAAGGCCACACGTAGTCGTTCGCACCAGAAGACTCTCCCGTCGGATCCGCCGACTCTGAGTCTCGCCAGGGCGAATTCGACGACGCCGAGCTGGTTCTCCGCGAGTTCCCGCACCGCCTCCGCCGGCATCATGGCGACTCGGCTTCGGGTAAGTGCCGCGCCATAGTCCCTGTCTCCGTCGTAGCCCGTACACCGAATCCAAAGCGAAGCGGACCAAAGGGGCTCCCAGGCCCAGAGATTCCGAGCGGCTGCCCTGAGGAGCGGTTCACTGCCCGCCAAGAATCCTGTGGCGGTCGGAAGGCCGGCCACTTCAGTGAGGCGCAAAGCTCTGTAAGAGAATCTCGCTCGGATAGCGCCGAGCCGCCTGAAGCCGACCGTTTCACCCGCTCGATAGCCCAGGTCGAACGGCACCTGCTGGCTGCTCCGGTCGTCCGGTCGCATGGATTCAAGGTATGAGTTCATTTCGGTGCCAGCATCGCAACGAAGACTCGCAACCTGCCTCCACCGCGGGCGGAGTTCCGACTCATAACGCGGGAACCCGACTCCAACATCTTCCTCAAGGAGGATTTCAAGCCAGAGCGCCCAACTCTCGCGCGACTGGCCCGCAAGACTCCCCGAGGGTTCGCGCCAGGCACGGATATCCTCCAGAGCCCCCGTTGCCAGGTCCCTGGCCTCGCTCACGCGATGGATTCCGGCTAGCAATGCGGCCTTGCGCATCGACCAAACGGGATCGTTGCCCTCTTCATCCACCCGCCACGCTTGCAGTCCGTTCCCAAGTTTCTCGTATTGCTGGCGATGGAGGTGCCATAGGCACGTCTCGTGATGAAGGCGCTGTTCCAAAGCACGATCCTCGCGTACAACCGGGGTGAGCTTGCCCATCCACTCGTCGAACCTCTCACGGTCGCCGTCATACCGAGCGTCGGTGAGGAGCGCCACGGCAATGGCCCGCCATTCCGATCCCGCGCGCACCCAGTCGGAATCGGTGCGCTCCCGCGCTCCTCCCCGCCGTGACTGGGGATCAACGTCCTGAAGAACAGCCTCCGCAGCGGTAACGAACTCGTCCGACAGCCGATCCAGCAACGCCTCGCGACGCCAGACCAGCTCGTGAACGGCACTCAGTCTCTCGATTCCGTCCCGGAGGAGCGGCAGGGTTCCTAGAATGTACGGTTCCCAGTTGTCCGAAACGTCGAGCATCGGACGAGCTGAAGCAAACGGTACGGACAACCAGCCTGGGTAAAGGGAACGGTTGTGTGCCCAGATCTCTAGGACGGCGGACACCTCTTCAACGCGCGCGTCTTGGCCGTTGTCACTTGACGTGGGTCGATCGGGTTCCTTCTTGGGTACCTCTTCCGCAGCATAGCCTTCAAGCGGTCTAGGCCACTCTTCAACGGGATAGTGTCGGCCCTCTCGGAACTCCTCCAGCAAACACCGAAGTGCAGACTCATGCCGCTTCGATGCCGGCCATCCGCCGCTCTTCGGGTGCTGCGCCATGTCGATCGCCATGACGTTGTTGGACTCCAGTGTCCGCCGCCGATGGTCAGAGAGGCCGAGCCAGCCGGCAAGATAGATCTTGGGAGCGGACCTACCGAGATTGTCCCGGACCCAGCCTAGCCAGCGCAAGAAGTTCGGATCCTCGCCGGAGAAGCCAATCAGAACGAACACAGTCTCCATCATCGACTGTTGCACCGTGTTGACGAAGGGCGCGAACTTGGTCGGGTAGAGCCGGTAGTCCTCTTCCGTGAAGATCAGAGGGAATCCCGCCGGCAACGAACCATGGAGCTTCAGGATGCGCGGCGAGGGCTCGATCGCGAGTTGGTCAGCCCGCATCACCAGACTGTAGCGACTGCCACCTTGCTCGTTGGCCCGTTCAAGGAGCGTGTCCCAGTTGGTGGTAAAGACATCCCGCCACGGAAGGCCAAGTAGCATCCGGTGGAGACCGCCCGGTTCATACTCCCCGTCTCGGACTGTCTCCGTGATGAGGCGATGCAGGCTCTGACGTCCGAAGGCCACCTCGTAGTCCTGCGCCAGCCTGAGAGCATCACCAGCCGAGAAACGAACCGGCCCAGCGGACGACCCCGATCGCTCCTCAAGAGCCTTTGCCAGCGCCAGAACGAGGTCACTCCATTCCGGTGCAACTAGAGCGCCCGGAACGGCGCTGACGGCGTTACGGGAGAAGCCGCTGCCCACCATCACTGATGCGCCCCTCGATCGCCGCCAGAGAGCTTCCTTGACGTGATCGAGATGAGCTTGGTCTCGAAAGGTGCCGTTTCGACGGTCGGTCACAGTGGAACCTCTAAGGAGTCCAGACTCTGCTTGACTTCTCGTAGGTCTGGAGCCGACCTAGAGGCGGGTCTAAGAACCATAGGCGGGCCGCCATTCGGTTTCGATCCAACCCTGCCCAACAGGCACTGCGCGTCACGGACGCCGTCCAACAACCCTTAAGACCTTCATCACTTCGTCGCCAAGGTGGTTGATGACTTTGACGGCGATGCGGCCTGAGCCCGGTGGCGGGAACGGGCGCGAGGTGTCGCTGCGGAGGGTTTCCCAGGCTTCGCGGTCGATCTCGGCCTTGAGGCTGGTCTTGAGGGACTTGTAGGGGTCGTTGGCACCCAGAAAGTAGGCGTGACGCACGAAGAAGCTCTCGCCGTTGTAGTCGGTGTCGATGAACCAGCAGGCGATGCCGTCGGCGGAGTCGCTGCGGACCTTCCCGGTGCGGGGGTCGAAGACGTCAACGCCGTTCAGCTTGACCTGGAACTGCTCTTCGCCGCCGTTCTCGGTGGGCACGGGCAGGACGTCGATGTCGGGTTCGCCGAAGATGACGAAGAGGTTGCCCTTGCCTGTGTTCTTGAGGTCCTCGGCCATGTGGAGGTCGGCATTCATCCGGGCCTTGAGCACCGGGACGCGGCCGAGCTTGGTGAACTCGCTTGCCTGGGCGTCGTAGCTGAAGGCGCAGGAGATCAGGACGTCGAAGCCCGCGTCGGCGGCCTCCCGAGCAGCGTCGACGAGGTCGGGGCGGGTGACGGTGCCGAACTCCGGGCCGACCAGGATGCCGGCGCGGCGGTCTTCGCCACTTCCGGCTTCCAGGTATGAGCCCTCACCTGCGATCATCTTCCCGGGCCACAGGCGGAGCGACGTGAACTCGATCCGGTCTTCACGATGTGTCTGCTGAACCCCCGCACGGCGTAGTTGGTCCAGGATCATCCCGCCGAAGTCCTGTCCGGTCCCGTTGGTCTTCCGAGCTTCCCCGATCGTGTCGACGAGATTGTCCTCGTCATCGATGAGAAGGGAACGATGAGGCGATAGGGATTCGACCGTGAAGGGCCCAGCGACCCGGACTTTCGTCTTGTCCTCGTAGGGCTTGTCGTAGAGGTACTCGAACTCGGCTCTTGCGGCGATCGAGGCGTCCATCTCGCTCTCGCGGGCGATACGGACCAACCAAAACGCTGCCAGTGCCTCGCGCGCCTCCGGGGGCCAGTCTTCGGGTGCCTCGCGCGGAACCTCCCATTCCAGCAAGCCGTTGGCTGGTGCCTCTTTCCCCGACGGGAGAGGGACCGTCTCGCCAGCAGGCGCGCAGAAGTCGACCGTCAGGCCCTTCCGCCCGCCCGTGGCCACTTCTAGCAGCCCCGGGTGACCAATCAACGCCTCGTTCAATTCGCACAGGGCCGCTTCCACCGCAGGTTGCAGCCGCTCCCAGATAACGTCGATCTCCGCGTTATTGGCAATCGCTCTGAGCGTGATGTGAGGAACGCGCTCGTACACGAAGCCCTGCCGCAGGCGCCCGTACGTTGCCGTCTGCTTCGGCACACTCCGTGTGATCTCTGCCTCCCTCTCCTGCCCTTCGCGGCTGTCCGCGAGAAGGTAGTAAGGATAGCGGGCACCCATGACACGGGCGCGAGCCAATGCTAGGGCGACGCGCGACGTGTCGAACGTGATCCAGCGTCGGCCCCACTGTTCAGCCACGTAGGCGGTCGTGCCGGACCCACAGGTCGGGTCGAGAACGAGATCGCCTGGGTCGGTGGTCATCAGAAGGCACCGTTCGACTATGTCCGTGTTTGTCTGGACGACGTACACGGGAGCAGTCTGCCCCAAGAAGCCATCCCACAGATTGCCGATGGCAGTCAAACTGCTTTCGTCCAGATACCTCAGATGCCTCAGGGAGTTACCGACAACTACGATGCGGTCCGTCTTGAGCGCACGTTCAAGCTGATTCTTCGTCGTGCCCCACCAGCGCTTCCCCGAGTCGAAACAGCGCCCGACGTATTCGACCTCGTACTTTGCCCCAGGCCCAGGCTTAGAGAGGGAGACATCCTGGCCCGAGCGCGTCCCGTCAGGGAGCTGAGTACCGAACTTAGAACGCCTGCCTCGCTCCCCCGAAGGCAGTATGGCCCACGGGAAGTTCCGGTCGTCCTCAGTGCTCTTGAGCGAATAGAGTTGTCGGTACTTTGTCGGTGTACCAGCGCTTCTTCCGTACCAAAGGAGGTAGTCCAGTCGGGCGGGCATACGTCCGGAGGCTGCAAGGCCAGTTGCACCCTTCGTAAAGGCGATGAGCGCCTGAAAGCTCTCAGCGCCAAACACCTCATCCATCAGTGCCCGCACACGGTGGACGTTCTCGTCCCCGATCTGTACAAACACCGACCCGCTCTCCGTCAACAGCTACCGCGCCATCGTCAGCCGGTCCCGCAGGTAGCTCAGATATGAGTGAATCTCATCCCGCCAAGTATCTCGGAACGCCTTGACCTGCTCCGGCTCGCGCGTGATGTGATCCGCCTTGCCATCCTTGACGTCCCGGCTAGTCGTAGACCACTGGAAGTTCGAGTTGAACTTGATGCCGTAAGGCGGATCTATGTAGATGCACTGGACCTTGCCGCGCAGACGCTCGCGGTCGGCGAGGGAGGCCATGACCTGGAGCGAATCGCCCAGGATCATCCGGTTCGACCAGTTCGCCTCATGCTGGTAGAACTCGGTCCGTGCTTCGGCCGAGGGCAGGCCGTTGAAGTCGTCGAACAGGGACACTTGGTCCTCTGGCGCCTTTCCCTCGGCGGCGACCCGCTTCAAATCGTCAATCAGCGCCTTCGGGTGCACCTTCTCCTGGATGAAGAGCGGAGGCGCCTGCACCTCGAAACTCTCGCCGTCGTCCTTGCCACGCCAGACGAGCTGCGGGTCGAGGTCGCGGTTCCGCCGCTCGACCGCCCGGCGAATCGGTGTCTGGTCCTCCTCCGACATGACGGACTGGTGCTCGGCCGAAGGCAGGTTCGGCCGCTTCGCCTCGTCGTGGCGGAAGGACTCGACCCGTTTGGGTCGCTTGGTTCCGCGCTTCCTTGGCACCATCAGCGCTCGGTGTCGGATGTCGTCGGGTTGTTCGACGCCTGCTCGTACAGGTACTCCGGGGCCAGATCAGCGCCGGTCGGCCAAACGATGGTGTTCCACTCACGCCGCAGCCGGAACCTCCTGAAGAGGGTCACGTCCTGCAGAGGCTCGAACACCCCCCGCCATCGCCGGCGTCCCATGTCGAGAATCCCCGCGCAACCGTTCTCGAATTCCAGGCGAATGCGATGGCCACCCAGCCAGGTCGCCTGCACGAGATCCGGCGTTACTGGATCACCCCAAGCCATCGATCCGCTCCAGTGCTTCCTCGCTGCGCGCGCGACTCCCGCGATCGTCGTAGTACATCGTGGTCACGATACCGAAGAACCTGCTGATTCGGGCACGATCGCGACGTCTACGCAGCCGGCTCGACGTTAGCAAGGCTCCGGACGAGTTCCTCGAACTCCGACGCGATGTCGAAGACGCTCGTGAACTCGGCGAAGGCCCAGCGGCCGTGGGACCCGAGGTTGTTCACGCCTTCGACCCAGTAGGTCTCCGCGGCTTCCTTCTTCGCCTTCGCGTCCTCCCCGCGCAGCCCCTTGATCTCCACGAGCACATGGAGACGGTCGTCCGGCCCGCGGCCGTCGTCCAGGACGACCACGAAGTCCGGCAGGTAGCGTCTCGAACTAGAGCCGTAGAGATACGGGATCTCCAAGCCCAGACGATCGTTCTTGACGTAGGCGACTACCTGGTCGTGCGCTTCGGCGACCCTACAGAACTCCCCCTCCCAACCGCTGTCGAGCACCGCGTGGTCGACGTGGCAGCGCCGTGGATCCGTGCGGTAGCACTGCTTGGAGGTGAGGAAGTGGACATCCGCGGTGCTGCCAGTGGGCTGGAACGGGTCGAGCACGGCCAGCACCGGCCGTTCCTCCTTCTGGGTGCGGACGATCGCGGCATGGATCTTCGCGCAGGCCATGTCGGCCAGTTGCCGGTACATGAGCTGCGCCGGAACCGTGCCGCCCTCGCATTCCAGGTGCGAGTCGAGCCACCGGCGGGTCACGCCCTTCAGCTTGCCGAACAGCCCGTAGTTGAACTCACCGTCGGCTTCCCGGTACTTCGTCTCCAAGAGCCTGACCGTCAGGTTGAAGATCAGCGACGACCGGCGGTAGTCCTCAAGATGCTCAAGATCGATGTCCGCCCCCTCGCCGATGATCGGCTCGTTGCGTGTGTCTGTCGGTCCGACAAGCTCCGGCGTAAGTGTCAACGTCGAGTCGGCCGTGAACTGGGCTTCGATGCGATCCTCAGGCAACTCGACCCGGTAGCCCTGGACCCGCGGGAAACGGATCTCCGCGTGATCACGGTCCGGGCTGATCGCCCGTACGGCGATCGTCGGCTTCACGACCGGCCTCGGCGCCGGAACCGGTTCGGCGGTGAAGTCGAAGGGCACCCCAAAGACATCGGCGTACTCGACATCGAAGAGGCCCTCGTCGTTCAGTTCGTACGACTGGCGACGCAGAGCTCGTCCGATCACCTGTTCGCAGAGCAACTGAGTGCCGAAGGCGCGTACGCCCAGGATGTGAGTCACCGTGTTCGCGTCCCAGCCTTCCGTCAGCATCGAAACCGACACGACGCAGCGGATCGATCCACCGAGCCGATCTTCCTTCCCCACCGTATTCATGACTTCCCGGAGGAGGTCTTCGTCGCTCAGGCTGTCCGCCCTCACGCGGTCACCGGTGCGGTCCATCTCTTCCCTGCGGAACCGCTCGATCTCGTCGGCCGCGGCAGTGCGGAACCCCTTGTCGAGACCCTCCCCCGATTCGAGCTGGGCGCTGTCGATGAGCAGGGTTCGCGGCCGCGCCCGCGGGTTGCCGTAGTCGTCGATGTTGCTGAAGAGTTCGAGCCGCCCGGGCACGACGTCGCTCGAGCCGTCCTCGTGCTGTCGCTCATAGCCGGAGATGTAGTCGAAGAGCAGCTTGGACGTCGCCGTGTTGTTGCAGACCACGATGAAGCAGGGCGGACTCACGATTCCCGCTTCTCCCCAAGCCTCGAAGACCGTCTCGTAGTGCCCATAGAGGGCATCCAGGGCGTTCTGGAGCGGTAGCGGGAGGTTCTGGGGGTCGAGGCCTGCGGCACGCGCCGTACGTCGGCCCTTTGGCATCTTCTTGCCGATGTGCTTCCACAGTTCCCGGTACATCGGCACGTCAGCACTGGGCAGGTCGTCCGAGACGGGTACCCGAGGCAGCTTGACGATGCCGCTCTCGATCGCGTCCATCAGCGAGAAGTCGCTCATGGTCCAAGGGAACAGTGTGCCTTCGGCGTAGCCGGAGCCGCGGAGAAAGAACGGGGTTGCGGAGAGATCGAAGACGCGGCTCAGGCCCAGCCGGCGGTTCACGCTCTCGAGACCCGCGATCCAGACCCGCGCCGCTTCCTGGTTCGACTTCGCTTCCTGCAGGTCATCGCCCTTCGGCTTGGCCTCGTCCGGGTCACCCGGCTTCTCGCGATAGCAGTGATGCGCCTCGTCGTTGAAGACGAGGATGTTCTTCATGCCCATCAGGTCTGGCAGCACCCGCTGGAGCATTTGCCCTTCGGTTTCGAGCGTCTCGATGTCCTCGCCGCCACGCCCCTGCAGCAGTGATCGCGCACCCTTCGACAGAGCCATCCGCTCCCGTTGCTGGAATGCGTGAAAGTTCGTGATCACGATTCGCGCCCGACCGACATCTCTCACCATGTCCGCGGGGACGAGCCCGCGCTGGCCGTAGTAGTTGTCAGGGTCGTTCGGCTGCAGCACTCTGAGCCGGTCCCGGATGGTGATCCCGGGGGTTACCACCAGAAAGCCGCGGGTGAAGTACGGGCTGTTCGGCCGGCGAATGGCGTTGATCGTCTGCCAAGCGATCAACATGGCCATGACCATCGTCTTGCCGGCGCCCGTGGCGAGCTTGAGAGCCAACCGAGGCAACTCTCCATGAGCCGTGTTGACTTCTTCGAGCCGCCGAAGGAAGCGTCGGCCGGCCCGGTCCCGCCTCTTCGGGGCTACCTCGGTCAGCCAGATCACCGTCTCGACGGCTTCGACCTGGCAGAAGAACGGCCTGATCCCCGGCCAGTCGCTTCTTCGCCAGTGCTGCAGTAGCCGCGCCGTCTCAGGCGTCACCTGCCACTGGCTAGGGTTCGGCAGCTGCCGCCAACGGGCGACTTCTCCGCGCAGTTCCTGAATCACGCGGGCCAGGTCGAACTTCGCCTCCTCGGCTTCGTCTAGCGTCGGCGCCAGTTCCAACTGGGACGCGCCGCGCCGCTTCTTCGGTGCAGGGATCGGCGACAGGAACCGCACCTGCCGGCGCGCTTCGACGATCCGATGGGTCGGCTGGCCACTCTCGTCCAGTTCCCAGTGGCGTGACGGCGCCTCGTAGGGCGAGTTCAGGATCGGCTGTTCGAAGAACTTCGGGTTCATTCGCCCTCTACGGCGCCAGATCGCGGATCGTCTCCCGCAGATCGTCCCCCGGATGCATGATCTGGATCGCCGGGGTATGCACCCCTGCCTCGATGTACTCCTGGATCCGTTCGCGGCACTTGCCCGGCGAGCCGATGATCAGGATGTCGCGCAGCGCCTCCTCCGGGATGACCTCGAGCGCCTTCTTGCGGTCGCCGGCGGCCCAGGCGTCCCACATCGGGCCGAGGACGTCCCGGCGGCCCAGCCACTCGTGGAAGGCGGCGTAGACGGGGACGTTCAGGTAGGCGGCCATCGAGCGCTTCCCGACGAAGTCAACCACGCCCTTGTCCTCGGTGGGGATGACGAAGATGCGCGCCGCGATCTCCTTGCCGGGTCCGGCCTCATGGACGTAGGGGACGACCGTCTTCACGTCGTCGGGAGACAGCCAATTGAGGATCGCGCCGTCGCCTTCGCGGCCGGCCATACGCAGCATCCCCTGGCGGAGCGCCGCGACCAGGATCGGTGGATTCTCCTTGAGCGGCCGGCCCATGCGGAAGCCGCGGACCTTGAAGCTGCCGAAGTCCTCGTCGATCCGGTCGCCCGTCAGCGCCTTCTTGAGGAAGCGGACCATGTCCCGGGTCTTGTAGTACGGCCGCTCGAACGGGATGTCGTTCCACTGCTCGACGATCACGTTGGACGACGTGCCCACGCCCATGAC
The DNA here is from genome assembly GCA_026708285.1 of Acidobacteriota bacterium. Taxonomy (GTDB): domain Bacteria; phylum Acidobacteriota; class Thermoanaerobaculia; order Multivoradales; family Multivoraceae; genus Multivorans. The sequence goes on from JAPOVF010000175.1 coordinate 29,522, forward strand.
GAAACGGCCGGGGGCCGCCTCCGCCATCGCGCCGACCGTCATGGCCATCAGCGCCGGCCCGCGCGTGTAGGCAGGGATGATCGCGATCCCGAGCCGCGCGGTCGGCGCCCAGATCGAGGCCTGTACGAGCGGCGTGAACCCGTCGGTGCCATTCGACTCGGAGGACCAGAAGTCCGTGTAGCCGAGGTCGACCATCTCCTTGATCAGGTCCTCCTGCTCGGCCAGCGGGAGACCGAACGGGATCGTCATTCCGTATCGCTGCATGATTGGAGGCTCTCCCATGGCGCGCCCCTGGGGCCGCGCCCGGCTGAATTCGCGGGTCTGAAGCGACCGGATTGTACGGCAGGTCGGAGCCGCCGCGTCTCCTATACTGACCGGCCTGCTCCGAGCCAACCCGCACCTGGAGATACCGACCATGGGACCACTCGACGGCTACCGCATTCTCGAGATCGCCGGCATCGGACCCGGCCCGTTCTGCGCGATGGTGCTGTCCGACCTCGGCGCCGAGGTCGTGCGCATCGATCGCAAGGCGTACGCCGGCCGGGGCTCGAAGTTCGACGTCCTGAACCGCGGCCGCCGCTCCCTCGCGATGGACCTGAAGCGTCCCGAGGCGGTGAGCGCCGTCCTCGACATGGTGGAGAAAGCCGACGGCCTGATCGAGGGCTTTCGACCGGGTGTCATGGAGCGGCTCGGACTCGGCCCCGACGTGTGCCTGGAGCGGAATCCGAAGCTCGTCTTCGGCCGCATGACCGGCTGGGGCCAGCACGGCACGATTGCCCATGCCGCCGGCCACGACATCAACTACATCGCCCTGTCGGGCGTGCTGCACTCGATCGGCAACAACGGCGGCAGGCCGGTGCCGCCGCTCAACCTGGTCGGTGACTTCGGCGGCGGCGGCATGCTGCTCGCCCTGGGCGTCGTGGCGGGTCTTCTTGAGGCGCAGAAGTCAGGCAAGGGCCAGGTCGTCGACGCCGCGATGACCGACGGTTCAGCCCTGCTGCTGGCCGCCGTCGTCGGCATGCACAGCGCCGGCGTATGGAAGGACGACCGCGGCTCGAACATGCTGGACAGCGGCTCCCACTTCTACGACACGTACGAGTGCGCGGACGGCGAGTACGTCTCCGTGGGATCGATCGAGCCGCAGTTCTACGCCCTGCTGCTCGAGAAGACCGGCCTCGACGGCGCGGAATGGGAGGGACACCTCCAGAACCGCGACCGCTGGCCCGAACTCAAGAGCAAGCTGGCCGAGGTGTTCCGTACGAAGACACGCGACGAGTGGTGCGAAATCATGGAAGGCAGCGACATCTGCTTCGCCCCGGTGCTCCGCATCGGCGAGGCGATCGAGCATCCGCACAACCAGTCCCGCCAGACCTTCGTCGAGGTCGACGGCGTGGCCCAGCCGGCGCCGGCGCCACGCTTCAGCCGTACGCCGGTCGCCGTGCAGGGACCGCCGCCAAAGGCCGGGGAGCACAGCGACGCCGTCCTCGCCGACTGGGGCTTCGCCAGCGAGAGAATCGATGCGATGCGGGTGGCGGGGGCGATCTGACGCTGCTCGACGAAGCCGCGTCGGCTGGCCGACAATCGGCGCAAAGGAGATTGGAACCATGAGAAACCGAAACCGGAGATACGCGCGCGACTCGTTCACCCTGCTGGCCATCGGACTACTGCTTCTCGGTTGCGCCGCCGGCGGCGATTCCGGGGTCCCCGCTGCGGACGTCTCCCCTGAACCGGGGCCAAGCGACATCCTCCAGAACTACGTGGACACACCCGATCCGGCCTACGGCTGGACCCTGGTGAACAGCGAGCGCGGCGACGGATACACGCTGCACACGATCGAGATGACAAGTCAGACCTGGCTCACCGAGGCGGAAGTCGACCGGCCCCTGTGGACCCACTGGCTGATGGTGGTCGAACCCGACGAGGTCACGAGCGACCACGCCTTCCTCTACATCTCGGGGGGCCGCAACGGCGGCGACCCGCCCGAACAGGCCAATCCACTGACCCTCCAGCCAGCCCTCGCGACCGGTTCGTTCACGGCCGAGTTGCGGATGGTGCCGAACCAGCCGCTCAACTTCGTCGGCGACGACTACGGAGAGCGCGTCGAGGACGAGCTGATCGCCTACGGCTGGGACAAGTTCCTGCGGGGCGAGGATGCGATCTGGCTCGCCCGGCTGCCGATGACCAAGGCAGCGGTGCGGGCGATGGACACGATGACCGCCTTCGCGGCGTCCGGGGACGGCGGCGGAAACGACGTGGGCAGCTTCGTCGTCGCCGGCGGCTCCAAGCGCGGCTGGACGACCTGGACCACGGCGATGGTCGACGACCGGGTGGTCGCGATCGCGCCGATCGTCATCGACCTCCTGAACCTGGAGCCCTCCTTCGAGCACCACTGGAAGGCCTACGGCTTCTGGGCGCCGGCGATCGGCGACTACGTCCACGAGGGGATCACGGACTGGTTCGGAACTCCCGAGTACCTGGAACTCCAGCAGATCGTCGAGCCCTACAACCACCTCGACAGCCTCACGATGCCGAAGTACCTGATCAACGCGACCGGCGACCAGTTCTTCCTGCCCGACTCGGCCCAGTTCTACTTCGAAGACCTGCTCGGCGAGAAGCACCTGCGCTACGTGCCGAACACCGAACACTCCCTGGGCGGCAGCGACGCGGCGGTCGGTTTCCTCGCCTTCTACCAGGCGGTGCTCGAGGGCGTGGAACGCCCCGACGTCGACTGGACGATCGAGACGGACGACGCCGGCGGCGCCGAGATCACCGCCTGGGTGGCGAACCACATGGAGCCGAGTCAGGTTCTCCTGTGGCAGGCCTCGAACCCGGAAACGCGCGACCTCCGGGTCGACACGATCGGCCAGTCGTGGACCAGCACGGCCGTCGAACCAGACGAGGACGGTAGGTGGATCGGCGCCGTCCCCGCGCCGGAACGCGGCTGGACCGGCTTCTACCTCGAGTTCGAGTTCCCTGGCCCCGGCGAGGCGCCGTTCCAGTTCTCGACCGAGATCAAGGTGGTGCCGGAGGACCTGCCGTTCGGCTGGCCGCCGGAGACGGCGGCCGACGGATAGGTCGCGGAGCCGCGCGGTGCCGCGCGCCGACGGCGGTGCACAAGCGGCAAGCCCCGGAGATCAGCGCCGCAGCAGCCGAAGAAGCTCCTCTGCGCTGGAGCAGGCGTTGGCCGCCCCAACCAGTTCCGCATCGGTCACGCCGACCAGACCCGCGAGTCGCGTCGCCAGTTCGGGGCTCGCGGGAACGCCGCGTGCTTCGAGAATCGCCACGACCATGCCGGCGCGGCCGGCGGCACGTTCGGCGGCAAGCCATGGATCGTCGTCGGGGCCGGTTCCCTCCGCCTCACCCAGCGTCCGGCCGACGCGGCGGAGCACGTCGAGGGTCTCGCGGGAGACAGGCTGCTCGTTGAGGGCGCGGTGGATCTCCTCCGCCGTCCAGCTCGGGAACGCCCGGCTGGACGCCGCCTCCCGGAAGTGGCCGTCTTCCCGCACATGAATCGTCAGACCGGACGGCCGAGACTTCGGGCGATTGGGTGAACGCACGTCCGGCACGTCCACCCAGACCTCGGGGAAGCCCCAGGCCTCGTAGAGCCGCAGCTTCCCCCTTCGGACATCGGTGGAGTAGTCAACCTCCAGTACGACGTCGGGGCGCGCGGCGCCGTCCACGTCGACGGCGGGTTCCTCCATGACCGGCGTCGTCAACGGGCGCAGATAGACGACCTGGTCCGCCTGCATCAGGGCCTCCCGAGCGCCGCTCTCGTCGAAACGCACCAGGTCGCAGCAACCGAAGGTCTCGATCGGCGAGCCCCGCGACGCCGCGATCCGCTCGGTCAGCCGGGCAAGCCGCTGCGACGGTTGTTCGTGCCAGGTGGTCACTGGTTCGCACAGAACCATCGCGGTCCCGGTGCGAGCCTCCCAGTACTCCAGCCGGCCCTCGTAGCCGGCGATCTCGTCTTTCGGGATGTGCACCGCCCGGCAACCGGGGAAGGAATCCAGATCGACCGGGCCCTTCGCCGGGTCCGGGTCTTCGCACCCCAGCGTGGAGCGGACGGTCTGCACGGGCTCGGCCATGGCCCGGATTCTACTCCCGCGGACGGCCGCCAGGAGGCTTCACGGCGAAGCCGTCACATCCGCGACGGCCCCGCCAGGCGTGGACGCAGGCCAGCCCTCTCGTCAACGATCCGGCAGGTCGAGCCAGATCGCCTCGAGCAGCCGCGGTACGTAGTTCCTGAATCGGCGGTCGAGACCTTCGACTTCGCTCGGCAGGCGCGCCAGCCGGTTGCGCCAGTCCTGCGCGTCCGGCCCCCCAAAGACCTCCGGCGGGAGGTAATCGAGCGCGTTCAGGGCCAGCAGGGCGTCGAAGAAGCCGTTCTCCGTGATCGAAGCGGAGGCCAGCAGCAGCTCCAACGCAGGCGCAAGGTCCCTCTCTTCGCCGAAGCGCCCCAGAGCTTCGGCAGCGAAGATACGGACCGGCGGCGAAGGATCGTTCAGCGCGGCCCGCAGTTCCAGACGCGCTCCCAGCACCGCCTCCTCACCGCGAATCCGCAGCCCGATTCCGGCCCAGGCGCGTACTGCGGAGTCCGGGTCGCGGAGCATGCGGGTCAACCGCTCCAGGTCGCCGCTCCCCCACGTCGACCGATCGGTGGCGAGTTCGGCCGCGGGCAGCACCCGCTCGATCTGGTAGCCGCCCTGGCCGTAGGTCCAGGGCACGCCACCCATGTCCGCCGCCCGGCGGTGCATCTCGCCTTCAGACAGGAAACTGAGATCGCGAATCGTCATGAGCTGTCGCCGCAACGCCGCGGCCAGCCGTTCCCGCTCGGCTTCGTGCTCGGCTGAACCGGCGAGGTTGTTCACCAGATCCGGATCGTCCTCCAGGTCGTACAACTCCTCGCTCGGCTTCTCCCGCCAGAAGGCCGCCTGCGCCTCGTTGAGTTCCCCCGCCTGGAACAGCCGCAGCCAGACCCGGGTCGTCGGCGTCTCCATCTGGTAGGAGAGGTGCTGGCCGTAGGGCCGGTCGACCAGGAAGTTGCGCGCATAGAGGTACCGCTTGTCGCGGACGCTCCGCACCAGGTCGTAGCGCTCGTCCATGCGATCGGAGAAGCCGAACAGGAACTCGTTCGGCTCCGCCTCGTGGGCCCCCAGGAAGGCCTGCCCCTGGAGGTGCGGCGGCGGTTCGATCCCGGCCAGGCTCAGCATCGTCGGCGCGAAATCGATGAAGCCGACCAGCCGGTCAGTGCTCCCGCCCTCCTCGTAGTCCGCCGGCGCCAGGTGCCTGTACTTCTCGGGGACCGAGACGATGAGCGGCACATGGAGGCCGGTGTGCAGCGCTGTGCGCTTGCCGCGCGGCAGACCCGGACCGTGATCGGCCCAGTAGAAGACGATCGTGTCGTCCGCGAGGCCGGCCGCCTCGAGCTCGGCCAGGCGCTCTCCGACGAGCGCGTCCATCTCGGTCAGCTTGTCGTAGTACTGCGCCCAGTCCCGCCGTACCTCGGGCGTGTCCGGGTGGTATGCGGGCACGCGGACGCCGGCCGGGTCGTGGACCTGGGTGTGCGGCCGGCGACGGATCTGGCTCTCGTGGGTCACGGTGAAGTTGAACACCGAGAAGAACGGCATCCCCTCCGGGCGGTTCCGCCAGTGCGCCTCGCGGGACGACTCGTGCCATACGGCTCCCTGGCCGCCGGGTTTCGCGAGGTTGTAGTCCTCCTTGGCGTTGTTCGTCACGTAGTAGCCCTCCTCGCGCAGGACCTGCGGGAAGAAGCGGAAGCCCTCCGGAAGCCTGGATTGGCTCCGCATGTGTTGCGCGCCGGTGGACGACGGGTACAGGCCACTGATGATCGTCGTGCGTGCCGGCGCGCACACCGGCACGGTCGACCAGGCGTTGCGGTAGACGAGCCCGCGGTCGGCGAGGCGGTCGAGGTTCGGTGTCGTGGCGTAGTCGTCGCCGTAGGCGCCCAGATGCGGGCCGTTGTCCTCGCTCGAGACCCAGAGGATGTTTGGGGCCGGCAGATCGGGTGGTTGCGCCAGAACCGGCCCCGGGGAAGCAAGGAGGAGCAGAGCCAGACCGGCGCTTCGCGCCGGATGCCGGCCGGAAGGCCGGCGCACCCAGTGGCCTGGAACTCCACTTTTTGTCCGGAGACTGGGTGCGCCGGCCTTCCGGCCGGCTTTCCGAGAAAAACGCGCGAGGCTGCCGAGCTCCACTGAGGACGGCACTACACGATCCGTTCAGCCCTGAATTCGGCGATCTCCTGGCTGCTGTAGCCGAGATCGCCCAGGATCTCGTCCGTGTGCTCGCCCAGCGTCGGCGCGCGGTGACGGATCGTGGCCGGGGTCTCGGTCAGGCGCACGGAAGGCTGGGCCACCGGCGCCGGCCGCGTCATGTCCGGATACTCGAGTTCGACGAAGGAACCGACCTCCGCGATGTGGGGGTCGTCCAGCGTCTGCTGCATCGAGTACACGGGTCCCGAAGGGATCATCGCCTCGTTCAGGGTCTCCACCGCTTCCCCGGTCGACCGGGAGGCGCACCAGGCCGCCATCCGCTCGCCGATCACCTCGCCGTGGTCGCCCCGCGAGAGATCGTCGGCGAAGCGTGGATCGTTCAGCCAGTCGATCTCTTCGCCCGCGCTTGCGGCGCCGTTGTCCTCGGTCATCAGGTCGACCCAGCGCCTGAACAGCGGTTCGCCGATCACCGAGCACAGCACC